>CAZSGC010000040.1:3103-13721 GCA_964606225.1 uncultured bacterium | reverse complement strand
CGATTAGGTTCTCCAGAGGCTTTAGCAATTCCTACGGCTTTCTTTAAAAGTATAGAGGCAGGAGGAGATTTGGTGATGAAAGTAAAACTGCGGTCTTCATATACGGTAATTACCACCGGTATTATCATTCCTTCTTCTCCCTTTGTGCTTTCGTTGAAAGCCTTGCAGAACTCCATTATATTCACTCCATGCTGTCCCAGAGCAGGACCTACCGGAGGAGCAGGAGTGGCCTGTCCTGCAGGTATCTGTAATTTAATACGGGTTAAAACTTTCTTAGGCATCTTAAATCTTCTCCACCTGCCAGTACTCCAGTTCTACCGGAGTAGACCTTCCAAAGATAGAGACCATCACCGTTACTCTCCCTTTATCCACATCCACCTCTTCAATATATCCTGTGAAATTGGTGAAAGGTCCTTCCACAATCTTTACATTCTCTCCCACTTCCAAAACTACCTTGGGTTTAGGTTTAGCCTTCCTCTCTTCCACGGCTATTTTAATCTTCTCTATCTCCTCCTCAGATATCTCTAAGGGTTGTTTCTCCTTACCCTCGGTAGAACTAACGAAACCAGTAACCCCGGGAATCCTTCTAATGAGATACCAGAGTCGCTTATCTAACTCCATTTTTATAAATAAATATCCTGGGTAAACAGTTCGGGATTGAACTTTCCTTTTTCCTCTCTTTATCTCCATAACTTCCTCAGTAGGCACCAAAATTTCCTCCACCTTCCCCTCTAAACCTTCTATACGAAGTTTATTCTCCAACTCCTTCCTTACCTTTTCCTCCTGCCCTGTGTAAGTGTGGACAATATACCACTTTTTAGCCATCTTAGACAAGTATTTCTATCTTATGATAAGCCCTATAATCCGGGTAAGAATAATATCAATAAGACCTATGTATATAGCACTTATTATGGTAATTACCACCACCAGTAAGGTGGAAGCCCATAATATTTTTCTATCCGACCAAGAAACCTTCTTCATCTCGTTCCTTACTTCTCTTATATAATTTTTAAATTTTTTTAACATCTCTCTATAACATTAAAAATTGCAGGCCTGGAGGGATTCGAACCCCCATCCACCGGATTTGGAGTCCGGCGCTCTCACCAGTTAGAGCTACAGGCCTGACCTATTTCTATACCAGAATTGGTTATTTTTTTCAAATTACCTGGTTTCCCGATGTAAAGTATGTTTTTTACAAAAAGGGCAGAATTTCCTAAGTTCCAATCTTTCCTTAGTATTCTTATTTTTAGTGGTAGTATAATTCCTCCTTTTACATTCCGAACAGGCAAGATGCACTATTTCTCTCATCTTTTTATTAATTATACCATATTATATAAACTTGTAAAAAGTTAACCTTGTGGTTAAACTTTCAGGAAGAAAGGAGGTCAAGATGGAAGAAAAAGTGAAAGTAGGTTTCATCTCTTCCTGATGAGGAATGGGCTGAAAAGATGAGAGATAGGTGTATAGCAGTTATTCAGAAAATTCCAGAGATAGAATTGATTATCCCGGATAAACCCCTTACTTCCGGGGGTCTGGTAAGAAAAGAGCAGGAAGCAAAACAGGGAGAAGTAAAAATAGATGAAAGCAGATCCTCTGATTGCCTCCTTCAGTTAGCTAGAGTTGAGAAAGCCCTTCTGGATATAGCCAGAGAAAAAATCTGGTCGGGATGGGAGTAAATTGCTGGACTCTTGCCCAAGAGAGGTAGGGAATGAGGGAAAAATTACTTTTGATACATGGTAATGCTCTTGCCTATAAATCTTATTACTCTCTCCCCTCCATCCCTCAAGAAAGGAGAGAAAGAGAAAGTCCAGTTTCTCTTTTTCTGAAAATAATACTCCACCTTATAAGAGAACATAACCCTTCCTATGGAATCTGTGTATTTGATATGCCTGCTCCCACCCTCAGGAAGAAACCCTCTTTCTCCTATCATACTCTTCATCCTCGCATGCCTCCTTCTCTACGGAAAGACCTGGAAAAAATGAAATCTGTAGCCAAGGTGATGGGATTTCAGATTATAGAGGGAAAAGAGTACTCTGCTGAGGACATAATTGCTACCGTTTGCCATCAGGTAAGGGAGAGAAATATGGAAGTCTTAATTGTCTCTCCAGAAAAAGACCTTCTTCAATTAGTTTCTCCTCAGGTAAGAGTAATAAACCCTTTCCAATCCTATAAGGTCTATGAACCAGAACAATTGGAAAAAGAGTTGGGTATAAGACCCTCACAAATCCCAGATTTTCTCGCTCTTACCGGTGATGAAAGCCTAAATTTGCCAGGAATTCAGGGAATGGGAGAAATTACTGCCCGGAAGTTACTTCAGAACTACGGAAATCTGGAAGGAATTTATTCCCACCTGGAGGAGATAGAGAAAGGGGAGATTTTAAGGGAAAATCGTACCCGCCTTCTACTCTCCAAAAAAATTGCTCTCCTTAATTCCCGGGTTCCTATTTCTTGGGTTCCAGAAAAAATGAAAAACTTAAAACTGGATTTAGAAAAGGGAGAAGAAATTTTTCCAGAGTTTGGGCTTACCTCTTCCCTATTAAGTCTTGCTCCTCGCAAAGAAAATAAAGATGTTCTTTATCATACAGTTTTATCGGAGAAAGATTTAGAAATACTCCTTAAAAAATTGAAAGAGAGTAGAGAAATTTCTCTGGATACGGAAACCACCTCCTTAGTTCCTCATAGAACTGAATTGGTGGGAATTTCTATCTCCCTCAAGCCCAAGGAAGCCTATTATATTCCTTTAAGACATTCTTACTTAGGTGCTCCTCCCCAATTACCCGAAGGAAAAGTACTTTCGCTTCTAAAACCCCTCCTGGAAGAGAAAAATATTGTGGGACAAAATCTCAAGTTTGATTATATAGTCCTGGCTAAGAGAAATATTCGATTAAAGAATATAGTCTTCGATACTATGATAGCCTCTCATCTACTAAATCCGGTAAGAGGAGAGCATAATCTGGAATTTATGGCTATGAAATACCTCGGTTACAAAATGAAGGCTTTCGGAGAACTGGTAAAAGATAAGAAAAACATAGGTGAGGTGGATATACAAACCACCACCCGTTATGCCTGCGAAGATGTAGATTATACTCTGAGATTGAAGGAAATCCTCTTACAAAAACTGGAAAAACTTTCCCTTTTAAATATCTTTACTTCTATAGAGATACCTCTCATCCCGGTTCTGGCAGAGATGGAAATACAAGGAATTCTAATGGAGAAAGAGACTCTGCTTAGGCTCTCTCAGGATATTGAGGAGGAGATGGGAAAGGTCTCAGATAAGGTTTTCCAACTGGCAGGAGAAGTATTCAATTTAAACTCACCCCAACAAGTAGCCTATATTTTATTTGAAAAATTGAGACTGCCTCCCTATAAAAAGGGCAAAACTGGTTACTCCACTTCTGTGGAAGTATTATCCCGTCTTGCATCCCAGCATGAAATAGCCCGATGGATACTGGAATACAGGAATCTTCAAAAAATAAGGCACGGTTTTATCCTTCCCTTAATTTCCTTTATTGACCCTCAGACAGGAAGAATTCACACCTCCTTCCACCAGGCAGTAACGGCTACAGGAAGACTTTCTTCCTCCCAACCTAACCTTCAGAATATACCCTTGAGAGGAGAATGGGGGAAAGAGTTACGCAAGGCTTTTATCTCTCCTCCCGGCAGTTTACTGCTTTCTGCAGATTACTCTCAGATAGAGTTGAGGATAATGGCCTCTCTTTCACAGGATGAGACGCTCATAGAGACTTTTCGCAGGTCAGAGGATATACATACTCAAACTGCGCAAGAAATTTTTCATCTTGCTCCTCATCAAGTAACCCCAGATTTAAGAAGAAAAGCAAAGGCTATAAATTTCGGAATAATCTATGGTATCAGTCCCTTTGGGCTGGCTCAACAGATAGGATGTAAAGAAGAAGAGGCTAAAATCATTATTGAGAGTTACTTTAAAGCCCACCCTGGAGTAAAAAAATTTATAGAAAAAACACTGACCCAAGCCCGGGAAAAGGGTTATGTAACCACCATGATGGGAAGGAGAAGACCCCTTCCCGGGATAAATTCTGAGAACCGTCTTTTAAGAAATTCTGCAGAGAGAGAGGCTATTAATACTCCTGTTCAAGGAACTGCAGCAGAGATAATTAAGATGGCCATGATTAATATATACCGTGAAATCAACAAAAAGAGGCTCAGGAGCAAGATACTTCTCCAGATACACGATGAACTTCTTTTAGAGGTGCCGGAAGAGGAAAAAGGAGAAATTTATCCCCTGGTCAAGAACTTGATGGAGAAGGTAGTAGAGTTAAAAGTTCCCTTGGTGGTAAATCTTTCCTTTGGCAAGAACTGGTTAGAGGCACATGGAGGGTAAAGATCAGAAAAGGTAGCCACTCCACTCTTCTTTCTTCCTCTCCACCCTTCTTACCCCCCTTTCCCATTCTCCAAAAGGGCAGTTTTTAGAGTGTTCCTTGGGTAATTTCCCCTCTCTTAAGAATCTTACTGCTTGGTGGAATTTTTCTCTGGCTCTCCTCACATTTACTTCCACAGTCTGAATTTCCACAGCAAATTGGAAGAGATTCTCTGGGGTTATCTCCTGGGGATAGTAATAAATCAGGAAAGCCCTATCTCCAATCTCAGCCCCCGGAACTTCCCTCAAAAATTCTTCCAGAAGAAGGGCATAGATATCCATCTGAAGTTGATAATATTTTTCCGAGTAGTTCTCCTTGGAGGGAGAAGAGGCTCTACTTTTGTGGTCCACAGGATAATAAATACTCTTACCCCTTACTTCCTCCACCACGCATTCATCCAGTCTTCCCATTAATCCCGCCTTAATATCTTTGTCAAAGTAATTTAACTCATAGGGAAGTTTACGCATCAATCTTCCTGGCAATCTCTCCTTTAAAAGGGGTGGCATCTCTCCCTTCTCTCGGTAAAGATTAAAGTACTCCTTTATCACTCTATCCAGACCAAAGGTGATGGAAGGCATAGGGCCTCGGGGTCTCTTTACTCCCTCCTTCACCTCCAGATAGAAGCATCTTTTACATTCCTCAAAGATACTCAAAGAGGTAGAAGAAAGCCTTATCACACTCATACCTTCATTTGGAAGAATAATCTAAAACCAAATTGAGAAAGAAGAAAAATCCGCATCCTTAATTATACCTCTTAGAGGGAAGAAGGAGAAGATTTTTAAGAGAGGATATGATAAAATCTCCGCGATATGTTTGTATGGGGTAATTTTCTTATATCCTTGGGGAAAGTAATAAATATCGCGGTAACCCTTTATATCTGGTTAATTATAATACGTGCCCTCATCTCCTGGGTTAACCCTGACCCTTATAACCCTATAGTTATCTTTCTTAAACGCTCCACCGATCCTGTGCTTGCTCCTTTGAGAAGGAAAATTCCTCCCTTAGGGGGAATAGATTTCAGCCCCCTGATTGCTATCTTTATTCTCATTTTCTTTAGAAGTTTTGTAGTAAAAACCCTTATAGATTTAGGCATGAGACTGAGATGAGAGACTACCGTCAAACTCTAAACCTCCCCTCTACCTCTTTTCCTATGAAAGCCAATTTACCTTCTCGAGAACCAGAAATTTTGAAATTCTGGGAGGAAAAAAAGATTTATTATCGTATGCTGGAAGGGAAAAACAAGGTCTTTATCCTCCACGATGGACCTCCCTATGCCAACGGAGATATACACTTAGGGCAGGCCTACAATAAGATACTGAAGGATATAGTTATCAAGTCCAAATCTCTTTCCGGTCTTCGCACTCCCTATGTTCCAGGATGGGATTGTCATGGATTACCGGTAGAACTTCAGCTTTTTCGCCGGATGGGAATACAAAAAAAGGAGGAGGTTGACCCTCTGAAGTTCCGAAAGGAAGCCCGAAAATATGCTCTTTTCTATGTAAATAGACAGAGAGAAGAGTTCCAGAGGCTGGGAGTTCTGGGAGATTGGGGAAACCCTTACCTTACCATGGACTATACCTATCAGGCAAAGATTATAGAGGCTTTTATGACTCTGGTAAAGAAGGGATATGTGTACAGGGGTAAAAAACCCATTTACTGGTGCATAAACTGTGAAACTGCCCTGGCCGAGGCAGAAGTGGAGTATCAGGAAAAGAAATCTCCTTCCCTCTGGGTAAAGTTCCCTCTTCTTCAAAAGATACATTCTTTACCTGCTTTTATCCTTATTTGGACTACTACTCCCTGGACATTGCCTGGGAATGTGGCTGTAGCTCTTCATCCAGAGGAGATTTATATATGGGTTAAGGTTAAGGAGGAAGTTTGGCTGTTTTCGGAAAAGGCTCAGGAAAGAATAGCCAAGGAAACGGGAGTAAAGGGAGAAGAGATTAAAGAAAGGAAAAAAGGGAAAGAAATGGAGGGATTAGAGTATCTCCATCCCCTCTTAGAAAAGAAAGGAAAGATAGTTATGGCTGATTATGTTACCACGGAGGAAGGCTCTGGTTGTGTGCATACTGCTCCCGGGCATGGAGAAGAAGATTATCAGACAGGTATTCTCTATGGATTGGAAGTTTTTTCTCCTGTAGATGAGAAAGGAAGGTTTACTGAAGAAGTAAAGAAGTATCAGGGACTGAAAGTATGGGAAGCAAATAAAGTGATAGTGAAAGATTTAAAAAATAAAGGATTGCTGATTAAGGAAGGGGAAATTTATCATACCTATCCTCACTGCTGGAGATGTAAGAACCCAGTTATCTTTCGGGCTACTCCTCAATGGTTTCTGGGGATAGAGAGAAACAACTTAAGGAAAAAGGCTCTGGAAAGCATCCATAAAGTTAAATGGTTCCCTCCTGTCTCTAAAAATCGGATAAGAGGCATGCTGGAGAACAGACCAGATTGGTGTCTTTCTCGCCAGAGACTATGGGGAGTTCCTATCCCCGCCCTTTACTGTCAGAATTGTGGAAGGACTATTCTGGAAGAAAAGATTGTAAACAAAGTAATAGAGGAGGTAAAGAAACAAGGGGCAGATGTCTGGTTTGAAAAAGAAGTAAGTGAATTCTTGCCTCCGGGGTTTAGATGTCCGGAATGTGGAGGGAAAAACTTCCGGAAGGAAAAAGATATTCTTGATGTCTGGCTGGACTCAGGAATAAGTCATTATGCAGTCCTTAAAGAAAGGGAAGAACTTTCCTGGCCTGCGGATATGTATCTGGAAGGTAGTGATCAACACAGGGGTTGGTTTCAGACTTCTTTACTTGCTTCCTTAGGAATTATGGATAACCCTCCTTATAGAGAGGTTCTCACCCATGGATTTGTGGTGGATAAGGAAGGTAAGAAGATGTCTAAATCCTTGGGAAATGTGATTGATCCTCAAGAAGTGGTGAAAAAATATGGAGCAGATATCCTGCGTCTGTGGGTGGCTTCTTCAGAATACAGTAAGGATATAAAAATATCGGAAGAAATCTTGAGTATAAATATAGACGCCTACAGAAAAATAAGAAATACCTGTAGGTTTATCTTAGGCAACCTTAACGATTTTGATCCCGAGAAAGATGCCTTACCCAAAGAAAAATGGTGGGAGATAGATAGGTGGGCTTACGACCAACTCCAGAAACTAATCCAGAAAGTGAAGAAATTTTATGAGAGTTATCAGTTCTTTAGGGTCTACCAGACACTCTACCAATTTGCGGTGAAGGAGATGAGTTCCTTCTATCTGGATGTACTTAAGGATAGACTTTATGTTTACCCTCCTCTCTCTCCTGCCAGAAGGTCTGCCCAAACAGTGCTTTACAAAATCCTTACCGCCTATGTAAAACTTATGGCTCCCATTCTCTCCTTCACAGCAGAGGAAGTCTGGCAAAATTTACCCCAAGAGGAAGAAAGTGTCTTTCTCTCTTCCTTTCCGGAGAGCGAGGAATGGGACGAAGAGAGAGATAAGAAGTGGGGAAAACTTCTCCAGGTAAGGGAAAAAGTCTTACAGGCTCTGGAAAAGGCAAGGAAGGATAAATTAATCGGTAATTCACTGGAAGCGAGGTTAGAGATTAAATCTGAAGGAGAGACCTTTAACCTGCTGAAAGAATTTGAAGAAGACCTCCCTATGATATTTCTTACCTCTCAGGTTTCCCTTAAAGAAGGCAAGGAGTTAGAAATTAAAGTTTTCCGAGCCCAGGGAGAAAAATGTGCTCGATGTTGGATGTGGAGTGAGACGGTAGGAAAAGACAAAAACTTTCCTCAGATTTGTTCCCGCTGTGTAAAATTTATAAAAGAAAGGGGGGAGAGAAATGTTGGATAAAAAGTTCATAGAAGAGATAAAGAAAAGATTGCTCCAGGAAAAAGAGAGAATAATCAAAGAGATAAAGAATTTAGAAAAACATACCATGGAGAAATCTCTAACCGAATCCTCTGGTAATCTCTCCTCTTATATGATTCACTTTGCGGATTTGGGTAGTGACACTCTGGAAAGGGACACCGAACTGGACCTTCTCACCACCGAGTCCGAACTCCTGAAAAAAGTGGAGAGGGCTTTGAAGAAAATAGAAAAAGGTGAATATGGCAAATGCGAGTCCTGTGGAAAATTCATTCCCCGAAAAAGATTGGAAGCCATCCCCTATACTACTTTATGCAAAGAGTGTCAGGAGAAAGAAGAAACTCAATAATAAGGAAATAGTGTGAAAATTATTTTCTTCTTACTTCTTCCTTTAATAGTGGACCAGGCTTTAAAATTCTTTTCCACCTCCATAGTTTCTCCTATAACTATCCTCCCCCATCTACTTTACTTCCATCCCCCCTTTTATAACCCAGGAATTGCCTTTGGCTGGCTCTCCAGCCTTTTCTTACTCACCCTCTTCCTTTCCCTTCTGGCTATCATTTTTCTCACTTTCTCACTTCTCTCTCTTTCTCCCTTCAGGGAAAAATACCCTCTCCTTCTCCTTCTGGCAGGAGCGGGAAGTAATCTAATAGATAGAATATGGCGAGGAGGGGTAGTGGACTATCTCCAACTTCATAAACTCCCCTGGTCCTTTAACCTGGCTGATCTATTAATTATCTGGGGAAGCATCCATTTCCTTATCCTATCTTTAAAAAAAGATGCATCCCATTCTCTTCCGAATAGGTAACTTTACCTTTTACACATACGGAGTCTTCGTATTTCTTGCTTTTATCACCGTTCTATGGATGGCTTACAAGGAAAGCAAGGCCTTTAATCTCTCCCCCTCCTTCATTATAGACCTAGGGCTGGTTATAATAATAGGAGGACTGGCAGGAGGAAAACTTGCCTACTTTTTGATTAATCCTCAAGAACTTTTACCCTCTCTCTTACATCCAGGGTATTGGAGAGGAGGATTTGTATTCTTGGGAGGACTTTCTTCTGGTTTTTTATCAGGCTTCTTTTTCATCAGAAAAAAAGGAGAGGATATCAAAAGAGTTTCCTATTTCCTCACTCCCTATATTCCCTTGGGACAGGCTATAGGAAGGCTGGGTTGTTTTTTTAACGGTTGCTGTTTCGGCAGACCTACCTCTCTACCCTGGGGGATGGTCTTTCCTCTTTCTTCACCAGCGGGGTATCATTACGGAAGTCTACCCCTTCACCCTACTCAACTTTACTCCTGCCTCTTTAACCTCTTCCTCTTTCTCCTCCTGTGGAAGTGGAGAAGAAAAAGAAAGTTCTTATGGTCTCTCTTCCCTCTCTACCTGGCAATTTATCTTACCTTTCGAGGAATCATGGAATTCTTAAGAGGTGATGTTATCTTACTTTTCCCTGGTATAACTTTACTGCATCTTTTAATAATTCCCGGGTATATCCTGTCCTTCTGGTGGTGGAGAAGGTGGCGGATATGAAAGTTTCTCCTCACTTCTTCTTAATCTTCTTACTCTCTCTTTAAGCCGGTTAAAACATTGAGGACATATAGTACTGGTAATCCTCAAATCCTGAAGAGGCTCCTTTTCTCCCAAAAATTTTCCGCACCAAGCACACTGTATTCTCATTTATCCGGCAGTCTTGTTTAATTTTAGCAAATTTAGATTATTAAGTAAAGAGTATTTCTAGCTTTTAAAGATAAGAACGGAAATATCGGTAAATTTGGTTCCCAAATAGCATAAAAGAACTCACTTTCATTGCAGTGCACAGGAACACCTTCTATAATCAAGTTGTGTTTAATTTTGAGTTATTTAAAAATCTTCGGAAAGAAAAGAGATTAACTTTAAGAGATTTAGCCAAGGAAATCCACCTCTCCCCTTCCTATCTCAATCAGATAGAAAATGGAACCCGCCTCCCTTCCCTCCGGGTGGTAGAGAAACTGGCCTCTTTCTATAACCTTTCCCCGGGAGAATTTTTCCTCCGGGAGGAAAAAAGAGCCTACCGGGCTGAAGACCCTATAATCTGGGAAATTGTCTCCTATCTTCGCAGGCTTCCTCAAAATTACCGGAAATTAGTCTTAGAATTTGTTCGGTTCCAACATTACTCCTGGAAGAGAAAGAGAAAAGAAACTTCTTCTCTTTAGTCTTCAGATGTCTCTATCATCTGCTTCATACTCATTCCTGGTCAATCTTTTAGAAAGATGATGAGTTTATCAAGCATGCTCTTGGGAGGTAAAAAGTTATAAAAATTAAAGAAACAGAAAGAAAAAGTTTTCCTCTCTACTACTATTTTCCAATGTCTTTCTGAACTTATGCAC
>CAZSGC010000040.1:0-3003 GCA_964606225.1 uncultured bacterium | reverse complement strand
TATGCCCACCACATTTCACCGGGTTCCTCGCTTACTATTATTTCTTTAAGGAAACTTACTGCTTTTTCAAAGCCCTCTTTTGGACTCATGAGACTATCTTCATGCTCAATGGAGAGAACATAATTATAACCTATCATTCTCAAGGAAGAGATAAAATCTTTCCAGAACTCATAGCCATGTCCATATCCTACTGTACGGAAGATCCATGACCTCTTCTCTACTTCTCTATAATGTTTTGTATCAAGCACTCCATTCACAGATGTATTCCATAAATCAATCTTTGTATCCTTAGCATGAACATGAAAAATCGTTCCTTTCAGTGCTTTTACCGCTCTCACCGGGTCAATACCCTGCCAGAAAAGATGGGAGGGGTCAAGGTTTGCTCCTATGTTATCTCCGCATGCATTCCTCAACTTCAATAGAGTCTCAGGATTATATACAAGGAATCCGGGATGCATTTCTATGCAAATCTTTACTCCATGTTTACGAGCAAACTCTGCCTCCTCCCTCCAGTAAGGTATAGCCTCTTCATTCCATTGATAATCAAGAATTTTTAAGTAATCTTCTGGCCATGAACAAGTTACCCAGTTAGGATATTTTGCTCCAGGATGATCTCCTGGGCAACCGGAAAAAGTTATTATTCTATCCACTCCCAATTTTTCTGCCAAAAGAATTGTTTCCCTCTGAATTCTTCTATGTTTTCCCCTTATCTCCTTATCTGGATGTAAAGGATTCCCATGACAAGAGAGAGCTGAGATTTTTATATCTCTTTTTTTCAATTCTTCCTGAAGATTTTTACAAGCATCTTCATCTTTTAGGAGATTTTCTCTCTTACAATGAGCCTCTCCTGGATAATTACCTGCTCCCAATTCCACCATCTCAATCCCAAGTCCCTTAATGTAGTCCAACACTTCCCAAAGAAGTTTATTACTGAAAAGAACGGTAAATAGACCAAGTTTCATCCCACACCTCCTTTTCAAAATTCGTTCTCTAATAGCAGTAGTATAAAGTATTCTCTCATTTATTATATACCTAAATGGCTGAAGGTAATGTAGATAAAAAATTTAAAGGAGCAAAGATGGGGATTTTTGTACCTTATCCCCCATGGCATAAGAGGATGGAGCGAACTCCTCTTCTTCCAAAAAGTTCTCCTCCCACCTTATTTACATCTTCTATCCTCACAATAAATTTTCCCCTTATTTTTTTCTTGCAAAAAGATAATTGAATAAAGCCGTCCTTGCATTTCCAATATGTAAATACACAGTGTGACTTGGAGCAAATCTCACTCTTACCATTTCCCTCCTTTGTGATATTACATTCCTTATTCAGAAATTTCTCTTGCTGCAATAGGACTACATCCAGGAAATGTCTCCTCCTTAGATGCTGCCTTCATCAGAAACTCTGGAATTTTCTCTTTTCCCCCTGCTTCTTTTATTGCTTTTGAGTAGAGAAGGTCACATACTTCTTTATTTTCAACAGCAACATTTTTTGTAAGAAATGGGTCTTCTTTTAAATTATAAAGGAAAGGGCCTTTTCCATCAATCAAACAGTTAAACCACCAGTTATCATCAATTACAGTTACAGCAGGTCCCCAAGCACACACAACATAATCTCTAATTGGTTTTTCTTCAAGTGCATTTTCCCAGAAATCAATTCCATCTATCTTTTTTCCCAGTTTTATCTGTGCAAATCTCAAAATTAAAGCAGTTATATCATGGTGCTGAATTAAGATATTACTTCTCTTCCCCTTTCCTTCTCCTTTCGGGTCTTTTATCATAAGAGGAATATCAAAAACTTCTCTTGTTGAAGGATAACCTCTTTTCCCCATAAAATTTTTATCTCCTATTGAATGGCCGTGGTCACTGGTAAGAATGATAAGAGTATCCTCAACAAGTCCCATATTTTCGAGTTTTTCATAGAAATATCCAAACCATTTATCACACATTGTTATAAGCCCGCTGTAATTTGCTTGAGTTCTTTTTAAAACCTCTGGAGGTAATTTTGAAGTATCTTTATATCCTGAAAGAATCTGTTCATGAGCATCACTTTTATCATAAATTTCCCTGTAATGAGCAGGAACCTGCCATGGTTCATGAGGGTCAAAACTCTCAATTAAAAGGAAAAATTTATCAGCATCTACATTTTCTTCCAGCCATTTTGTTGCTTCAAGAAAAACCTGAGCAACAGGATAATCTTCCTCATATTTCCAGTTTTGGGAGTTTATAAGAATTTTTTTAAGAAGTTTTACCATTCCTGGCGTTTTCATTTCTTCAGGAAGATAATAATCAATTACTTCCTGTGATACTTCAGGACCGCTCTTGTAAGGGTCATTTTCCTTTCCTCTTATAAATGTCCACTGATCAAAACCTCTCCAGTAATTTTTTGATGGCTTAAATTGATGGTAAACACTTGATATGAGACATGTTCTGTATCCATTCTCCTGTAAAATTTCGGAAATTGTGTCTATGTCCTCTGGAATAGGTCCCCATCCAAATGCTCCCACAAAATCTCCCCTCAACCTGAAATCAGCATTTATGAAAGGATAAACTCTCTTTCCTGTATAAATTGCTCTTCTCATAGGTAAAGTTGGCAGTGTTTCTGGAAAAACCCTATCCATAATAAGGGAACTTTCAGCAAATCTGTCAAAATTTGGAGTTAAAACTTTACCCCACGGTGGATTTTCTTTATAACACCCCACACAATCTTTTCTTAAAGAGTCAAAAATAATAAGAACTATATTCATAATCACCTCCTGTTAATTTAAATATTTTAAATTGTCCCAACCTCAAATCGTGCGCACAGATTGACATTCCAGAACACTCCATTTTTGTTTTCTATTATACCTGTTTTCCTTTAAATTCACTGCCAAGACTTCTATTGATTACGTCAATATTTTTTTTGTAATTCAATTGGTGTATTCTCATTTTTTGACTTCAAACCCATCCTGGAGCCTTCTTTCTTTTTGGGAGGATACACCTTTTTTATTTTTACTTCCATAATTTA
>CAZSGC010000039.1:0-13936 GCA_964606225.1 uncultured bacterium | reverse complement strand
ACTCTCTTCTTCAAGGAACTCCAGGCAATAATATTCAATAGGGAGATTGCTCGCTCAGTGGGAATACCAGAAAGACCAATATATTATGGAATACTCTTCCTTTCGGGTACTGTTATTTCAGCAAATCTCAATACGATAGGTGGGCTTTTAATATTCAGTCTCATTATTAATCCGGCGGCTTCCGCATATCAGTTGACCTATAACCTTAAGAAAATGTTCCTTCTTTCTTCCTTTTTTGGAGTATTCTCATGTTTACTCGGTCTTTTATTTTCTTCCCTCTTTAATATGCCAGCAGGTGCAGTGATAATCATCTCTTCATCCATTATATTTTTAATCTGTCTTTTATTTTCACCAAAGAAGAGGGTCATGAAGGAAGTTTGAAATTCTAAAATTATTGAGTAGAAGGATAGAAAAGGAATTTAATTTTCTCCATGCAAAAAGATCTTGATGGTTACTTTTTACAGGAAATAGATTGAAGGTCTAAAATCATAATAATTCTATAGGATTAAGGTCTACGGAAAGAAAGCAACCTTTTAAAGGGAGTTTGGGAAAGTAAGCAGCCAAATCTTTCATAAGATCAGCTACTTCCTCCCGAGAGTCACCCTTTATTATCAATCTCCATCTGAACTTACCTCCTACTTTATATCGTATGCAGGGAAGAGGTCCAATAAGTTGCAGTTTTTTTCCTGTTATTTTCTCCCTTAGAAGGGATTTAAGAACTTCCATAATTTTAATTACTTTATTTTCAGAATATCCTCTCACGGTAAGAGAAAGCAGGGTGGTGACAGGAGGATAGCCTAATTCTTCTCGTCTCTTCAGCTCTTCTCTCCAGAATCCTAAGAAATCATAAGAGGAAACATAACGGAGGCTGTATTGATGAGGATAAAAGGTTTGGACTATTACCTCTCCTTCTGGAGATATTCTCAACCCTAAGGAAGCAATCAGTTGAAAGATATGCTCTGCTCCTCTAAAATCTGGAAGATGCATAAAGAAATCTGCAGAGATAATCCCTCCCAGAGAGGGGGAGAAGAAAGGTAAATACTTCAGAAAAATTTTAGTTCCTACTACTATATCTACCTCTTTCAGAAATTCCTCTCTATTTTTTTCTCCTCCCCAACTATCCTGATCGCATCTTAAGGTACGAGCATTGGGGAAAATTCTATGAATCTCCTTCTCCACCTTCTCCGTTCCTATCCCTTTAAGACGCGTATAGGAACGAAGGCATTGAGGACATATCTTTTCTGGCTCTTCTTCCCAACCGCAGTGATGGCAAACCATCTTTCCTATGGAAGAGTGGAAAGTGAGAGGAGTTCCGCAGTTTTTACATTTCTGGATATGCCCACAGCGAGGACAGAGGAGCCTGGAAGAATATCCCTTCCGGTTTATAAAGAGAAATATTTTCTTCCCTTCCCTCAGGGCTCTCTCCATGGAATGAATTAACTGGCGGGAGAATATCCCGAAGTTACCCTCCTCTCTCTCTCTACGCATATCTACAATCTTTATGGGAGGAAGGTCTCTATGGGGAGAGAAGAGGGATAAAAAATGGACTTCTCCCTTTTCTCCCTTATAGAAAGAATCTAAGGAAGGAGTAGCAGAGCCTAAAACTACAACCGCTTTATTCAATTTGCCTCTCAGGATAGCTCCCTCTCGGGCATGAAAACGAGGAGACTTTTCCTGTTTGTGTAAAGAGTGATGTTCTTCTTCTACAATTATAAGTCCTATATTATCTAAGGGAGCAAATAGAGAAGAGCGGGCACCTACTACTATCCTCTTCCTTTTTTCTCTTATTTTTTTCCATTCTTGAAATTTCTTACTGGGAGTAAGATAAGGATAGAGGAAAGAAACCACTTCTCCCCATCCCTCTTCCAGCATTTGGATAAAGGGTAAATGGGAGAAAATTTCCGGGAATAGAATTAAAGCATTCTTTCCTTGTCGAAGAACTTCTTGAAGAAGTTTTAAGTAAATTTTATTTCTCTCCTCACCCATATGAAGGAGGAAAACTTCATGCTTCCCCTCTCTTAAGGAGCAGAGAACTTCCTCTGCTACCTTTTTTTCTTGAGGAGAAAGAGAAGGAAGGGGTGAAAAAGGGGTAGAGATTTCCTCCTCTAAAAAATGGAGATGGAATTTTCTTTCCCTCACATAGGAAGGGAAAGCGTTCTTAAGTATCTCTCCCCACTCCACACACTGCTGATAAGCCAATTCCCGGGTGAAGTCTATAAAATCTGAAGAGAAAAGAGGAGTTTCATCTATCAGTGAATCTACAGGCTTATAAATTTTACTGGTATCCACTTCTTCTTTGATTTCTACAACCACTCCTGTCATTTCTCTTCTTTGTAATCTGACTTTAACTCGACAACCTGCCTCTAATTTATCCTGATAGGGGGAGGGAATTAAATAAGTGTAGAAAAGACCTTTCCCTGCATCTATCCATACCTTTGCATATTTAGTCTGAGGGTTCTTCCTTTTTTCCATGCTTTAGGAAAGGGAAAGCGGCTTTGCCCCTTTCTGAAGATGGAAAAGAAAGGGTGTAATTTCTTTTTGGGTAAGAGAGGTGTATTTCTCTTTTATAAATTCTACCACTTCTTCTTCCTTCCCCTTCTCTACCAGATTTATGGTACATCCACCAAATCCGGCTCCCATCATACGAGCACCGTAAACTTTTCCAGATTGCAGAGATAAATCTACCAGGATATCCAGTTCCTCACAACTTACTTCAAAGTTATCTTTAAGGCTTAGATGGGAGTGAAAAAGTAATTCTCCTGCTTTCTTAAAATCTCCTTGTCTCAGTAAAGAGCAGACTTCCAAAACTCGTTTATTTTCACTCACCACATGAAGCGCTCTTTTTCTAAGTAAAGGGGGAAGTTTATCTTCCCACCCACTTTCTACATCTATTAAATCTCGTAAAGTTTTAAGGTGAGGGAAGTAATTTCTTAATATTTTTACTGCCTCCTCACACTCCTCTTTCCGTTGTTGATAAGGTGTCTCTCCCAGGGTTCTTCTTACATTACTGTCCAGTATTAGAAGGGAGACTTCTTCCATGTTTAAAGGAATATGCTTGTATTTTAAATTTCGTGTATCCAAAAAGAGTAAGTTCCCCTTTTGAGAGAAGAGGGAAGCGAATTGATCCATTATTCCACAGGGCACTCCTACAAATTCATTCTCTGCTTTTCTTGCTAATTTCACAATTTCTTTATCAGGGAGAGAAACATCATATATTTGCATAAGGGCAAGTAGAGTGGAGACTTCTAAAGCCGCAGAAGTAGAAAGACCTTTTCCAATAGGGATATTTCCCCAAATGTAGAGTTGTAATCCTTGAAGATCTATCCTCTCTTTTAGAAGATTTATTACTCCCAAAACGTAACCATACCAGTTCTTTCCCTTAAATTTTTCTATTTCTTCTGGCGAACACCTAAATTCCTCGGAATAATTTCCTGAATATAAAATCAGTTGAGGTTGGGGGATTTTTCTCCCCAGCACATAGATATATCTATCTATTGCCCCAGGAAGAACAAATCCTTCCTGATAGTCGGTATGTTCTCCGATGAAATTGAGTCTCCCGGGAGCCCTGGCTCCTTTTATACCTTCACCTTCCCCAAATAGGTCTTTAAAATTTTGGAGGAGTCTATCTTCTATTACTTCTGACATTTCTGGCAATAATAGGTTCCTCTTCCTCCCAGTTTTTTCATTTTTATAAGAGAACCACACTTAAGACAGGGTTCTCCTTCCCTCCCATAAACCTGTAACCTTTCCTCATATAATCCTCTTTTCCCATCTAAATCTCTGTAGGTATCTACAGAACTTCCTCTTCCTTCTATAGCCTCTTCAATTACCTTGTTTATTTCTCGGTAGAGAGTTTTTATTTCCTTTTCTTCTAAAGAGCCCGCAGTCCTTTCCGGATGGATACCGGAGCGAAAGAGGGATTCATTGGCATACACATTCCCCACCCCAGAGATAAAAGACTGTTCCATAAGGAGGAGTTTAATTTTTGACCGTTTTCTCCTTTCTAATTCTCTTTTAAATCTCTCCAGAGTAAATTCTTCACTCAAAGGTTCTGGACCTAATTCTTTTATCACCTCTAAGGTAGTAAAATCTTCTGTAAGCCAGATATTGCCTAATCTTCTCATATCCTGATAGTGCAATTGAGAAGAATCTTCAAACTCTATAATAAATTGGGTGTGTTTTTCCGCTTTCTGGGGTCGGAGATAATAAAGGAGGAGACCCGTCATCCCAAAATGGATAACCAGAAATGATTTCCCCTCCACCTGGAGGATTAAATATTTTGCCCTTCTCAGGAAAGAGGAGAATTTTTTACCTTCTAAAGCCTTTATTAAATGAGAAGGAGTAACTTCCTTAAAATAAGAGGGATTGATTATAATTACTTTTTTAATCCTCTTTCCATCAACTTTTTCTTCCAGATCCCTTCTAATAGTCTCTACTTCCGGCATCTCAGGCATCTTTCACCCCCTTTTTAAAACCCATTTCCTCTCATCCAATCTCCACAAATTCTACTTCCAGAGTCTCTAAATCCAGTATACAAATAGTTGGCTTACCGTAAAGCCAACCTCCACATTCGCCTGGATTTATTATTAATGCTTTTTCCTTTCTTAAGTCTCTTTTATGGGTGTGTCCATATATAATTACATCGAATTTATCCTCATCCAGATATTTCACCATTTCTCCTTTGTGGGTAAGAAAGACTTTTCTTCCTCCAATCTCTCCCGCAAAATAATCTTCATAAATCTCTCCTATATCTTTAAAATTCTTTTTTAAGCCCTCTCTTTCACCATCGTTATTTCCAAAAACTCCGATGAGTTTAAAGGAATAGGACAAAAAAGGACGAACGGTGAAAGGAGAGATAAAGTCACCTGCATGAAGGATTAATCTTATTCCTTCTTTGTGAAAAATCTCTAAGGCTTTCCTTAAATTCTCCAGATGGTCATGGGTATCGGAGATAATCCCTATTTTCATTCTGCACCTCCTACCAGAATTTTAAAATTAATTCTCGGATAACCGTAGCAGCAAGGACAGAGGTAATATGGATACCCTCCACTAATGGATTTACCTCCACTATCTCTATACCCACTACCTCCAAAGGAGGTAAAGCAAGGAGCCAATCTAAGAAAGAAGAGAAATTCTCTCCTCCCGGTTCCGGATTACTCACAGCAGGGGCAATGGAAGGGTCAAAAAAATCCATATCCAGGGAGAGGTAATACTTCCCTCCCTGCTCCATCTCCGGGGGATTGCTTAAGGAGTAAAAAGGAATATCTTTTTCTTCCTTGGATAAGGAACGTATACCCAAATGAACTACAGGAATTTTTTCCTCCCTGATTCTATACATTACTGAAGCATGAGTAAATTTTTCTCCTCTCCATTCTTTCCTCTCATCCAGATGAGCATCTAAATGTAAAATTCTTAAGTTCGTTTCCCTCTTTTTGATAGCTCTTACCACGGGGAGAGTGACCAGGTGGTCTCCTCCCAGTATTATCAATTTCTTGTCAAACTTGAGCACTTCTTCTATTTTCTCTTCAATTAAAGAAAAACTTTTCTTTATACTTGCACCCGAGGGGGGCAAGAGAAAATTTCCCAGGTCACAGAGGGGTATTTCCTTTAGATCTTTCCTCTGGTAAGGAGAGTAACTCTCAATTCTCCAAGATGCTTCCCGGATATAGTTAGGTGCCCGTGAACATCCAGGGATAGAAGTAGAAGATTCTAAAGGGCACCCTATTACCACTCCTCTGCATTCCTCAAAGGAGGAGGTAGCCGAGAGGAACTTAAATTCTGAAAAACTCCTCAAAGGATTCCTACTCCTATATCACTCATTACTTTCCAGTAACTTTGCCACAAAATTAGGTAATTTAAAAGAGGCGAAATGGACTTCTGGATTATAGTAACGAGTCTGAATATTTTCTCTCTTCCACCGCTGGCTCTGAATTATTTCTTTAACCGAAAATCTCTTGCTTCCCAGAGTGAAGCTCCATATTCCCCCCGGATATGTGGGTATATAAGAGAGATACATTTGGACGATAGGGAAGATATCTTTTAGATTTCTATACACTCCCCTGCTCCATTCCGGGTCATTTATCACAGATTCACTCTGGGCTACCATAATTCCTTCCTCTTTTAAAGCCTTATAGACATCCTTATAAAACTCCTTCTCAAAAAGAACCTTTCCAATGGTTCCCGGGCCCGTGGAGTCTATTATTATCACATCATATTCTCTTTTCTTCTTCTTTATAATCTGTGCTCCATCTCCATTAATAATACTTACTCTTTTATCCTCAAAACCCTGGCTGACTTGGGGAAGGTATTTCTTACATACTTCGATGACCATCTTATCTATCTCTATCACCTCCACTTTTTTAACTTCTTTGTGCTTTACTATTTCTCTTACCGTTCCCCCGTCTCCGCCTCCCACTACTAAAACCTTTTCCGGATGAGGATGAGAGAAAAGGACGGGATGGGTTATCATCTCATGGTAGATAAACTCATCCTTCTCGGTGAGCATTACCAAACCATCCAGTACTAACACTTTCCCCCACTCCAGGGTCTTAAGAACATCGATTCTCTGAAAAGAACTTCTCCCAGTGAAGAGAACTTCCTCTACTTTTATAGAAAATCGAGTAGAGGAATTATGTTCTTCAGTAAACCAGAGTTCCATTTCTCATATAATATCACTTTTTGGAAGGGAAAAAAATAAGTAAGGAAAAATAAGTTATCCCAGCCTTATAAAAATTTCCAGTCCTTTTAAAAGAATTTCTTCTTGTAAATGTTCTAAAATTTAAGTAATTTATATAAACAAGGAGGGAAAAGATGGCATATTCAGGAGTATTAGAGGATATAAGGAAATGTGTCCGGTTAGAGCAACCTTCTCGGATACCTGTCTTTGCTTTGAGTCAAGAGTTTGATGTAAGAATGAGTGGGATGATTTATGAAGAATACTGTCAGGATGCGAATAAAATTTTTAAATGTCAGAAAGAGGTAATAGAGAAATTCGACTATGACTGGGCTTGGGTTCAAATTGATGATTGTATTGTATTTGAAGTTTTAGGAGTAGGGACAAAAGGTTCGGGGAATATTTTAAGAGCCACGGTGGATTATCTTCCCCCCACCTGGGAGACCCTTAAAAATCTTAAGATGCCCGACCCTTATAAAGATGGTAGAATGCCTGTGCTACTGGAGGCTATAAGCAAACTGAAGTCTTACTTCGGGGATAAGGTCTGCGTGTGTGGAAGAACAGAGGCTCCTTTTTCCTCAGTCACTCTTCTTTACGGAATAGAAGAGACCATGATGCTGATTTATAGTAATGAGAAATTGTTGCGAGAGACTATGGAGTTTTTTGTAGAGTTACAGTCCATGTTTGGAAAAGCCCAGTTGGAAGCAGGTGCAGATGCTCTCTGGTATGGTGATTGTAACGCTTCTTCTCATCTCATCTCTCCTAAGGTTTATAAAGAATTTGCCTTTGAACCTGCCAAAAAAGTGGTAGAAGAGTATAAGAAAGCAGGAGGACTTACCTTCTACCACGCCAGTGAGGAAGGAGAATCGCTCCCCATAATGGTAGAGTTAGGAGCGGATGCACTCTCGGTGGGACCAGGGATAGATATTAAAAAGGCTTTAGAAGTGGCAAAGGGGAAAGTGTGTATAGTAGGAAATATTGACCCCATAAAAGTTCTGGAGAGAGGAAGTGTAGAGGAAGTGAGAAGGGAAACTATAAGGATTATAGAGGAGGGGAAAAAATATAAAGGTTTCATCTTTAATTCTGGAGAGGAAATTCCTCGGGATACCCCAGAAGAAAATATAAAGACCATGGTGGAGACAGCAAAAAAATGGGGAGTATTTTCTTAGTTTTTCTGTTTTCCCTATCTCTAATCTTTCACTTATTTTTTATAATTTTCCTGTTACTCTTCTTCTTGAATAATGGCTTTTCAAAATTAAAGGATGAGGATATAATTTACTCAAATGGATTGGGAAGAAAAGTTAACCTCCCATCTTAGGGAAGCCTTAAAGGCTCAAGACAAGATAAGAGTGAATACCCTGAGGCTTCTTTTGGCTGCCATCAAAAACCGTAGCAAAGAACTAAAGAAAGACCCTCTTCCAGACAGCGAGATTATAAAAGTTATAAGAAAGGAGGTAAAGAAAAGGAAGGAGGCTATAACTCTGTATGAGAAGGCGGGAAGAAAAGACCTTTTGGAGAAAGAAATTCAAGAGAAGGAGATACTGGAAGATTACCTCCCCTCACCATTAACCAGAGAAGAGGTAGAGGAATTGGTAGAGAGAGTTATCCAGGAAACAGGGGCAGAAGGACTAAAGGATATGGGTAAGGTAATGGGGAAAATTATGAGTGAATATGGTGAGAGGGTAGAAGGTTCTGTAGTTTCGGAATTGGTAAAGAAGAAACTGAAAGAATAGATTGATTTTCTGGGAAAGGAGGTGAGAGAGATGGAGGAGATGATAAAATGGCTGGGACATGCCTCTGTACGAATTGAATCAGATAGAGTGATTTATATTGACCCCTGGAAAATCAAAAGTGAGAAAAAGGCAGATATCATTTTAATTACCCATGATCATTATGATCACTGTTCTCCTGAAGATATAGAAAAGATAAAAAAGGAAGATACAGTTGTAGTAGCAGCCAGAAATTGCGCTTCCAAGTTGAAAGGAGAGGTAAAGTTTGTAGAGAAAGGAGAGAAATTTTCAGAAAAAGGGGTGGTAATTGAGGTTCTACCCGCTTATAATCCTACCAAAAATTTTCATCCTCCAAATTATGGAGGGGTAGGATATATTGTAGAGACCAGGGGAATAAGAATATATCACACAGGGGATACGGATGTGATACCGGAGATGAAAAACCTTAAGGTTGATGTTATCCTTGTACCTGTGGGCGGAACTTATACTATGAATGCAGAAGAAGCAGCGGAGTTGGTAAATCTTCTCCAGCCTAAATTGGCTATTCCTATCCATTATGGGAGTATAGTGGGAAGCGCTCAGGATGCGGAGAGGTTTAAGAGATTATGTAAGGTGGAAGTCAAAATTCTTCCTATCTCTACTTAGAAGACAGGAGGAGAAAAATGAAAAAATGGGTGCTGGGAATTTTAGGTGGGTTTATGATTTTTTCTCTTTTTGCTTCCACGGTTTTGGGGAAAGAGGAGAGTAAAAGCAGAGTGGACATTCTTCTCCAGCGTCTAAGAGAACTGGGCTGGAGGATGATATACTATAAATCGGAGGATAGAGAAATTTGGGGTAACAGAGGATATATCGTATGGAATCCTAATATTCCTGAACGCAAAACCCAATGGGTGTGGAGATGGAGAGGCAAAAAGAGAGTTTCTCCACCTGTGGTCTCTCCTACTCCACCTGTAGCCCCACCTCCTAAACTTCTTGAGGAAGAGGAACTGGAGAAACTGAAGAAAGAATTGGAGTCTGTACTGGCAGAACTTAGTATGGAAAGAAAGAAACGGCAGGAATTGGAAAGGTATCTTAAAGATATTGAGGCTCAACTTCAAGCCTATCGAAGTAAGATAGAAGTCAAAGGAGGAAATACTTATGAGGTGGTCAAGGGAGATTCTCTTTGGAAAATTGCTCAGAAGTTTTATGGCAATCCTTTTAAATGGCCAGTTATCTACAAGGCAAATCAAGATAAAATTAAAGACCCAAATCTTATCTACCCTGGACAGGTGTTGGTAATCCCTGAGATAAAGGAAGAGAAAGAAGTTCCTCTGGAGCCTCTTTATCTTAAGTAAAGGATTTTGAAGAGACTCTTCCTTCTCTTAAGTATCTTCATAGTTGCAGGTATAATTGGCTGCCTTCTTTATTCTCCTTCTCCTGCTTTACCTCCAGTTCATCGGATTGTATGTTTTGGAGATAGTCTCACTTACGGTCAGGGTGCTGGTCCTGGGGAAGATTATCCTTCCATATTGGAGAAGATACTTCAGGTGGAAGTGATCAATGCAGGAATACCTGGTCAGACTACAGAAGATGCTTTGAAGAGAGTGGAAGAGATAATAGATCTGGAACCGGATTTGGTTATAATCCTTTTAGGAGGAAATGACCTCTTCCATCGTATACCCTTAGAAGAGACAGAGAAGAACATAAGAGAGATAGTTTACAGAATAAAAGAGGAAAAAATTTCTGTACTTTTAATCTCTCCGCTTACCTATTTTGACCGTAGTTATTTGAGGATAGCACGCCAGACTTCTTCTCTTTTTATTCCCCATCTTTTAAGATATGTTCTTCATCATCCAGAACTTAAATACGACGAGGTTCATCCTAATGGAAATGGTTACCGCTGGATAGCCAATAAAATTGCTCGCTTTCTCAAACCTTACCTGAGAAGAGGAGGAGAAGAAAGTTCCCTTGACCATCGAAGGTAATCTTTAAGCTTCCAGTCTTTCTTACTCCCCTCTCTTCCCATAGCCAGGTCTTTAATACCACAAAGAGGAGTGGTACAGTTAAGGCAATTTCCTCTGCATTTTGCAGCAGGCTTAAATTTAAAGTTTTCCCTTATATAAACCGGAACATCCATACCATCACAGTTATAGGAAGTCATAAATTCCTGATTTAACCCCTTAATTTTTCCCTCCTTCTGGTAAAATTCCATACATAAGGCGAAAGTTACTCCTAATTTCTGGCTTTCTTCTTTCAAAAAACTGAAAATTTGACGGCGGTACTCTATCTTTGCATGAAGATAATTCCCTATTTTTTCCGTGTAGAGAGCCCGATATTTTTTAAGAACACTTTCTCCAAAAAACTTTTTGATTTTTTCCCAGATAAAGTCCTTGATTTTGATAGGTATATCCAGAATACTGGCGACAATGTGGGAAGCACCTTTCTCCACTACCTTATACATCAGTTCTTTAAGTTCTTTTAGGTTATCGGTTACGAAGGGGAGGATAGGGTCAATACGAGCCACAGAATAAATATTTTTTCTTCTCATCCTCTCTATATTCTTAAGAAGAGTATCTGTATCTGCTCCACCAGGAGAAAGTAATTTTCTTAACTCCTCTTTTAAGGTAAGTATGGAGACCTGACCGAAAGAATGGGGTTGTGAAGAGATGAGATCAAGAACTTTCTCCGGAACTTTACATTTAGTAACAAATTCAATGGGAAGGTTTCTCTCTACGAAGATTTGTATGATCTTCTCCGAATAATGATACTTCTCTTCTATCCTCTGAAAGGGCTCAGTCACGGGAGAAAGGTAACCGCAGGAAGCCACTTTTAAGGAATCAATCTGCCGAGCTACTTCCTGAGGGAAATCTTTACTTACAGTAATGATTTTCTCTTTATGCCATAGGTTAAAATACCCAGGAAAAGCGCGGGTATAACAGAAAAAGCAATCTACAGAACAGCCATTGTAAGGATTTATAAGGAGTCTTTCTCCCGTGCATTCCCTTTTACCAGGCCACCAGCCATGAAGTTTCTTCTTACTGGGGAGAAGTAAATGAGGAAGAGGAGTTTTCCTTATTAAAAAGTTCCTTTTTACCTTTTCTCTTTGGATATCCAATTTCTCTTTAAATTATACCCTTTCTTTTCAGTTTGACGAACATTCTATCTTTAAGGTATATTGGGTTTTAAGATGAAGAAAGATACTTTTATCGGTAAATGGGGAGATTTTGGAGGCAGATTCGTCCCAGAGACTCTGGTTCCCGCCTTAGAAGAACTTGAGAAGGCTTATATGGAATCTAAAGAAGACCGGAAGTTTCAGAAAGAACTTTCTCAACTTCTTATGGATTACGCAGGAAGACCTTCTCCTCTCTATTTTGCTAAAAGAATGAGTAAAGATTTAGGAGTTAAAGTATACCTTAAACGTGAAGACCTTAACCATACCGGTTCTCATAAGATAAACAATACTTTGGGGCAGGCACTTTTAGCCAAGAGGATGAAAAAGAAAAGAATTATAGCGGAGACAGGAGCAGGGCAACATGGAGTAGCCACCGCTACTGCTTCTTCTCTCCTGGGTTTCCCCTGCGATATCTATATGGGAGAAGAGGATATGAGAAGGCAGAGATTAAATGTTTTCCGGATGAAACTTCTGGGAAGCCGGGTGATTCCGGTAAGAACCGGCTCCCGCACTCTGAAAGACGCTATAAATGAAGCCTTAAGAGATTGGGTCACCCATGTGGAAGATACTTACTATCTTTTAGGTTCCGTAGTAGGTCCTCATCCTTATCCGGTAATGGTAAGAGATTTCCAATCAGTTATAGGTAGAGAAGCGAGACAGCAAATATTGGAAAAGGAAGGGAGACTCCCCCATTTGATTGTAGCCTGCGTGGGAGGTGGAAGTAACTCTATAGGTATCTTCTATCCTTTTCTGGAAGATGAGGTAGAACTGGTGGGAGTGGAGGCAGGGGGTAAGGGAAATAGACCAGGAGAACATGGAGCATCTCTATCGGAGGGAAAAGTAGGTATTCTCCACGGGGCAAAGAGTTTTATTCTTCAGGATGAAGATGGACAGATTCTCCCTACTCATTCTATTGCTGCTGGATTGGATTATCCCGGAGTGGGACCAGAACATGCCTATTTAAAAGAGGTAGGAAGGGTAAAGTACTATACCATCCAAGACAGAGAAGCAGTGGAAGCCTTTCTCTATCTCTCTAAAATGGAGGGTATTCTTCCCGCTTTAGAGAGTGCCCATGCTGTAGCCTGGGTGCTAAAAAACCGGCAGTCTCTTAAAGGAAAGATAGTTATCATAAATCTTTCTGGAAACGGAGATAAGGATGTGTATTCAGTAGCAGAATATCTGGGAGAGAAATTGTGAATAGAATCCAGATTAAATGGAAAGAATTAAAAGAGAAAGGGGAGAAGGCTTTTATCCCTTTTATTATGACTGGGGACCCCTCTTGGGAAATTACCCACCGGTTAATCTGGGAATTTGAGAAAATAGGGGTAGACTTTCTGGAATTGGGGGTTCCTTTCTCTGACCCCATTGCTGATGGACCGGTTATCCAGAGTTCCGCTCAGAGAGCATTGATGCAGGATATAACCTTAAAGAAAATATTGGGATTTGTAAAAGAGTTAAGAAGGGAAGGGATAACCTTACCCCTTCTTCTTCTTTCTTATTACAATCCCATTTACTCTCTGGGAATTAAAGAGTTTGTTGAGAGAGCCAAAGAAGCAGGAGTGGATGGAGTGATAATTCCAGACCTTCCTCCCGAAGAATCGGAGGAGTTACTGAAGGAAGGGGATAAAAGGGAATTTTATCCCATCTTTCTGGTGGCCCCTACTACCTCTCTTTCTCGTCTTAAGAAAATAAAAAATTTCATTCGGGGGTTTGTTTACTGTGTCTCCGTTACAGGGGTTACCGGGATAAGAGATAAATTGGGTACCAGATTGAGAGAAAGGGTGGAAGAGATTAAGAGTTTGCTTAAGACCCCTGTAGCGGTAGGTTTTGGTATCTCCACCCCAGAAATGGCTAAGTGGGTAGCAGAATTTGCTGATGGAGTGATTGTGGGTAGTGCCATAATAAAGATAATTCAGGAAAAAGAAAATCCAGCAGAAATTATAGAAAATGTGAAGAGTTTTTCTCTCTCCCTTATGAAAGCCATGGGAAAGATTTAAATTTAAACCGAATTTCCCCCTCTTAAGTAAAGATGCGAATGAGAATCCTTTATTTAATAACTGACCTCCAGATAGGAGGAGCAGAGAAGAATCTCTTCTATCTGGCTACAGGCATTGACCGCTCCCTCTTCCTTCCCCGAGTGGCTTCTCTTCAGGGAGGAGAGATAGAAAACTGGTTAAAGGAGGAGGGAATTTTAGTATATCCTGAGAGGATGAAGGGAAAAGGAGATCTCTCCATAATTTTTAAGTGGGGTAAAATTGTGGAGGATTTTCGTCCTCATATCCTACATGCCTTTCTTTTTCATACCAACATTCTGGGAAGGATATTAGGAAAGATTTATCAGGTTCCCATAATAATTTCCTCTATCCGGGTGATGGAAAAGGA
>CAZSGC010000038.1:7133-14473 GCA_964606225.1 uncultured bacterium | reverse complement strand
CAATTACCACCAGTAACTCGATTAAGGTGAAGGCTGGGGAAAGTCCCCAGATGCTGCGAATCTTCTTCATCATCCTATCTCACCTCCTTTCTTTATAAGGATTTCTACCTTTAGTTTACCAAAAAAGGAGAAAAATGTCCAAAGGCTGAAGATGGGAAATTTTCCCCTTACTTAAAGAAAATCTACAAATACAGGGCTTGACCATGCCATTTCGCCATTTCTTTGAAGTACACGCACGTAATAATAACTTTTCCCCTTTTTTACCTGCCTGTCCATATAAACGAACTTAACGAACTCGCTCTTCCCTAAGTATTCGTGTATTCTTTTGCCATTTTTTATTATCTCCACTTTTTGAATTTCATCGCTCCCAATGACTTCTACGGAAACCAGGGGTGGGTTTTCTGTTCGGTATTCACTTCCCATAGGGTGACCATCTAATTCGAACTTCAATATAATCCTGGCATGAGTGGTAGCATAACACCTCCTTCCTTTCAGAGCCTCCCATATTTCTTTTTTTGAAAATTCTTTGACATACACAGCCACCAGTTCTTGGAAACCGGGTTGTCCTTTATGGTCATCACTGCTGGCTATAACCCCGAACTTAAAACCTTTATTAAGGAGGTCCCTCAGGTTTCTACCTCGATGAGGGCTCTTCCAAGGGGTGGGATTTCCGAGGTATTCGTAAATCCCATGGATTGAAGCGATCTCCACTACTGATTCCCTCTCCGGGTTTGTAAAATATTCCTGAGAGGGTAATTCTCCTTTATTATGGAAATGGGGTATGGTCAAAATCTCCTCTTCGCTATAATACTTCCATACCCCCCTTATATCCGATACTGAAGAAGGTGGCAAGTATGGGGGATGATTCGTGAGAAAATAAACGCAAGTATCCCCTCTAACACAGGTAAGTTCAAACCCAAAAAATGCAACAAACTCGCCATCTTTGTTTATCTCCTCAATCGCTTCACCCAATATTTCCCATTGTTTTCTATCCAAATAACACTCATTTTCTTTCCTCTTCCTTTGCGGTATATGGTGATCGGTTATGGCCATAAAATCAAGGTGAGCGACTTCTTTACCGAACGTCAAACACTCCCGGGGTTCCATATCCATTCCCTCCTCTACATTATCGCAAGAGAAAGAAGAATGCACATGAAGATCACCCCACAGGATCTTATAAAGGGGTTCTTTCCTTACTTCCACAGGATTACTCTCCAAGTGGAGACTGGGATTTACAGATTTTATCCAATATATGTTTTCTTTCTCAAAAATTATCTCTTCTGAATTTTTAAATCTTATTTTTTCCAAAGGTTTCTTTAGCCCCTTGAGTTGGAGTGAGTAAAGCCCCAGGCTCCTCTTCGTCTTTCTAACAGGATTGTGATAAATATCTTTAGCAATAACTTTGGGTTTGATTTTTACTTCTGCTTTCACCACCGTGGGTAAGATTAATTCAACTTCCTTGGGTTCGGCAGGGACTACCTCTAAAACCGGATGTTCCTCAAGTTCTTGATAGATACCTCTACCCTCCACATCCACGCTGGTTTTAAATGTATAAAAATTTCTTGGCTTAAGGGCTTTGGTGGTTACCCTTGCCCCTACTCCCAGCCCCCGGTGGATATCCCCATAGGCAACCATTATTTTCTGTCCCTCTTGAAGATGTCCTCTTTTAAGTTTAACTTCTATCAAAAGTCTGGTCCACCTTCCTCTTTTAGATGCCGGGTGTAAATATCCCCATTTACATCTCACCTTTACATCCATCTGCGCTTCTGGATTATCGGAAACAACCGTTACATATCCCTCAGCCTCTGCATCTTTGGTCTGAGGTCTGGAGAAGCCCAAGAGCCCAGGAAATTCTATCCTTATTCCTCCCCCTGGTTTTATCCCCTTTTTCCCGCATACATAGTGTATCCACCACCTTCCACAAGTCCCAGCCTTTACAGGTTCGGAGGGGGTTATAAAGGCGTAGCCAATTTCCCTCAAGTTTTTTCTGGTCTTCATTCTCTTTTATTTCCGTCTTTCCGAAATAGTAAACATTTAATCTCAAAAGGTTTAAGTTTCAACTTTTTTATTTCTTTACCGTCATCTAAAAGACACTCAAAATTACCACCTTCCTTTTCCAGGTTAACCTTCATTAAACCGCTGGAAGGGTTTATCAAAAACCACAATTCCCTTTCCTGGTCTATAATCTTTTTCCTGAGAAGCGCCTTTCCAACCTTATTGCCGCGAACACCAGCCTGCTTGAGTAACTCGAAAAGGAAATCGCCAGTGGCTCTGTCCTCGAAACTGCAGATGGCATGGCCTAAAAAAGTACCTATGAGATAAGCCTTCCCTTTTGCGAAGTAATTTTCCACCCCTACTATGCCTATCTCTGAGATAAGCATAGGTTTAGCAGTCTTGGGTAGAAAAGTTTGAATATAGAAACTGGGTATAACCGACTTGCCTTGGAAATCTCCCATACCTTTAAGTCTACTAACTTTTCTCATCTCTCCAGATAGTTCAGAAACCGGCCAAGGGGTTCTCCCGTGAGAAAATAAACAAAGGCTTAAACTTTCCTGTTCCACTCCAAAAACTGCACACAGGTTTTCCTCCATTTCCTTCTCCCTGGCAAAACCATACTCGTCGTATCTACCCGGGCAAGCCTCTGATATCAATACGCCACCTTGTTCTACATATTTTTTGAGCTCCACACAAAGGGATTCCCTTAGGCACAAAGGGAAAACTAATAGGAGCGCTTTGTAATTTTTAACTCCTTCACCGGAGAAATTAGAGCCATCGATAAAATCCACCCATACTCCTCTTTCCCATAAAGCCCTGTATATTCCAGCCAAGGAATGTAAATAATGTTTTAATCCCTCGCTCACCCAATTCTCCTGATGTCTTGCACTACCTTTACAGAAATGCCAAAGTTCGTCAGGGATCACTATTCCTACTTCTGCAGGAGGAACCTTACTGTTCAAGAAAAACTCAGCCTTTCGGTTTAACTTTTGGGAGATCTTTCCAACTCTTTCTATTTTTTCTCTTTTCCGCTCCTGCAAATCCATCAATCCAAACCCATACGCCTCCTGCCACATTATCTCCGCCTTGTGGTTCCAGAAGCACAAACCTTTTATCCCACAGGCTAAGGCTCCTATAATCCACCTTTCAATATCCTCATAAGTTATCTCCCTTCCCAGTTTCCAATAGGTAACCACTCTCCCTCCTTGAAATTCAGCAGCCCAGAAATCTTTCCCCTGGCAAGCAGAACGCAGATAATCGAATCTATAGAAGATCATTTTCCAAAGTTCCTGCTTTAAATAAGCATCTCTTGGCTTTAAAGGTTTTAACCTTGGAAACTTATCCCATTCCCCAAAGGGGCCCCATGTGGGATAACAAGAACAACCGAAAAAATCCACAGTTTTAGCATACTCCCAATCCTTCCTTGAACCATAACTCGGAGAACTCACATGAGCAAAAACCGGTCTTTTGAGTGGATCCGCTTCTCTGACTGCCTTCACCTTCCATTTCAAAGCATAGGGCAAATAAACCTCCTCCATAAAGTGGTGCCAGTCTATAAAAGAAGGAACGCTGGGATATATCCTCGGAGGCTCCACCTGTTCCCAGTCAATAATCCTCCTCCGCCATGCTTTACTCAGTCTCTCAAGAGTTCTGTATTTTCTTTTAAGCCAACGCCTAAATTCAGATAAAGTGTATTTACAATAACAGACTCCTGCAGGGTGGGAGTAAAGCATAGGCCATAATCCTATCTCCTGCCATACATTCCACACCGCAATGCAGTTGTATTTAGATAATCTCCTCACCACCTCTTTTATAAACCTCTCCCCTTCACGCTTAGCATCAGGATGATACCAGCAGGGTCCTGGTTTCCCATCGCCGGGCAAAACATACTGTCCCGGCTCATCATGAGGAAGATTCAAGAAATATACCATCCTGCAATCCGGGTATTCCTTCCATAACCAAGTGGGAACCTGTTCCATGGTGAATCCAAAATACACCAATAAATCGAGTTTCTCCGCTTCTTGAAGTAACTCTTCAATATCACCGAGGTCTATTTTTCCCTTCTCCGGTTCATCGTGCGCCCAGATTTCTTGAATTTTTACCATATTGAATCCTATTTTTTTTAAATAAGCCATATCCTTTTTCAACTCCTCTATAGGGAGATGGGGTACTCTATAAATATGGACACCCAAGGGAAAGACTTTTTCCATTAAACCTCCTTATTCTTTTTCCCCATTATGTCTCTGAACCTATGCAAGAGTGAGAAAATCTAAAAGATATAAATAGTTTACCTCTCTCCCATAAAAAAATCCCGGGGGAATTTCCCCCGGGAAAGCCTTCCTTCTCTACTACGGACCTGGCACGGTTCTATCAAAGAGAGCCTCTTCATTCTCCAGTATATACTCTGCCCTGTGCCACTCCACATGCCCATCGTAGTAAAGGTAGTTTAGTCCTCCATTGTGTCTGTCTCTATCTGCTTCATACTCCTCCCGGCTGGAGTAGTATCCTCCTAACTGATTCCACCAGCCTGAGTCTAATGCTGTAGGAGCACCCCAACTTCCATGTCCTATCTCCAGAAACTGGGCGCTATCCTTCCAGAGGGGAACCCAAGCATCTCCTGCCTCAATTGTCCCTGCAGGGTCAATAACCTCTGAGTCATAAACTATCTCTTTCAGAGGAGCAAGATAGTAATTTCCTTCTTGATAGAGAGGATGCACACCCTGGTCTCCATCATTGTTAACAAAGTAGCCACCCAACCACCGTCCCTCTGGCTCATCAGGGCTATTCCACTCCCACTCTGGTCGGGAAGGACAGAGAAACAGGTCCCTGTCGTTCATATAGTGGTAAAGTTGCACGGTCCAATAGGCTCTAATCCTCGCACCTGAGGTTACAAAATAACAGGGAACATTGGCACCATCGTACTCGTTCCTGTACATGGCAAACCCTATGGCAATCTGCTTCAGATTGTTCTGACAGGTGGCTGTTCTTGCCTGCTCTCTGGCTCTATGTAAAGCAGGTAATAACATTGCTGCTAAAATAGCAATAATCGCTATCACCACCAGTAACTCGATTAAGGTGAAGGCGGGGGAAAGTCCCCAGATGCTGCGAATCTTCTTTAACATCTCATCTCACCTCCTTTCTATATAAGGGTTTCTATCTTTAATCTACCAGAAAAGGAGGAAGTTGTCAAATTTTTTTGAGGGGAAATTTTTCCGGTGATACAATTAGTTAAAAATTCATGGGAAAGTTACCTTAAAAAGGAGGAAGAGGATGAAGGGTATTCTCTCCTGGTGGAGATGTTTAGGGGTGATAGGAATATGGGCAATTTCCATAAATAATGCATTATCTACTCTTTCTGAAAACTCAGTCACTTTTTGGTGTGTCTCTCCGGAAGAAAGGGTATTTGAGACTCAATCCCCTCCCTCTCACCCTCTCCATTCCTGGAACCTTTCCCTTCTCCAGGGAGAGGTTAAAGCCTTTCAGGTGATATTGAGGAGCAGAAGAGAAATTAATAATGTATCTCCAGAAATATCTCTACCTCCTTCCTCATCCTTGAAAATCAAATGGAATCCAGTGGGATATCAGAGGGTAAGGGAAAAAGGAAAAATAAAGGGATACCCGGATATTCTACTTCCTCCCCACCCTTTTACACTTTATCCTTATCGCAATCTACCTATTTGGTTTACAGTTAAGAGTGAAGAAAATGCAATACCGGGAAGATATCAGATGGAGATCAGATTCAGGGATGAAAAATCCATATTGGCAACGATAAAACTAAAGGTGGAAATTATCCCTTACCAACTCTTAAAAGATTTACCGGTGATTATCCAGGGAAATATATGGTGGGATCATTTGAGAAAATGGCTTAAAGAGCAGGGGATGGAGTCCAAACTCATCCCGCTGGCTAAAGAGTATCTCAAGAACATGGTGGAACATGAGTGTAATGCTATTCCCCTCCCCTTTCCTCCTGGAACAGAGGAGAAGGCAGAATTTCGCAAATTTGTATTTAAGGAACTGGGCATCAAGCGGTTCAGATTCCCAGGAGGTATGGTGAACTCTGGTGCAGGATTCGGGGAGTGGAGAGGTGAGCCCATCCTTAAACTTCCCTGTGAGCCCACAGATATTTGGATTCGAGGTTGGCATCCTGCTTCTCAATTTGTTCCACCCCTTAATCCTCCTGTTAAATGGGTGATAGACTGGGGAATTTGTTTACCTGTGGGGCAACTTCCTCCTGAATCACTGGAAGGAAGCTGGCTGGAGTATAAAGTAAGGATAAAAAGAGAGGGAAAATACTGGCTATGGATACAGGGCAGTCACCGTGCAGAGGAGGAAATCTGGGTGGATGGAAAAAGGATAGGAGTGATTCCCAAGGGAAAGACAGGGTTTTCCAGACTCAACCTCCCCTTCTTCCTCTCCACAGGAGAACACAGGATACGGGTCGTTCTTTCTCAACTTTCTCCTGGCTGGGGAGATAGAATCCAGCGATTATTCCTCACCCTTCGTCCGGATGCTAATCCCCAAGTGATGTATGAAAATCGATTCCTTAATCCAGAGTTTCTTAAAAGTTATCTAAACTATCTCCGCGAGACTGCCAAGGTAATTAAAGAGTGGGGGGTGCTTGAACGCTGTCATCTCAAAATCTGGGATGAACCTCAACCTGAGTCTTATCATCTGGTCCGAGAACTCTATCAGTATGCCAAAAATGCCCTGCCAGAAGTTAAGACAGAGGTAACTAAGATTCCTGCTCCGGAATTGGTAGGTCCTATTGACATATGGGTATTTGCAGGAGGGCAAAATCCTTCTCCCAAAACCCTTCAAGCCTGCCGAGCAAGAGGAGAGGAAACCTGGTTTTACTACAATTCTTTACACGGGATTAAACAGCCTCTCTATCAAATGCGTCTAATTGGATGGCTTCTCTGGAGATTCAAACTACAAGGATACCACTTCTGGTCCAATAACTACTGGGTTGAGGACCCCTGGAAATCTCCTGCGAGTTTAGGGAATTTCTGGTTTAGAGGTACCTTTCTCTATCCTGACCCGGAGACAGGTATGCCTCTTAACTCCGTACGCTGGGAGATATTCCGAATGGGAATGCAGGATTACCGCGCCCTGGTAACTCTGGAGAAGGTAATGGAGAAGGTAAAAAAGGAAAGAGATTTTAGCAAGGAGAAAAAGAAGTGGCTTAAAAAGGCTCAACAGACCTTAGAAGATGCTCAAAGGCTCTTTCCTGATTTTAAAAATATCCCTTCCTCGGCTATCCCCTTAGAGGAGATCCGGGAAAGAATCAACAAATTGTTAAAGGAAGTAGCGTCCTTTAAAGTTTAATCTATCCCACTTTTTTTACC
>CAZSGC010000038.1:0-7123 GCA_964606225.1 uncultured bacterium | reverse complement strand
AAAACCATCCTGAAGAAGTCCATCTTTCTCGGGAAGAACAAACTTCTTAAACCATCCCTCCATTTCGCCTTTAAGTTCCTTTATTTTCTTGCTATAGGCAGGTTCTTTAGCCAAATTTTTCCTCTCCTCAGGGTCCTCTTTAAGATTATAGAGTTCATGTGGCCCGTCAGGATACCTGTGAACATACTTCCATTCTTTAGTCCTTATCATCCTCACTGGTCCATACTCATCAAAAACTACTACAAACTCATGAGTGGGTTCTTCTTTTCCCTCCAGTAAAGGAAGGAAACTCTTACCTGGATAGTTCCCTTCTGGCATAGGTAAATGGAGAAAATCCAGCAAAGTAGGGAAGAAATCATAGTTGCTTACCAGAGCCCTCACTACCTTACCTTCTGGAAACTTCCCCGGATAACTTACGATAAAGGGCACCTTTATGGAATTTTCGTACATGTTCCTGGGCTTAGTCCCATTTCCTTTACCCCAGAAACCATGATGCCCACAACTGAATCCGTTGTCACTGGCAAAAATTATTAAGGTCTTTTCTCTCAGACCTAAATCTTCTATCTTCTTTAAAATTCTTCCTATATGGTAATCCATAGCCGTTACTGCAGCAAAGTATCCTTTGAGAGCCTCCCGATTACCCAGATACTCCTGGGTAAGCCAACAGTCCTTTGCCCAGGGATGTATAGGTTCCTGGGGACAGGATTGGAAAGGACAATCCTTATAAAGGTCCACAAACTCCTTGGGATGTTGTCCTATCCAAGGACTGTGGGGAGCGGTGTAGTGAACACTTAAGTAGAAAGGACGGTCTTTATTTTCCTCTATGAATTCCAAGGCAGAATCAGTTATGGCCTGGGTTATATATTCTTTAATACATACCAGTTTACCTTCCTTTACCATGGGGGCACCGAAATAGGGACCCCCTCCAAACTGATGCACAAACCAGTGCGTAAAACTCATCTGTGAGTGCTGGCTATCTCCTAAGTGCCATTTACCACTTATTCCACACCTGTATCCATTCTCCGCCAGAATATCCGTGTATCCTCTCTCTCCTTCCAGATATCTTATACTTCCTTTCCCTACATTCCCTTCCCTTATCCAGTCATGTATCCCATGCTGGGAAGGAATTTTACCGGTAAGGAAGGTGGCTCTACTGGGTGAACATACCGGAGTTACCACAAAGAAATTCTCAAATCTTACCCCTTCCTGAGCCAGTTTATCAATATGGGGGGTTTTTATCTCTTCGTTTCCATAACATCCTGCTGCCCATATCCCCTGGTCATCGGAGAGAATGAATATAATATTCGGCTTATCTTCCCTCATTTTATCCTCCTTCAGTCTCTCCCGTACAGGGCAAATTATCATAATATTCCTGGGAATGAGGCTTTATTTTACATTTACTGCAAGGAGGAATCCCTTTATATCCATGATAAATCATATACCTCTTTGCTTCTATAACATCCCAGGACTTCATGAGTCTAACCCTGGATTTACCGATTCTCATCTCTTTTATTTTTCCCTTTTCTTTAAGATATTCCTCTATTACCTCTCCAAATAAAGGACATCCCTTTTCTCTATGGAGAACGGAGTTCCTCTGTATAATCTCACCTTCTGGAGTCCTTATCCAGCAAACTCTCTTCCCAAACCCCATACAGGGGACTCTTTCTATAGTCTCGGCAATATGGATGGAGGTGTTGGAACCAGCAGGTGCTCCCAGCATTAAAACATAACCCCCTTTCCGAGCAAGTTTCCCTAAGGGGGAATCTATACCATGAGTTTCTTCATGGTCTTTAATTAGATATTCTGCCCACTTCCCCCAGGAAGCATAGGGGTGAGTGGGATGAAGTGAACGGAGAACCCCTTCCCTTTTCCGAAAGACTTCGGTGATTTTCCCTACCGCTGAGGGTGTGGTGAGGGGGTCAAAAATCTTTACCTTGGGATTAAAAGTAGGCATGAGAATAGTCCCTTCTTTCCCCACTACCTCCATAAGAGCATCAATTACCGTATCCGCTCCTCCCTCTACGTAACCAAAAGAGGAAAGGGATGAATGCACCATAACCAGATCTCCTTTCCCCAGACCTAAACGCTGGAGTCCTTCCTTAAGCATCTCCTTCCTGACTACTACCTTTTCTTCCTTATTCATGGGAAACTTTTCCGCACCTCTAAAAATCTTTAAAGGAATTATACAAAAAAATTAGAATAAATCAATCAGAATACTAAGACAGACCCCTTTTAAAATCTCTTTAACTTCTGGTATAATCTTAAGTCAGAAATGGCAGAGGTAAAGCTTAAAAAAGTTAAGAAGGTTTTCCCTCCCGATGTAGTGGCAGTTAAAGATTTTGACCTTCATGTTAAAGATAAAGAATTTGTGGTGCTGGTAGGTCCTTCCGGATGTGGTAAATCTACAACTTTAAGAATGATTGCCGGGCTGGAGGAGGTTACAGAGGGGGAAATATATATTGATGGGAGACTGGTCAACGATGTGCCACCTAAGGACAGGGATATTGCCATGGTATTTCAGAACTATGCTCTCTATCCCCATATGACTGCCTTTGAGAATATGGCTTTTGGCTTAAAATTGAGAAGAGTTCCTAAGGAAGAGATTGAAAGAAGAGTAAAGATGGCTGCAAAAATGATGGAGATAGAAGATATCCTCCACCGCTATCCACGAGAAATCTCTGGAGGACAGCGGCAGAGAGTAGCAGTGGGTAGAGCCATAGTAAGAAACCCCAAGGTATTCCTCTTTGATGAGCCCTTGAGTAACCTGGACGCCAAACTGAGAGTCCAGATGAGAGCAGAACTGATAAAACTCCATCAGAGATTGGGAGCCACTATGATTTACGTTACCCATGACCAGGTAGAGGCCATGACTATGGGAGACAGACTGGTGGTGATGAAAGATGGAGAGATACAACAGGTGGCAGAACCCTTAACCCTTTATGAGAAGCCTGCCAACAAATTTGTGGCAGGCTTCATAGGCTCTCCACCTATGAATTTCATAGAAGGAAGATTGGTGAGAGAGGGAGAAACCTTTTACTTCCTCAATCCCTCCCTTAAGGTATCCATCTTAGATAGATGGAAGGGAAAAGTAGCCTCTCATGTTAACAAAGGGGTTATCCTGGGGATAAGACCGGAAGATATCGATCTGGGTGGAGACTTGGAGGGAGTAGTGGAAGTGGTAGAAACTTTGGGAAATGAAATACTTCTCCATGTAAAGATAGGAGAGGAACTGGTAACCTTAAGGACTACTCCCTATAAGGGGAAGCAAAGAATGGGAGAGAAAATAAGGATTAAATTCCCTCCTGAAAGGATGCATCTCTTTGACCAGGAGACGGAGAAATCCCTACTTTATACATGAGAAAAGGAAAGTTTCTGGATTACTTAACCTCTATTTTATTTCTTTTACCTAATTTTTCCGGGTTTCTTGCCTTTACCTTAGGACCTACAATTGCCTCACTTTTACTTAGTTTTACTAACTGGGACCTCCTCAGTCCTCCTCAGTGGGTAGGTCTAAAAAATTTTATTACTCTGTTCGGTTTTCATAAAACTTCGGAAGGTTGGAAACCAAACGATTTCTATTTCTGGTATGCTCTCTGGAATACTGTATTTTATATGCTCTTCATTCCTGTTCAGATGGGACTCTCTCTTCTTATGGCCCTGCTCTTTAATCGAAAGGTGAAAGGAGTAGTGATATTCCGTACCATATATTTCCTCCCCACAGTTTGCTCAGGTGTGGCTATAGCCATTTTATGGCGCTGGCTATATAACCCGGACTTTGGACTGATAAATTACCTTCTTTCCAAGATAGGAATTCAGGGTCCTCAGTGGCTGGCCAGCACCAAGTGGGCAAAACCAGCCATCGCCATAATGGGACTCTGGGCAGGTTTGGGGGGTTATAATACTGTCCTATATCTGGCAGCCCTTCAGGGAGTGCCCCGGGACCTTTATGAAGCGGCTATGGTGGATGGAGCAAATCCCTGGCAGAGATTCCGTTACGTAACCTGGCCTTCCCTATCTCCTACCACCTTTTTCATCTTCATCATGAGCGTCATTGGAGGATTTCAGGGAGGATTTATGCAGGCTTACCTCATGACAGGAGGAGGTCCTGCCTTCTCTACCACTACCATCAATTACTACATATTTAATAACGCTTACCAGTGGTTCAAGATGGGGTATGCCTCTGCCATCGCCTGGATCCTCTTTATTTTTGTCTTCATAGTTACCTTAATTAACTGGAGATTTGGAGGAAGGAGAGTGCAGTACATATGATAAGTAAGAAAAAGAAACTCCTTCTCGCTAATTTACTCTGGTATCTATTTCTCTCTTTGGGAGCCATTACCATGCTTTTACCTTTCGCTTGGATGATATCTACCTCTCTTAAGGAACCGGGCGCCGTCTTCACCTTCCCCCCAAAATGGATACCCCGACCTGTTTGCTGGAGGAATTATGTGGAAGCCTGGAGAGCGGTTCCTTTCGGAAGATTCTATCTTAATAGTATATTTGTGGCCATCTGTCAGACTTTTGGGGTACTCCTCACCAGTTCCTGGGCTGCTTACGCCTTCTCACGCCTTCGTTTCCCGGGAAGAGATAAGTTATTTTTCCTTTATCTGGCTACCCTGATGATACCCGGTGCGGTCACCATGATACCCACCTTCATTCTCATGAGGCTTATAGGGTGGGTGGATACCTATAAGGCACTCATTATCCCGGGAATATTCAGTGCCTATGGCACTTTTCTCCTGCGTCAGTTCTTCTTAAGTATTCCTACAGACCTGGAAGATGCGGCCAGGATAGACGGTTGCAATAAGATGGGAATTTATCGTCATGTGATTGTCCCTCTCTCCAAACCGGCTATGGCTACCCTGGCTACTTTCACTTTTATTGGTTCCTGGAATAACTTTATGTGGCCCCTCATCATGATAAACACTATGGAGAAAAAGACCCTGCCCATCGGTCTGGCTTCTTTTCAGGGATTATACTCTACGGACTGGACACTTCTTATGGCTGCCTCAGTAATTGTAATGATGCCTACTGTGATTGTTTTCCTCTTTAACCAGAGATTCTTTGTGGAAGGAATCAAACTTACCGGTATAAAAGGGTAAAGGCTCTACTTTAACTCCCACCCTATTCCTGCATAGTGGTGGATAACAGGAATAGAAATCTGTAAATACTCTCCCTCTTTAGACCAGGTGACATTTGTATTCTCTTGGGTAAGGTTCTCCACTCTTTTTATCTCTCCAGGCAATTTCAATTTTATCCTCACTCCTTTCACGGTTTTAAGCCATAGATGCATGTGTCCCCGATTACAATCAGAATTTACTAAATGAAGCACCCATCTCTTTCCTCTTCTCCTCAAATTTAAAAGAAGGGTTGAGGGTGCTTCTGTTTTAATACAGGGATCTGGGAGAGCAGTGAAGATAAGGGAAGTGAGTTCTGGAGAGGGAGGACGAATAAGATTTATATAGTCTGGCCCGTAGAATCTATTAATCACATAATCCTTCTCCGGACAGGACGGTAACTGTATAACATTGTCTCCCTCTAACTTCTCTTTCCTTCTCTCCAAACTCTCGTCGTAAAAAGCACTATTCCCCGTGGAGATAATCCTCCCTCCCTTCTCCACATAATCTTTAAGCAATCTGAACCAATTAGAGGAGAGTATTCCTACATCAGGAAGAATGAGAAGTTTGAATTTATCCAGTTTCTCTTCCCCTTTTTCGGGTATTAAGATGCGAAAAGGTATATGTAAATCCAGAAGAATTTGAGCAAAATAAAGGGCATGGGGTTCCTTCCTCCCCTGTAATTCCCACTCGTAAAAGAGATGGGAAGTAGGAGAATATATTATCCCTACCTCTCCTTCATCCTCCATATTACCAAACCATTCTTGAGTTTTCTCTATAAATTGATTGTGTTCCTGGCATACTTTCTCCAGATCCTTAGATTCATGGATATAAAATCCCCAGGGAGTAAAGTTCCCCCCAAAAGCCGCTCCTTCTGCCAGGGCTACTCGGAGCATAGAAGGTGTAGGTATCCCTTCCTTTACCCTGGTCACCACCAGTCCTACGGTATTCAGAGCATGGGCAAGTTTGTAGGCAAACACATTATTTTGGGGTGGGTAGGTCCAGGGTTCTTCAAAAAGAAAGAAATCATAAACACCATGAAGGAAGAGGAGAGGGTCTTTACCTCCTCTCACATGGCCCGTTCCCATGCGTAGAAAGGGTTTTCCTGTCTTTTTGCGGATGTGATTCTCCAGTTTCCTTAGAAACTGAATAAAATTTTTCAATCGCCACTCCAAATACAATTTTCTAATCTTCCAGTTTCTCTCTCCTCTTTGGGAGGGAACTTCTCTTAAAGATTTCCCCACCTCTTGAGAAAATTTCTCTTCACAGTAAGGGCAAAAACAATCCCGGAAAGGTTGTATTATGTCGTATTGTATTCCATCTGCTCCACTCTCTTCTAAGTAGAAGGTTGCTGTCTCCACAATGAATTTGAGCCATTCTGGGTTGTTATAACAGGCACCATAACTTCTCCCTTTAAATATCAAGTTAGGAGAGCCATCCTTTTCCACAGCCATAAATTTCTTGGCTTCGGATAGCGGAAATTTTTCTCTACTCATACGGGTAATGTCTACATAAATAAAGGTGAGGATACCCTTATCCTTAAGTTCGCGCATCTTCTTTTTTGTCTCTTGAGGGAAAATCTTTCTCAATTCCCGGATAGGAATATTTCCATCCAGGTCGAAGAGGAAGCCACCATCAAATAAGTTAAATCCGGAAGAAGAAAGAAAGGAGAAATCGCAAAGTCTCCCCTCTTTATGCCAATCTCCCTGACAGATGACTGCCTTTACCAGCCTTTTGCTCATTTTTCTTTCTCCAGACTTAAAATATAATCCATACTGCTGGAAGTATCCCAAATGGATTTTAAAGGATACCCTCGGTAAGGTCCTATCTCCGCTATAAGGTAACCCTCATATCCTATCTCCTTCAACGCCTTCACTACTTCTCTCCAGTTGACATCTCCCTGGAGAAGGGGGACAAAACCTCTACTGGTTCCTATATCCAGACGATAATCTTTAACATGTACCAAGGCGATTCTTTCCCCCAGAATTCTTATCCAATCCTCTGGG
>CAZSGC010000037.1:0-14760 GCA_964606225.1 uncultured bacterium | reverse complement strand
GAAAGGAGGTTAAAAATTCATTTCTTTCAGTATCATAAGGGAATACTTCATTGTGAGAATACCTCCCTGGTGGAGATAGCGGAGCGTATCGGGACCCCTGTATATATTTATAGCACCGCTACTATTCTGAGACATCTTAAGTTATACGAGGAAGCCTTTAAAGGGATACCTCATCTTTTCTGTTACTCTGTAAAAGCAAACTCTAACCTGGCTATTCTCACTCTCATAGCCAAACAGGGATGGGGGGCAGATGTAGTATCGGGAGGAGAACTCTACAAAGCCTTAAAAGCAGGGTTTTCTCCTTCTCGTATAGTATATGCAGGGGTAGGGAAGACAGAGGAAGAGATAAGATTCGCTTTAAAATCTGATATTCTCCTCTTAAATGTGGAAAGTTTTGGGGAACTCCAGACCCTTAACAGGGTAGCCTCCCAGCTTAAGACCAGAGCCAGAGTTTCCTTGCGTCTGAATCCAGAGGTTAAATCTTCTCCTCATGCCTATATCTCCACAGGTGCTAAGGAAACCAAATTCGGAATACCTTTTGAGGAAGCCTCAAAGATAATAAAGAGGAGAGAGGAATTTGTAGGGATAGAGATTCTGGGTCTTCACCTTCATATAGGTTCTCAGATAACCGAAATTTCTCCTTACCGGGAGGCTATAGAGAAGACCTTAAACTTCCTTGAAGAAGTAAGAAAAGTAGGATTTCGCCCTCTCTACCTGGATATGGGAGGGGGGATGGGAATTATATACTCTAACGAAGAACCTTTCACTCCAGAAGAGTTTTCCTCTTTCCTCTCTCCTTATATAGAGAGAGAAAACTTTACTCTTATTCTGGAACCGGGTAGATTCATTGTGGGTAATGCTGGGGTACTTCTGACCCGGGTTCTTTATCTTAAAAGGGTCCGGGCAAAGAACTTCCTTATAGTGGATGCAGGTATGAACGATTTACTTCGTCCTGCTCTATACCACGCCTACCATGAAGTTCTCCCTGTAGTTCCCCGTAAAGGAGAAAAGGAGACCTTTGATATTGTAGGACCAGTATGTGAAAGTGGAGACTTCCTGGCTCTTAACCGAGCCTTACCCCCCGTCAAAGAGGGCGACCTTTTAGCAGTGATGAGTGCAGGAGCCTACGGTTTCTCCATGGCTTCCAATTATAACTCCAGACCCCGACCTGCAGAAGTTCTGGTGGAAGGAGGAAAATTTTTCCTTGTGGGTAGGAGAGAGACTTACCGGGATCTGGTAAGATTGGAAGCCATACCCCCTCACCTTCAGGAACCATCATGAATATTCTTACCATAGATGTGGAAGAGATATACCACCTGAATTTTCCCGAGATAGAAGGAGCAAGTTATCCCCGCCAGCCTCGGGTTAGGGAAAACCTTAAACAGGTTCTCTCCCTTCTTAAGGAAAAGTCTCAGAGAGCCACTTTCTTCGTTCTGGGAGAAATTGCTGAGGCTTTCCCTCAAGTGGTGAAAGAAATTCGGGAGGAAGGGCATGAGGTAGCCTCTCATGGATACCATCACCGCCTGATTTATGAGATGTCTCCGGAAGAATTCCGGAAGGAACTTAGAATTTCCCTTAGGATTCTGGAAGATATAACCGGAGAAAAAGTTCTGGGATTCCGTGCCCCCTCCTGGTCCATAACCACACAATCCCTCTGGGCTTTAAAAATCCTGGAAGAGGAAGGGCTTATCTATGATTCCAGCATATTTCCCACTTCCAATTTCCTTTATGGGATAGAAGGGATGGACCCCTATCCTCATCGGATAGGCAAAATCTGGGAGTTTCCTCCTTCCACCTTGCCTTTCTTCTGGAAGAGAATCCCTGTAGGAGGCGGTTTCTATCTGCGAGTTTTACCCCTATGGTTTTTGAATATAAGCAAGAAATACTATAAGAGAAAAGGTGTTCCCTTCCTTCTTTACTTCCATACCTGGGAAATTTCCCCCCATTTTTCTCCCCTCCCCCTTACTCCCACCCATCGATTCATAAGATTTCATAATCTTAAGTTTGCTTATAGGAAACTTGAGAAAATACTGGAGAGAGAGGTTTTCCTTCCTATAAAAGAGTTTCTGACCTCATGGAGAAAATAAGAGTTTTACATGCCATCACTCGCCTCATTATAGGAGGAGCCCAGGAGAATACACTTTACACAGTGGAAGGTTTGAAGAAATTGGGTTACGAAGTGGACTTACTTACCGGTCCACCCTTAGGGAGAGAAGGAAGCCTTATGGAAGAAGCCAGGAGAAAGGGAATAGAGCCTTTCCTTCTTCCCTACTTAAGGAGAAACCTTCACCCTCTCTATGACCTTTTATCCTTCTTCTATCTTTACTCTTTCCTGAGAAGAAAAAAATATCATATAATTCATACCCATTCTTCCAAGGCAGGTATTCTGGGAAGGTGGGCTGCTTATCTTACTGGAGTTCCTGTGATAATCCACACTATTCATGGTCTTCCCTTTTTTCCCTATCAGCATCCTTTATTAAACTTCTTATTCGTCAATGCAGAAAGAATTACTGCTACCTTTACCGATTGCCTCATCGCCGTATGTGAGATGATGAAAAGAAAGGCTCTGGAGGCAGGAATAGGCAAAGCCCACCAGTATGTAACCATCTACAGCGGTATGGAACTGGAAAAATTCCTCTCATCCCCTTCTCCTGCCCCCTTACGCAAGAAACTGGGCATAAAGGATGAGGAACTGGTAGTGGGTAAGGTGGGGAGACTTTTCCCCTTAAAAGGGCATAAGTTCCTCATTCAGGCATCTTCCCGTATAATTAGAGAATATCCCCAGGTAAAATTTCTCTTGGTAGGCGAGGGGATTCTTAGAGAGAAACTGGTGAGAATGTGTGAGGAACTGGGAGTGAGAGAGAAATTTATCTTTGCAGGACTTATTCCTCCCTCCCAGATACCCCTCTACATAAGTTGTATGGATGTAGTGGTTCATACTTCGTTAAGGGAAGGGCTGGCCCGCGTTCTTCCTCAGGCAATGGCTATGGGTAAGCCGGTAGTATGTTTCCGGCTGGACGGAGCTGAGGAGGTGGTGAAGGAAGGAGAAAATGGGTTTTTAGTTTCTCCTGGAAATGTGGAAGAACTGGCGGAGAAAACCTTGAGACTTCTTAAGGATTCTTCTCTCCGTAAGAAGATGGGTCAGAAAGGCAGGAAAGTGGTAGACCCTACTTTCCGAGTGGAAAAGATGGTAGAGGATATTCACAGGATTTATCAGAAACTTTTGAAAGAGAAAGGAGTTCTTGCCTCATGAAGTACCTGGTAACCGGAGGAGCAGGATTTGTTGGTTCCCATCTCTGTGAATCTCTGCTTAGGAAAGGAGAGGAGGTAATTGCTCTGGATAACCTCTCTACAGGAAATTTCTCCAATATTCAAGGGCTTTTAAGTAATCCTAAATTTTCCTTCCAGCAAGGTTCTGTCCTGGATAAATCCCTCCTTTCTGAACTTTGTCAGGGTGTTGATGGTATCTTTCACCTTGCTGCCGCGGTAGGAGTAAAGTATGTGATGGAAAACCTTATCTCTTCCATAGAGACCAATGTGAAAGGTACAGAAAATGTGCTGGAGTCTGCTTATAAAAACGGGAATATAAAAGTTCTACTAACTTCCTCTTCTGAAGTTTACGGTAAGAGCCTGAAGAAACATTTTCATGAGGAAGACGACCTCATTATAGGTCCTCCCCATAAATACCGATGGAGTTATGCCTGTAGCAAAGCCTTAGATGAGTTTCTGGCTCTGGGTTACTACCGGGAGAAAAATCTACCCGTGATTATTGTGAGACTCTTTAATGTGTGCGGACCAAGACAGACGGGAAGGTATGGTATGGTCATCCCCCGTTTAGTTTCCCAGGCTTTGAAGGGAGAACCTTTGACTATCTATGGGGATGGGAAGCAACTGAGAAGTTTTCTTCATGTAAGAGATGCAGTGGAAGGAATGATTGCTTTAATGGAAGAGAGGAAAGCAGTGGGAGAGATTTTCAATCTGGGTAATCCCCGGGGAATTACCATAGAGGAGTTGGCTTATAAGATTAAGGAAATAACCGGAAGTTCTTCTCCTCTCCAATATATCCCCTATGAAGAAGTTTATGGTCCGGGCTTTGAGGACCTTCGTTATAGGGTCCCGGATATAAGAAAAGCCAAGGAATTGGTGGGGTTTAATCCTCATCATCAACTGGAAGATATATTAAGAGAAGTAATAGATTACTTTAAGAAGGAGAATAGACCTTGATCCATTACCTTATCTATACTGCTCTTTTCCTCTCTTCCCTTCTTCTCTCTCTTCTTCTTACTCCCCTCTTTATGAGGCTGGCCAAGAAATGGGGTATCCTGGACTATCCAGTTACCGAAAGGAAGATACATCGCGAACCCAAACCTCTTCTGGGAGGGGTGGCTGTATATCTGGCTTTCTTCCTCCCCATAATGGGGGGATTATTATTCCTCAAATTCGTACATACTCATTCTTACCTTTTCTCCTCTGCTTTCATAGGTGCTCTTCCTCCTCTCCGTAGGGAACTTTCCCGTATTATTCCCTTTTTCTTTGCCGGAACTCTGGTAATGCTCTGGGGACTAAGAGACGATGTAAAACCTTTAAGAGTTTCTATTAAATTCTTAGGGCAGGTTCTGGCTGGACTTCTTCTGGCGCTTACCGGAATAAGGATAACCTTCTTTGTTCCCCATGTTCTGGTGGGTGGCTTTCTCACCGTTCTCTGGGTGGTGGCTCTCACCAATTCTTTTAATCTACTGGATAACATGGATGGACTGAGCACGGGAGTGGCTCTAATAGCCTCTTTTATCTTTCTCTATCTTACTGCCTCCCAGAAACAGATATTTACCTCTGCTCTCCTGGCTATCTTCTGTGGTACTCTTTTGGGATTTTTAAGATTTAATTTTCCTCCTGCCAAGATATTCTTGGGAGATGCAGGAAGTATGTGGATAGGATTTGTTCTGGCTACCCTTACCATCTTTACCACTTTCTACACTGAGGAGATGCCCACCTTTCTTCCCGTAATAATGCCTCTCCTCATCCTGGGAGTTCCTATATTTGATACTCTTTCGGTAATTATTATCCGGTGGAGAGAGAAAAGACCTCTCTTTCAGGCAGATAAAAGTCACTTCTCCCATCGTCTCCTAACTCTGGGGATGGGAGAAAAACAGGCAGTTCTCTTTATCTATCTGGTGACTTTCTGTGTAGGGATAAATGCCACCCTTCTTACTCAGGTAAGTTTAGGAGGGGCTATTGTAATTTTAATTCAGGCTATGGTAATATTTAGCATAATTGTCTTTCTGGAAGTAACTGGAAGAAGAGAGAGGGACAAAAATGATAATAGTCCTAAAACCTGAGGCTACCGCTGAGGATATTACCCGCATAAAAAAAGAGATAGAAGCCCTTAACCTTACCGTCTGGGTATCTAAGGGTGAGTACCGCACTATCATGGGAGTTATAGGGGATGAAACCCCTTTGAGGGACATACCTCTGCAACTCTTCCCTGGCGTAGAGAAAGTAATCCCCATCCTCAAACCCTATCGTTTAGTGGATAGAGAGTATCAGAAGGAGAATACCCTTATAAAACTTCCCACCGGTGTAGTTATAGGTGGGAAGGAGATAATTGTCATGGCCGGTCCCTGCGCAGTGGAAGAAAGAGAAACCTTTCTGAAGATTGCTCAGCAGGTTAAAGAACGAGGAGGGAAAGTCTTACGAGGAGGAGCCTTTAAACCTCGTACTTCTCCTTACTCCTTCCAAGGCCTGGGAGAGGAAGGGTTAAAGATTTTACAGGAAGCCAGAGAATTAACTGGACTGGCTACAGTTACCGAAGTCATGGACACCAGGAATGTGGAACTGGTCTATAAATACGCAGACATCCTTCAGATTGGAGCCAGAAACATGCATAACTATGACCTTCTTAAAGAAGTGGGGAAGGTGGATAAACCTGTGCTCCTTAAAAGAGGTATGGCTTCTACCGTTAAAGAATTCCTTCTGGCAGCCGAATACATTCTTAGTCAGGGGAACAAGCAGGTTATCCTCTGCGAGAGAGGGATAAGGACATTTGAAGATGCTACCCGTTTCACCTTAGACATCAATGCAGTAGCCCTGCTTAAAAACCTTACCCATCTTCCCGTAATTGTAGACCCCAGTCATGGGACAGGCAGGAGAGATCTGGTAATTCCTGTCTCCCGAGCTGCTATCTCTGCGGGAGCAGATGGTCTGATAATTGAAGTCCATATTAATCCCTTAAAGGCTCTCTCGGATGCGGTTCAGAGTCTAAACATGGAAGAATTTTCTCTCCTCATGAAGGAATTGAAACCTTTAAGCAAAGTCCTGGGAAGAGATATGTAAATTTATGCTGGCTCGCATACACTCTGCCTCCCTGAATGGTATAGAGGCTTATCCAGTGGAGATAGAGGTAGATGTCTCCTCTGGGCTTCCTGCTGTAAACATTGTAGGTTTACCGGATACTGCGGTTAAAGAGTCCCGGGAGAGAGTAAAGTCTGCTTTGAAAAACTCGGGATTTCCCTTCCCTGATAATCGGGTAACTATAAATCTTGCTCCTGCGGATATAAGGAAAGAAGGGGCAGGCTTCGATTTCCCCATATGCCTGGGAATTCTGGTAGCCACTCGAGTTATAAAGCCAGAGGTTCTCAAAAACTTCCTGGTGATAGGAGAGGTGGCTTTGGATGGTAGGGTGAGAAGGACAAGGGGTGTTCTTCCCATGGCTCTCTTAGCCAGAGATATGGGTAAGAATTTCCTGGTACCAGAGGGGAACTCCTTAGAAGCAGGAGTAGTGGAGAATGTGGAAGTTTATCCCATCCGGGACCTTAAACAGTGTGTGGAATTTCTGAAAGGAGAGATAGAGCTGGAAAAGGTCTCAGTAGATATAGAGAAACTTTATTCTGAACCACCTTCCTATGAGGTGGATTTCTCCGAGATTAAAGGACAGGAAAGTGCTAAGAGAGCCATAGAAGTAGCTGTAGCAGGAGGTCATAATATCCTTCTCATAGGTCCTCCTGGTTCTGGGAAGACCATGCTGGCGAGGAGAATCCCTACTATAATGCCGGACCTCAGTTTGGAAGAAGCCTTGGAAGTCTCCAAAATCCATTCCATTGCCGGTCTCCTTCCTCCGGATAAACCTCTCCTCACCACCCGCCCCTTCCGTGCTCCTCACCATACCATCTCCGATGTAGCCCTTATAGGAGGAGGGCAGATTCCTCGACCTGGGGAAATATCCCTGGCTCATCATGGGGTCCTCTTCCTGGATGAACTGCCTGAGTTTAACCGTAATGTTCTGGAAGCCCTAAGACAACCCTTAGAAGATAAGGTAGTCACCATCTCCCGAGCCTCCGGGACCTCCCTCTACCCTGCAGACTTCATGTTAGTAGGTGCTATGAACCCCTGTCCCTGCGGTTACTTCACCCATCCAGAGAAAGAATGCCGATGCTCCCCTTCCCAGATTCATCGCTATATCTCCCGTATCTCCGGTCCTCTTCTGGATAGAATTGACCTCCACATTGAAGTCCCCCCTCTTAAAGTGGAAGAATTTTCCTCCTTTCCCTCTGAAGACTCCTCCACCATCAGAAAGAGAATCCAGAGAGCCAGAGAAATTCAGAGGGAAAGATTCAAGGGTAGAAAAATCTTTTCCAATGCCCAGATGAGTAATAAAGATATAGAAAAATTCTGCACCTTAGACCAGGAGTCTCGGGATATTCTTTCTATGGCTATAGAAAAAATGGGACTGAGTGGCAGAGCCTATCACCGCATCCTTAAAGTAGCCAGAACCATAGCCGACTTAGAGGAAAGCCCTTCTCTTAAACCTCACCATATTGCAGAAGCCCTCCAGTACCGTGCTCTGGATAAAAACCTCTGGTGGTAAAAATGTATGCTCCAAAAGAGGGGAAAAGGTTGTTAGAGGATTAAATTTTTTATGGAAAGGTTCCCAGCACCTTCTTGGCATTCCCATTGGAGAGAGAAGAATAACCTCTTGGGGGTCTCAGTATAAAATCATTCCCTCTCTTTTCATAAAAATATTCTTCCCCGGTTAGAGGATCTGGAGATAGAGAGGGGAGAATAGAAGGGGTTAGGGATTTGAGGGAGGAAGGAGAGGTTCCGAATTCTTTCTCGTAAATTTTTAAGGCGGTCTTAATCTTTACCATCTCCAGTTGGGATTCTATTTTTATCCAGGATTGAAGGAAGGAAAGAATGGGAGGGATATGGATAGAGGAGAGAGGATGAAAATCTCTCAGTCTCCAGGGCTTCCAGGGTAGTTGTGCTATAGTTTCTTTAAGATTTTCTTCCATTTCTTCTTTCAAGAGTTCCGTCCTTTTAAAAATAACTGGCTTATCTTCTTTCAGGAGGTTCAGAAGTTCTCCATATTTCTTCAATCCATAGAGCAGGTCTCTTTCCCAGAAGCCGGTAAGTCCATAATGGACGATTACCGGGGAAAGTCTGATCTTAAGTCTATGGGGTAGAAGATGGGAAGGGTTTTCCATCAAAGAGAGAAAACCTTTACTCTCTTTTAAAATAGCCCAGGAGATTAGAAGGGGAGTTTCTTCTTGAAATTTCTGGATGGTGGATAGGAGGTCTTTTAGGTAAGAGGGAGGAATTTCTTCCTCCAGCAGACTGTTAAGCAGGGGAAGAGGGATCAAGATGGTAGATAGACGCCTGATCTGGGAGGAAAGAGAGGCATCTGCCTTTAAGCAATCTGCTATCTGGATAGCCTTAAGGCACTTTCTAAAGGCTTGGGGAATATCTCCTTCCACTTTATCCCATACCCCACTTAAAACCAGTATCTGGAGAAGGGTTTTGATTCTTTCTTCTTGGGGGAGGGAAGGTGGTCTGGGAGAAGAAGGAAATTCTTTACCCTCCATTAGAATCTGTAAGGTCTGTTTATTCTCTTCCAGGAGGGATTTAAGTTGTTCTTTCTCCGAAGGAGAGAGAGGGAGAGAGGAGGAGAGGAGAGTAAGAAGAGAAGAAGGTGGTGGGGTAAGATGGAGAAGTGCTTTTTCTATCAACCCACAGCAAAATGGGGCTTCTTTCCGGTAAATGGCTACCTCCTTCTTTAAAATCTCTTCCTTCTTCTGGAGGAGAATTAATTCCTTTTTCAGTTCTTCTTTCACCTTTGGGTGAGGAAGCATTATCCATAGACTCAGAGTTAGAAGAAAGAGCAGAGCAAGAAGCAATAGGAGCCCTATAGTTCCAGAGATCTTCTCCAGTCTACTAAGTTCCTTCATTCTTTCTCCATCTCAAAGATTAAAGGAATTCTGGGGTTACTTCTAATCAGTTCCTGATAGAGGTGAAAGGAAAAAATATGAAGCCATATTAAAGTAAGAAGAAGGGATAATCCTGCCAGAATCCCCCACAGGATTTTGGCAAGAGGGGAGGAAAACCATTTATGTAGAAGAGGGTGCATAAACAAATAAGTTATACTTCCTACCAGAATTAAGGTTAAGAGGAGTCCCTTCAGTACCATAAAAGGCGAGGTTCTTACGGTATATTTACTGAGGAGGAGAGCCTCTGTTTTCCTCTTCTTATGGATAGTAAGAGCATGGGGAGTGAAGGTGTACCAGAAAAAGAGGAGAAAGGCAGGGAAAACCAGCAAGATAAAGCTACCCACTACGATGAGGCTCTCGGTGAAGAATATCATCAAAAGAGGTAAGAGAAATGCGGTGGCTTCTGAGTAAATCTTAAAGGAAATCTTTTCTTTCCTCTCCAAGGACTTCAAAGCAAGGAGAAGAGTTATACTCCCCCATAGAAGAATTAAAAATATTAACAAGGGGAGGATACCTTCCCACCACATTCTTTCCCAGAAAAGTAATCCATAAGGAGGTCCTTTTTTCTTGTAGAGATAGAAAACCCCTCCCAGTCCTAAGGAAGAAAGATAAAAAGGAGAGAATAAAGAGATGAGTAATGGAAAATGGTTATTAAAGAAAGAGCAACTCTCTTTTAAGGTCTTAAAAAGGCATAGTTTTTTCTCTCCCATCTTCTATGAGTTTTAGCATAGAAACCTTCTCCTGACAATTGTCATAACCATTAGTAAGGGGGGTGAGTAATACTCCCTATCTCTGAGAGAGGAGAAACAAGAGAAAGAGGGGATCTCCTCAAGCCGGAAGATTTTTTTCAAAAAAGTAAAGGGAATGGGATTTTTGGGGAGAGTGGATAACGAAATTTTGCAGTAAAGTGAAGACTTTAAGATAGAAACATCGACACTACATTCCCTTGACACTAATTTATTTATGGATAAAATATGTTTAGTGGGACGTTAGCTCAAGTGGTAGAGCAGCGGACTCTTAATCCGTTGGTTGGAGGTTCGAGTCCTCCACGTCCCACTAATTCAAAGTAGTTCTTCGGTTAACTTATAGGTAATTATTCATCCGAAAGGGTAACTCTCTCACCTCTGCACACAAGTTTCTATCCACTATTTCAAATCCTTGAAATCCACATTCTTTCGCTATCTTAATATCTTTTTTTCTTTTAATCACTTTCCTCCTATAAGTTCTTCTAAAAATTTCTTAGACATAATTAATGCTTTTTTAACCTCTTCTTCATTTTTTTCAAATAGAGGATCTTCATGTTCTTTACTTAAAACTCCATCAAATTTGTTTTCAAGTAATATACTCATAAATTTTTCCCAATTTATCTCTCCCCAGCCAGGAATTCTATGTCTCCACCAAATATTACGACCAAAATTTTCTCCATAAGTTATACCTTTATCCTCAAGTTCTTCTCTAATTATTTCTGTATCTTTCATGTGGAAATAACTAACTTTATTTATAAATTCTTTAAGTGCCTTATAAATATCTATCCCTTGCCAGAGAAAATGGGAGGGATCAAATGTAAGTTTCAAATTCTCATAATTTAGTTCTTTAAAGATTAATCTCCACATATATGGAGATATTGCTATATTTCCTGTTGCTACACAATTTTCAAAACATATGTTTATACCGTAATTTTTTGCCTTATCAAGTATGGGTTTAAAAAACTCACATACTTTTTCTAAATTCTCCTCAGGTTTAAGTCTCTCATCCCCTCCTGTTGAAGTTGTAATATTTCTTACTTCTATTTCATTTGCAAATTCTATTCTTTTAATTAAATTCTCATAATGTAGGTTTCTTTCTTCTTCATCCTTTGTTAGAAAATTTCTGCAATAGATAAACGAAATTATCTCTATCCCTTCTGATTTTATTTTCATGAATTTTTCTTTATTGAGTTCTATAGAATGCACAACTTCAAGAACAAAGAAATTATTCTCTTTAGCCCATTTTGATATTTCAGCAATATCATTTGTATGGAAACAATTAGTCAAAAATCCTATTTTTCATCTTAACCTCCATGTTTTTTAATAAATTCATCTATATCTATTACTTCCTTATTTTCTGCAGAATAATTACTTGCTAAAGATACTGCTAATGTTCTCATAGCCTCATATGGATTGCATAATGGGGAGGTAAATTCAAATGATATGTCTCTTTTTTTCTTTGGTTATTATCTCAACTTTTTCAATTCTATATCTTATAAGAAGTTCATCTGAAATTATATCTATCCCACAGCCATCTTCTTTTTCTACTTCAGGGAAAAGTGCATATGTTGTGGAGAGAGAACCAACAGCATTATTTTTAAATCTAAATGTTACGCTATATCCATCCCAGTTATTAAAATCCTTTACATTCTTTTTTACATTTAAGGTGTAGTTAGAATATATTTCTTTTATTTCGGCACATAAGTATCTAAACAAATCTATAAAATGGATCGCCTGATCTACTATCTGTCCGCCTGCTAAATCCTTATTCCTTATCCAATCCACAAGAGGGATTGTCCAATAGTAATATGCATTAATGAGAGCTATTGGTTTATCCTTTAAGATATTTTTTATAATGTTTACAAGACTAATATATCTATACTGAAAACCAACACACCCTATTAAATTAGACTTTTCCCATATTTTAACTATCTCTATTGCTTCTTTTAAATCTAAGGATAAAGGCTTCTCTACAAAAAATGGCAGATTCCTTTTTATGACTTCTGAACATTGCTCTAAATGTAATTTTGCGCCCGTGGTGATATAAATGGCATCTAATTTTTCTTTATTGAACTTCTATATTTTTTTTCTTCCTCTTTAAGTTTTTTAAGTAACCACATATGGCACTTACCCATTCTACCCGCACCAATAAATCCAATTTTTAACGCCATTTGCTTATTATTATTCTATATTTACTTTATTCATCCTTATTTCATGTGAACCATCTTCCCTGGCAAATTCATAATAAAAATATATAGAATCTTCAAACTGAACTACATCCATATATCTTAAACTCTTAGAAGCATAGGGAGAAACCAAAACAGGACTGGATGTACTTATTTTTTCATAATTTTTCAAATCTAAAGATATACACAATCCTGTCTTTTCTTCATAATTTTCTTTAACAGTCTTGCTTCCATCATAAAAACCAATAAAAACAGGTGGAAGATAGAGCAAACAAGATATTCTCGAAGCATAACTATCCCATCCATCTTCCGATGGAGAAAGGATATCTCCAAGCCATTTGTAATTTACTCCATCAGAACTTATACATAAACCCGTATGGGATTTAGTGACTCCTGTATTATATATATCTCTTGTGCCATGCATTTCCTCATAACTTACTTTCTTTTTAGGAGTTGGAGCATAACTAACTATCATATAGTATAATCCTCCAAGTAAAATAACATATGGATCTTTTATTCCCTCTGCTTTTATATCACTTGCGGTTAATACTTTTTTCATAGAAGATGTGGAAAATTTATCAGGACTTTCTGCTTCCATCACATCTATTCTCCAACGGCCATCCTCTGGGTCTACATAACTTATATATAGGAAATATTTACCATCCGGTTTTTTTACAATATAGGACTTTTCTATAGAATCGCTATTTAAATCTTCTTTTTTTAAACCCCAAATATCTTTAAAATTTATACCATCTTCACTTTCTGCTATTCTACATTCTCCTCCCCTTACTGGGCGAGGCTTTCTGATTCTATAATACAAATAAAACTTTTTTCTATCAGTATCATATATCACACAAGGAGCTCCTACCCAATAACCTTCTCCCTTACCATGTGGTTCGATTATTGTTTGTCCTTCTTTAGGTTCGAATAAATCCAACACTCCTAACCATTTTTGTTCATATTTTTTCAATTTCATTTTTAGCCTTCTTTTTTTACAACCACGATATATAGAAATTAAAAACTTTGTCAAGTGCTAGTAGTAAATGGTTCAATAGATTGTTACCAGGGTAAGGACTTAAAGAACTTAGATAGCAAGAAGTTAGAATTAGAGATATCTACTTTAAAGAATCTATTATGGTTTATGGGTTTGGATAAAAAAGATAGTATTGACTTGGTGGGGTTATGCATGTCCAGTATATGATAAATTCAGGGCAGAACAGTCAAAAATTTGAAAAGTTACACCCATAAAATATGAATTTCTATAAGGACTTAATATATAGATATCGAGTTTCTTCTACGCCAATGGAGTATGGGCTAAAAGTTCACATCCACAATTAGCTTAAGAATTAGCAAAATATATGAGAGACCAGATTTATAAAATTTTTAATATCAGTAGGAGATTTCACGCCTTTAAGAAAAAAGGAGAAGGAGTAGTTATGGGAAGTAGAAAGATGTAACAAATTTAAAAGAATGGAGTAAGAGATTAGAAGTTTTAGGTATATTATAATAAGTGAGGAGAAGATATGAGGAGATATAAAGAAGCAGAATATAGAGGTGTGGAGAGGGCGCCTCCTTGAGGGGTTAGGTTAATTTTTTTCATAAGGTCTTACTTTTTAGAAAGGTTTCCGTGTAGGATGTATAAAATCTTATTTTGTTAATTTTTTATATTTAATAATTTTTAAGAACTTAACAATGCTTACAATACAAGGAGGTAAATATGAATTAAATTTTCGTTGTTCTTGATAGTTGAAGGCAGGATCATGTAAGTGTTTATCACAAAGGCAAAGAAGTATTTGAAGGAATTAAACCTGTTTCTACTCCAAATTTAGAAGAATTTTCTAAAGATGCAATTGTTTTCGAAAAAGTCTATCCTGAGGGTTTGCCGACAATACCTGTCAGGTTTGAGTTAATGACAGGGCAGAGTTCTTTTCCTTTTAGACCTTGGGTGCCACTCACAGATTATGATTTGAGTGTAAGTGAAATTTTAAAACGGGAAGGTTATGTCTGTGGTTTTATAACAGATGTGTATCATTATAGAGCCCGGGAATGAACTACTACAGAGGATTTCATACATATTGTTGGATAAGGGGGCAGGAATGGGATCCTTGGAAACTACCTCCTTCAAAAGAAATGTTGAAGATTATGTAAATGAAAATTATACTGAAAGATGGAGAAAATTGATTGATCAATTTTTAGCGAATACAGATGATTTTAAAAATGAGAAGGATTGGTTTGCATACAAAGTGATGAATAAGGCTGTTAAATGGCTTAAAGAGAATAGAAAATACAAGAATATATTTTTATGGATAGATTGTTTTGATCCACATGAACCTTGGGATCCAATAGAGAAATTTGATAAAATATACTGATAAGAATTACAAAGGGAAAAGATTAATTATGCCTATGGGAGAGAATGCAAAAGAATGGGCAACTGAGGAGGAGGTAAAATATATAAGAGGATTATATGCTGGTGAAGTAGAATTTGTTGATTATTGTTTCGGGATGTTACTTGAATTTCTTAAAGAGTATGGATATTACGAAGATTCTCTTATAGTGATAACAGCAGACCAT
>CAZSGC010000036.1:0-14805 GCA_964606225.1 uncultured bacterium | reverse complement strand
TCGAACTTCACCATCAGCGAAAGTTCCCACATAAACATTTCCTAAGGGTATTCCCAGATTCTGACAAATTTCCTCTGCTAAGGGACGATTAGCATTTCCCGTAAAAATCCTTATCTCATCTAAACCCATATTATTTCTCCAAGGTTTAAATTTTAGATTATTCTCCTGTTTCTGTCAATTGTAATGGTTCAGGAGATCGTTACCACCCCTCACCGCCCAGAAAGTAGAGACATCGTCCAGAACAATAGGAGGGAGGCAAGCAAACTCTTCAGGTAAATGGTAGCCTAATTCTCTAAGTTTCACTAAAGGAGGCTTTCCATCCATCCTGGCTCCAAAATGAGGTCTTTTTACATTGTAATAGTATATCCACTTTCCTGCCCATTTTAGTAGCTGTTTATCCGTATTTATTTTAAGGAGTAAAGGAATATAAAACTCTTCGTCATCTGTTCTGTGGCTTCTTTCTACTCTTCCCTGATAACCTTTTCTCCCTTTGGGAGCCCTCCCCAATACAGCCCCATAGGGTTTATAGTATTCTTCATTCAATTCTCTCAATTTTTTAGGATTATCTCCTCCAAATTCTTGCCCCCAATCTTCCTGCCAGAATACCTCTTCTTTTATCCCCCAGGCCCTTAACCAGCTCATTACCAAACTCACAAAACATAAACCATTAGTAAGGTTAAGTTCTCTGCTGTAAGCAATAAATCTTAGCCTTGTTCTTCCTTCACAGAATGTCCACTGATAACGAGGTAATTTCTTCCTGGTTATATGTGTCCATATTAAGGTCCCTAAGGTGGACTTGTCATAGATATCCTTAGTATCTACCTGTGCTAAACGGAAAGGTCGGTCTTCATCATAAGCCCATCTGGCTGGATAAAATACTTTCCTCTTTCTTTTCCTCCCTCTTATCCCTCCTCTGCGGAGAATATTGGCGATAGTACTCTCCGGAAGATCTATCCCTTCTTTAACCCACAGTAAATATCTTAGCCTTCTTTTTCCATAACCTGTATCTTTCCTTAACTCCCAAACTTTCTTCTCCATCTCTTCGCAAGTCTTCCTCGGAGAATAGTGCGGCCTGCGGGAAAGGTCCTTTAACCCCTCTTCTCCTCTACTTTCATATCTCCTTACCCATTTCCTTACTACTCCCCGGGAAGTTCCCCATAACCTGGCTGTCTTTCTTATGCTCCCTGTCTCCAGATATGTCTCTATTACCCTCTTCCTGGTCTCTATTTTGTCTATTTTGCTCATCTCCTGGTAAAATATCTCCATAGCCGGTCTACCTCCTTTCTTGCCTCCTGGAAGTATTCTTCCAGGGGTGGGAGACCGGCTATTTTAATAAATTCCTCTATCTTCTTTAATCCCTTACCCTGGTAACAATCTATTGAACCATTTACTTAATTTCATTGATTCACCTTTTAACTTTGTGTTATTATCTCAGTATGTTTGGGAAAGAAGAAAATTTACTGGATAGGAAGTTCGTAAAAAATGAAAATATAGTCTCCCGTAAGATAATGGAAGAGACTATCCTTATCCCGGTAGTAAGTCAGGCTGAGAATATGCAGAGTATTTATACTCTAAACGATGCCTCTACCTTCATCTGGGAGAGAATGGATGGGAATCATTCTCTCAAAGAAATTCTACAAAAATTATTAGAAGAATACGAGGTGAGCGAAGAGGAAGCAAAAAAGGACCTATTAGAGTTTACAAAAGACCTTCTGGAAATTGGTGCTATAAAAGAGGTCAAGCGGTAAGATTTGTTCTTAAAAAATTGATACAAACTATCTCTAACTTTGATTATTTTAATTCTTTCTCTATAGGGAGAGGCAAAATTCTGTATTCAGGTACATGGGAGATAACCTACAGATGCAACTTGGAATGTGTGCATTGTTATATTCCACCCCCTTTTTTAAAGGGAAAAGGAGAAGAAATCAGTACTCAGGAGGCATTCTCAATTATGGATAAACTGCAAGAGGCTGGTTGTCTCTTTCTCTATTTTACGGGGGGAGAACCTCTTATGAGAAAAGACCTTCCGGAGATTTATCTTTACGCTAAGAAGAAGGGTTTTCTGATTTCTTTATTTACTAATGGAACATTAATTACCAAAGAGTGGGTAGACCTTCTAAAAAAGTATCCCCCTTTTTCTATAGAAATTACTCTCCATTCTATTCAGGAAAAGACCTTTGATAGGATTACTCAGCGAGAAGGTTCCTTTCAAAAAGTAATGGAGGCTATTCACTTACTTTACCAATATAAAATCCCTCTTATACTCAAAACTGTAGGTCTAACCCTAAACCGTGAGGAGATACTGGAGACAAAAAGATTCATCCGCAATATGAAAGGAGTCTACTATAAATTTGATTCCTTAATAATACCCAGATTGGACGGGAACACTGCTCCTCTAAATTTTAGATTAACCCCGGAGGAAATTGTGGAGATAGAAACTTCTGACGAAGAATTTAGAACACAGATTAGGAAAGTTATAAATGGGGGAACGGGTTTACCTGCTCCCTATCAAGAACTTCTCTATCCCTGCTATAACCGAAATGGAGAATTTCTTATTGACCCTGCAGGTAGACTCCAGTACTGTTTGGTGGAGAGAAGTTTTAATATAAATCTTTTAGAGAGAGACTGGGAATCTCTCTGGGAGAAGAAAGTATCTTCTCTCCATGCTCAAAAATTACCTCCTACCTCCCCTTGCTATGCTTGTAACCTTAGGCGCTTATGTCCTCAATGTCCGGGTAGAAACAGACTTCTGGGCAAAGATATTTACACTCCTATCCAATATTACTGTGCTTTAGCCAGAGAGAGATTCATAAACAGGGAAAAGTATCTGGAGGAAGCAAATGTTTAAAAGTTTCCGGGAAATAAAGATAGGTATAGGAGGAATTACTTTCCTCTTACGTGCTAAAGATTCTCTTCTTCTGCCTTTTTACTTTGAAGAGTTCATCAGTGATAAGGAACCAGATGTGGAATTTACTTGTTTGTGTTCTTCCCTTCCCACCCTGGAAGGCTATAAAGTTATCGCTGAATACCGAAATAATTGGAGAATATACCAGAAAGAGAGAGAATATGCTATTGAAAGTTACAACTCACGCCTGCTGGAGGAAAATAAGGTGGTAGTAGATAGAATACTTCTTACAGACGAAAATTTCAGTAAAGGAATAGCCTATCTTCCTTCCGAGAAAGTCTATCAAGAAATCATAGGAGAGCCTCATCTTCCCTGCTGGACAGTACCCTCCTTCTTTGTCCCCTTTGGAGAACTTATATTGGTGAATTTTCTCTCCCACAGAGAGGGTATTATGTTACATGGAGCCGCTTTAAAGTATAAAGGAGAAGGGTTAGTTTTCTTAGGTCCCACGGAAGCGGGGAAAAGCACTATGATTCGGTTATGGAAAGAAGAAAGAGAGGCTGAGGGTTTAAGTGATGAAACTATAATCGTGCGTAAAGAAAAAGGAATCTTTTTTGTTTACGGAACTCCCCGGGGAGGGTCGGAAAGAGTCCACTCTCCCGAGAAAGCACCTATAAAAGAAATTTTCTTTATAGAGCATGGAAAAACTAACCAAGTGACCCCTCTTCCTCCTTACCTGGCTATACAACGTCTTTTTCCCCAGATATTCCTTCCTTTCTGGAGTAAAGAGAGACTGGAGAAGATCTCTATTCTCTCTCAGGAACTGGTTTCCTCTTTCTCTTGTAAGGTATTGTCCTTCGTAAAAGACAGAAGTGTAGTGGATTATTTAAAAAGTATAGTCACAGAGGATTAAATGATAAAAACCCAACCCTTCCCTTCTCTGTGGGACAGGCTGCTTAAGAACTCTCTTAAGAAGAATACTCTCTTAGAATTGCACTTTGAGTTAACTTATAGATGTAATCTTCAATGTGAATATTGCTACCTTCCCAGAAACCCTTCTTCTGAGGAATTATCCACCTCTCAAGTTTTCTCTATTCTTGATGACCTTAAAAGGATGAACACTCTCTGGATTTACTTCACTGGAGGGGAAGTGTTTACCCGAGGAGATATAACAGAAATTCTTCTTTACGCTAAAAGTAAAGGATTCATGATCTCCATCTCTACTAATGGGACCTTAATTACTCCCCAATTGTGCAAATTATTAAAAGACCTCTCCATCCATCTCAATGTTTCCCTGAAATCTGCTACACCGGAAAATTACGAAAAAATTACCCGCTCTCCCTCTGCCTGGGAACAGGTCTTAAATACATTGGATTTGCTCAAAAGTTATGAAATTCCTTTCACTATAACTTTCTTAGTTACTCGCAGAAACTACCGGGAGTTTCTTCTTGCTCGCCAGATAGCCAAAAAGTACTCTGCTCGATTTACCTTCAGTTACATTATCCGTCCTAAGTGGGAAGGGGAAAAAGATATCCAGAAATTTCAAATTCCTCCTTCTAAAATTTTAAAACTTCTCCATACTTACCATAGGGAGATAATAGGAGAAGAGCGAGAAAGGAAACCAATTTCTCATCCATCCTCCGCAATTAACCTCTTCTATTGCCGAGCAGGAAAAAGTCTGGCTGCCATAAATCCTTATGGTGAGATGAAGCCCTGTATAGCCCTGCTATATCCTTCCTATAATCTTAAAGAAATACCAATCTCTGAAGCCTGGAATAGATTGGTAGACTTCATCCACTCAATTAAGCCGAGTAAAGACTGGTATTGTCCGAATTGCCCATGGGAATCTTTCTGTTTCCGCTGTCCTGCGGAGAGCTGGTTATATAACCATAAATTTGACTCCTGTCCTCCCTGGTGCAGGGAGTTAGCCAAAGGATTGGCTATAGAATGGGAAAATAGGTATGCAAAGAAATCTCCCCTATCGGGAATTTAGCCTGAAATTACATCAGAAAATCTTTGCCCAAGGAAAACCTTCTGCCTGCCAGATAGAACTAACTCATAGATGTAATCATCGGTGTATTTATTGCTATATTCCTACTGCCTCTTTGCAAGGGGAAGAAGAAAAAGAGGAATGGAAAGTTAAACAGTGGGAAAATTTTTTAGATTTTATTTTCCAGGAAGGTATTATATGGATTTCTTTCACCGGTGGAGAGCCTTTACTCAAAGAGGATTTCTTAAAGATTTATCTCCATGCAAAGAAAAGAGGGTTTCTCATCACCTTACTAACCAATGGAGAACTTCTCCAGAAGGAGATAGTAGAGATATTCCGAAGATTTCCGCCTTTCTTAATAGAAATCACCTTCAATAGTGTTCATCAAGAAAATTTTGAAAAAATTACGGGGATGCGTGGCTCTTTTCAGAAAACTTTAGCAAGCATTGAACTCCTTAAAAAGTATGATATTCCCTTTCAACTAAAGACAAAATTGATGACTCTAAATATAGAAGAGGTAGAAGAAATTAAAAAATTCGCCCAAGACTTAAATGTTAGATGGAAATGGACATATATGATTGCTCCTAAGTTAGATGGGAGTTTAACCCCTCTTACTTTCAGACTGCCGCCAGAAAGGATTGTGGAATTTATCCGTAAAGAGAAGGGAGAAAAAGATAAATCTTTTTCTTTGTTGGTGAAGAAAAAGGAAAATCCTCTCTTTAGATGTGGGATTGGGAAATGGAACTTCACCATTGACCCTTATGGCGAAATTATTCCCTGCACCCTCTTACGTTCCCCCTCTTTCCCTTTCCGCCAAGAAACTTTTATTCAGAATTTTCGCCAATTTTTTCTTCCCTTGGGAAATTCCTCCTTCACGAAAAATTCTCCCTGCAGAGAATGCGAGTTTTTTCCTTTCTGCCACTGGTGTCCTGCTTTAGCCTATCTGGAGAAAGGAGATAAGGAAGAAAAGATAGAATATTACTGTGAATTAGCCAGAGAATGGCTTCAATATTTAGGAGATAAGAGAGAGGAAATAGAACCTTATTTATAATTTTTCCTTCCATGAAGAGTATAGACCTGAAGTCTCTCTCCAGGAAGGCTATTAAAAGCAGTTTTTGGGTCTTTGGCTTGAATTTCTCCGAACGTGGGCTTCAGACTATTAGAACTATCGTTTTAGCAAGACTTCTTTCTCCTCATGATTTTGGTCTATTTGGAATTGCTGGATTGGTAATGAGCCTGTTAAATAGATTTTCCCAGACAGGGTTTGAGGAGGCTTTAATACAGAGGAAAGAATGCACAAAAGAATACTTAGATACTGCCTGGACAGTAGGAATATTAAGGAGTGCTTTCTTATTTTTAATCCTTTTCTTCGGAGCACCCTGGGCTTCTCGATTTTTTAATGTTCCTCAAGCCACTTTGATAATCAGAATCTTTAGCCTCTCTTTACTGGTGGATAGTCTACGAAATATTGGATATATATTTTTTGCTAAAGAACTGGATTTTCACAAATATTTTCTTTTTCGAATGAGTGGAGTAAGTGCCGACTTCATGGTAGCCGTTATCACTGGATTGATTATGAAAAACGTCTGGGCTCTGGTCTATGGAGGGCTTACAGGAAGTTTAGTTCGTACTCTTATCTCCTACAAAATGATTCCTTATGTCCCTAAATTTAAATTAGAGTTGTCTAAAGCGCAGTCTCTTTTTTCCTACGGGAAATGGTTACTGGGTGGAAGTATCCTGCAGTATCTCCTCACCGAGGGAGATAAATTTTTCGTAGGTAAAATGCTGGGGGCTACTCCCTTGGGTTTCTATCAAATGGGGTTCCGGATGGGGACTTTACCTTCTACTCAGTTCGCACAACTTGTCTCTCAAGTGGCTTTCCCTGTCTATGCTAAACTGCAGGAGAGTAAAGAGAAAATAAGAAGAGCACTGAAGGAGATATTAGAACTAACTCTCTTTATCTCTTTCCCCTTTGCAGGTGGGCTTCTTATACTGGCTCCTGAGTTTGTAAGACTTATCTTAGGAGAAAAATGGATACCTATGACGGGAGCGTTTCAGATTTTATGTCTTCTTGGATTCATAAGACCTCTGGTCAATGTCTTAAATTCTTTAATGCGGGGTATAGGAAGACCGGATATAATGACTAAACTTAGTGTGGTACATTTAATCGTTTTTTTTACCACTCTCTATCCCTTGACCAAACTCTGGGGAATTAAAGGAACCTCTTTAAGTGTGGTAATTTCTCTATTTGTCACTAAAACCCTCCCTTTTATTTTTGCTTCCTTTAAAATCATCTCCACCTCAAAAAAGGAAATCATTAAACCCATATTATTTCCTTTCTTTGCTACTTTAACCATGATGTGGGTAGTTTACTCCTCCAAACAATTTTTTAAAGAATTAACTGTTTTGAATTTCCTGTTCTGGATTTTCATGGGGATTCTTTCTTATGTAATGATAAATCTTTTACTCCAGCAATTATTTAAATATGAGGCTATGTCAAAGATGGCCAGATTTATTAAGACTCTTCGATAGATGATTCCCTCTCTTCATAGGAAATCTGATATAATCCTTTAGGAAGGCTTCTATGAGGAAAAGACCCAATGTAATTTTATTTATCTTGGATTCTCTAAGATGGGATCATCTTTCTTGTTATGGATATCCTAAACTTACTACCCCCTGTTTGGATGAAGTAGCTCAGGAAGGATGGTTATTTAAAAATGCCATCTCCCCTTCTATGAATACTGCCCCTGTTCATGCCTCCCTTCTTACCGGACTTTATTATAAAGACCATAAGGTAAGCAATTTTGAGGGATTTCTCTCTTCCTCTATCCCTACTCTGCCAGAGATATTAAAAAGATACTCTTACCTTACAGGAGGATTCTCTGCCAACCCCTTTGTGGGAGGATTTAAAGGTTTAAATAGAGGATTTGATGTCTTTTTTGAATGGAGAAACTTTAGGTCAGTTTATTCTTCTAATCTATGGATCCGTGCCTTTAATAAGTGCCTGCAAGGAGTAAAACTTCCTCATCTTCAGATAGGGAAGAGACTTCCTGCCCATAGAATAGTGGATAGAATTATAGAGTGGATACAAGAAGTCACCCTGGAGGGCTCTCCTTTTTTTGTCCTGGCTAACCTTATGGAAACTCACCTCCCTCATAATCCGCCTCTTCCTCTCCGGAGGAGATTGTTTAATAGTTCATTTCCTCCCTCTAAGTTTAAAGAGGAAAAGAAATTTTTCGAGGCTCGAATTAAACATATGGTGGGCGTAGAGAAATTCCAGGAAGAAGACTGGGAAATACTTAAAGAACTATTAGATATGGAAATCGCCTATGTGGATAGAGAATTGAGAAGGATGATCTCTTTTCTAAAAAAATATAAACTATGGGATAAGACTATCTTTATTCTCTGTTCTGACCATGGAGATAATTATGGAGAACACGACTTAATTTCCCATGTTTTTTGTCTCTATGATACCCTAATAAAGGTCCCTTTAATCCTAAGATTTCCGGAGGTTTTTGAAGGAGGGAAGGAGATAAGTACACAAGTTCAACTTCATGATCTCTTCCCTACTATCTTAAAATTATGCGGTGTCCCTGATGAATCTTTCCCTTCCTACATCCATCGTCCCTCATTTCTGGAGTTGGAAGACGAAAGATTTACCTTTGCCTTCTCGGAAATGCCTGACCAAAGAGAAGAAAATTTAATCAAGAAAATCCTCGAATATGACCCTACTTTTGCTATAAAAGAATTGGGAACTCCCGCTACTTGTATAAGAACCCTCCAGTATAAATATATAAAATATCAATCTGGCAAGGAAGAATTTTACGATCTGGAGAAAGACCCTGAGGAAACTCAAGACTTAAGTAAACAGAAAATCCCAGAAAAAATTCATCTTAAAGAGAGGCTTCAAAACTGGCTAAAAGAAAAATCCCCCTTTCCTCAAACGTCCTATAAACCTGCTCCTTCTCCAAAAGAGGAGGAACTTAAGAGGAAACTTCAAGCCCTGGGTTATTTTTAATCTATACCCAATAACTCACCATGTATATGTTATAATTGCTATTCGGATGAAGAATTTGCCTCATATTGTAGTAATATTACTGGATTCACTTCGTCAGGATTTCCTCTCCTGTTACACTTCCACCACCCTCATCTCACCACATATAGATAGAGTGGCTTATTCAGGTTATCTCTTTGAGAATGCCATTACTCCTGCTATAAATACCACTTCTGTCCATACCTCCTTATTCACGGGTCTTTATCTTAAAGAACATAAACTTCACAACTCTTCACCGGGAAGGTTAGATGAGAAACTACCTACTTTAGCAGAAATTCTCCAAAAACATGGATATGTAACCATAGGTCTATCTAACAACGTTTTTGTAGGTAAAAACCGGGGACTGGATAAAGGATTCCGGGTGTTTCTGGAAGCCAAAAACTTTGACCCTCGCTACCCCTCGTTTCTCCCTCTCAGAATCCTCAATAAGGGACTTCGCCTCCTTAACTTAGAGAATTATCAGATAGGCATAAGATATTCTGCAGAACTCACTATCTATAAGGCTATAGAACTGTTGAAAGAGGTAAAAGATAAACCTTTCTTCCTGTTCATGAATCTCATGGAAACTCATATCCCTCACTATCCTCCTCTTTCTCTATGGGAGAAACTGTGGAAGAAGAATTTATTGAATCTTCAGAAGAAATGGGAACACAAAAAATTGCTGGAATATATTGCTCAGCATATATCCGGGAAGGGAGAAATTCCTCCTGAAGAAATAGAATTATGGAAAGAACTTTGCCAAAGAGAAATTAAGTATGCAGATCATCAAATCGGAAAGTTAATAAAATTTTTGGAGAAGGAAAATCTTCTTAATAGAACTTTCCTGGTAATCACCTCTGACCATGGAGATTATTATGGAGAACATGGGCTTTTCTCCCATGCCTTTGGACTACACGATACCGTGATCAAGGTACCTTTAATCATAAGATACCCAGGAATTTTTGAAGGGGGGAAAAGAATAACTGTTCAAGTCCAAATTCATGACTTATTTCCCACCATTATGGAGATATGCAAGATACCCCCAGAAGAATATTCTCATATAAGTCGTGCCTCTCTCCTGCATCTGGATTCAGATAAATTTAAATTCGCCTTCGCTGAAACACCAGATAACCGTCAGTGTGAGTTGATGAAGGAGATCCTTAAATTTAATCCTTCCTTTCCTGCCTCTTTTTACGGAGGTCCAAAAAGTTGCATAAGAACACTTAACTTCAAATATATTTCTCACACTGAAGGAGAGGATGAGTTTTACAATCTTTCTCAAGACCCGGAAGAAAAAAATAATTTAATTAGAGAAGATAATCCTGAAAAAAGCCGTCTAAGAGAAATTTTAAAAGAGTGGAAAGAAAAAACAAAGGTTAGAGTGAAATCTCCCCTCCCTTCTTCCACTTCTATGGATGAGGAGACCAGAAAACGGCTTAAAGCCTTAGGATACATCTAAAAAGGATGCTGGAAAGATTCCTGCTTTATCTCAATCAATTTTTTTCTCCCCCCTCGGATTTTCCTATGGACGGTTCTTTAGAATCTTATCAAGAATGGCAGTATAAAAGAGCAGAATTTCTTTATAATAGTTTCTACCAACACTTTGTAAACTTCCAGGGTAAAAAAATTTTAGACCTGGGATGTGGAGTGGGAGGGAAAGTAATCTTTTATGCAGAAAAGATTCCTTCCTCTTCCTATGTGGGTGTGGACATTGACGGGGCTTCTCTTAAGTATGCAAAATTACTTGCTCAGAAGAGAGGAGTTAAAAATTTGCAGTTTAAAAAGTGTGAGGAAAATAGTCTCCCTTTCCCTTCTTCTTTCTTTGATATAGTAATATGTGAGGAAACCTTAGAACATGTAGAAAATCCTTTAGCAGTTCTAAAAGAAGTGAAGAGGGTATTAAAACCAGGTGGATACTTTTTGTGTATCATTGGACCTCTTTACTATAGCAAAAACGGACATCATCTCTTCCCTTATATCAATATCCCCTGGGTACATCTTCTCTTCCCCACCAAAACTATTAAAGAGGCCATAAAATATATGCCACCATGGGGACATATTCTTTTCCCGGAGAAGGTGATAGAGACTTTTCTCACTCTGAATCGATGGAACTATGAGAAATATAAAAGGGCTTTTTATTCTCTTAAAATGGAAAAAATTTATTTTGCCATGCATAGGACTAACGAATGGTGCTTTCACCTCCCTCTAATAAGAAATTTATTTATTGACCGTATCCGGTGCATATTCCAGAAAGTAAACTATGAGTAATTCTTCAAAAGGTAAAATACCCTTGGTGAGTGTAGTGATGAGCGCCTACAATGTCAGTTCTTATATATACGAGGCTATGGAGAGTATTTTATCTCAAACCTTTAAAGACTTTGAATTCATAATCATTGATGATTCTTCTACGGACAATACCTGGGAGATTATCAATCAATTTTCAGATAGGAGAATCAGGAAGTTAAGGAATCCTAAGAATTTGGGATACAGTATCTCACTTAACAAGGCTATTAATATATCCCAAGGCAAATACATTGCTCGTCAGGATGCAGACGATATTTCCCTCCCTGAAAGATTAGAAAAACAGGTCTCTTACCTGGAAAAACATCCGGAGGTGGTTCTTCTGGGGACCTCTGCAGAAATTATGGATGAAGAAGGGGTAGTTTTTTATACCCCCCCTGTAATTACGGGAAAAAGTAAAGTTAAAGAAATCCTCTTTGCGGGAGAAAACCCTTTCTTCCATGGCTCGGTAATGATGAGAAAATCCTGTCTTAAAGAGGTGGGAGGATACCGCACCATCTTAGAACCTGCAGAGGACTTTGACCTTTGGTTAAGAATGGCGGAAAAGTATGAAGTAGATATTCTTCCTGAGCGGCTGTACAGGTATCGAATTACTCCCCATGCTGTTTCCATAAAGAAAAGAAATAAGCAGATTCAATCTTATTTGTGGGCAAAAAGATTTTTTGAAGAAAGAAAAGAAAAAGGGAAAGATTACCTCCAACAATATGGCAGGCTTCCTCCCCCTTCTCCCGTCCCTCCTGAAACCTATGCCCGCAGGCTCTACTTCTGGGGAAGTAAGATGTTCTGTGCAGGTTATTACAGGGGAGCTCGAAGATGGTTAGGAGCAAGCCTCCGACAAAATCCTTTCCTGGGAGGGGAAGTATGGCTTATGTGGCTCTATACTTTACTTCCACTCAGTATAAGAAAAATTTACAGGAAAGTTAAAAAATACTTCCAGGGAGATAAATGAAGAAGACAAAGTATCTGATTGTAGTGGAGAGAATCGCACCTTCGGGAGGAGCAGAAAGGCAGATAGTCAATCTGGCTATCGCTTCTCAGAAAGAAGGGTATCTGCCTATTATAATTTCTTTTTACCCCCCTGGAAGGAGAAATCAGTATATGAAAGAACTTAGAGAGGCAAAAATTAAAACCCTCAGTTTACCTTCTCTTTTTTTTCTAATTTTAAATTTAATGGAGAGGCTAACCCTCTTTCTCCTCCTCCCTCTTTTCCCTCTTTATCTTCTTTACCAGAGAATAAAGAAAAGAAAGTTTTCTCCTCATTTCTTTCAAATGTTGAATTTTACTTTTATCTATCCTGCAAAAAGCAAAATAATAGAATGGGCTTTTATCCTTTTGTTAACTTTGGTTCGAAGAATTAAAAATCCCTCTTTTGTCCATAAGCATAAACAGGATTTCCTGCTAAAACCTACTCTTTACTGGTGTAAAAGAAGCAAAATCCCCTTAATATACACTGAACATGGTCCCTTGGAAGGGAAAGGGGCCTGGCGTCAGAGGGAAGAGGTCACCTCTCTCTTAGCGGATTTTAGTATTATTACAGTTCTTACTCCTCACGTAAAGGAGAGAGCCAGAGAGATATTTGGGAAGCAGGCCAGGATAGAGATAACTCCCAACTGGATAGAAGACCCTTTAAACAAGATTAAAAAGCAAAGGAAGGAGAGAAGAAAAAGTTCTATATACACCATCTTTTCCTGTGGCAGATTAGAGAAAGTAAAAGGATTTGATATTCTCTTAAAAGGTTTAGCCCTCTTAGGAGATTCGTTCCCCTGGGAATGCTATATAGCAGGAGAGGGAAAAGAAAGAGATGCTCTCCTCACCTTAAGGAAAACCTTAGGACTGGAAGAACGGGTGAAATTTCTGGGAGCATTGGAGGAAGAGGAAATACTTAAATACCTTCTGCATGCAGATATTGTAGTGCTTCCCTCTCGAAGCGAAGGGATTTCCATGTTCCTGCTGACAGCCATGGCTATGGGAAAACCCGTTATTGCCACCAGAGTGGGAGGAAATCCTTTTCTATTAACTCACCAAAAGGAAGGGATTCTCATACCCCCTGAAGACCCTTCCTCTTTAGCCACTGCTTTAAGAAATCTCTACTCTTCTCCTCAGAAAAGGGAAGAATTAGGGAAAGAAAACAGGAGAAGATATGAAGAGGATTTTACTCCCCAAAAGGGATGGGAAAGGATAGAAAGGATTTACTCCCAGATAGTGAGAAAGGAGAAACACACTTTATCAGTGATTATTCCTACCCGCAACAGACCTGAAGAACTCTATAATTGTTTAAAATCCATATCCTCTCAAACTCATCTTCCCCAGGAAGTTATAGTAGTGGATAGCAGCGAGGATAAGATTAAGGAGGAAGTCCAAAAAGTGACTTCCCACTTTCCTTCCTTAAACATACGGTATCTCCACACCTCACCCGGTCTACCCCACCAGAAAAATGTAGGAGTAAGGAATTCTCATGGGGAAATAGTGCTTTTTCTTGACGATGATGTTTTAATTGAAAAAAACTTTATTGAAGAAATACTTAAAGTCTTTGCAACATTCCCTTGGCAAGAGATAGGAGGAGTCATGGGAAATGACCTAAATACTGAAAGAATACCACGCTGGAGTTTAAGATACTGGTTAAGACAGATTTTCTTTCTATATAACTCGGGAAGTGGTAAATTCCGACTTTCCGGTCTTCAGACTTTACCCTTTGGACTATCAGGAATTAGAAGGACACAATTCTTAGTGGGAGGATTTACTGCCTACAGGAAAGAGGTGGTGGAGAAAATCCCTCCTGATGAAGAAAATTTCACCTTTTATCCGGAAGACCTTGACCTTTCCTACAGAGTCAGCAAGTTTTACAACAATTATTATGCCGAATCAGCCAGATGCAGACACTTACCCTCTTCCCAAGATAGACTAAAAGGGGAAGAAAGGAGGAAAATTTGGATAAGGGACTATACAAAATTTTTTAAGAAAAATATACCTAAAAATCTCTTTACTCTTCTGGCTTACAGACTGGCTGTTTATGGGATAAAAAATGAATTTGTCTACATGACGGATAAAGATATACTTCTTTTTCTGGCTGAAAAACTGCTGGGAAAGAAATTTGTTAACTGGATGAAAAAGAAAAAACTCTCCTCCCTCTCTCCGGAAAAGTACTGCCAGATTATGCAACATTACTATCGTAAACATCCGGAAATGGTCAGTTCACCCCTGGGAAGAGAAAAAATAGATTCCCGGTTAGCAGAAGAAATATTCTCCCGTTTAGGAGTGGATTTAAAAGAAAAAAGGATTTTAGATGTAGGATGTGGAAGAGGAAATATCTCTTCATTTGTAGAAGAAAGAGGAGGGAAATATGTGGGCATGGATATTACCCCTCCTCCTCAGAAGATAGATTTCCCTTTAGTCATAGGGGATGGGCAAAATATTCCTTTTCAAGACGGTACTTTTGATTGGATATTCTGTATAGATGCTTTTGAACATTTTTTAGACCCTTTCAGGAGTGTCCAGGAATTCCGGAGGGTTCTGAAAAATAAAGGGAGAGTTTTCCTTTCTGTGCCTAACTACAGCAATGTCCAAGGAATAGTAAAATTCCTGCTGGAAAAAATTGGAATATATCCTCCTAACTCCTGGGCACCTTTTGGTAATTGG
>CAZSGC010000035.1:0-14806 GCA_964606225.1 uncultured bacterium | reverse complement strand
TCTTTCTGAAGGTCCTTAATAGGAAGTTTCCGGTATAATAGGGCTAAATGAGGAGATTCCGAAAAGTTACTGTGATTATGGGAGGAAAATCCCGAGAGAGGGAGGTATCCATTCGTTCCGGGAAGAGAGTAGGTGAGGCTCTGAAGAAAAGAGGTTATGAGGTGGTTTTTCTGGATATGGATGAGAATTTACCCTGGCGTCTTAAAGAAACGGAGACAGAGGTGGTATTTATTGCTCTTCATGGTAAACCTGGGGAGGATGGAACAGTACAGGGGCTATTAGAAGTGATGGGTATTCCCTATACGGGAAGCGGGGTTCTGGCTTCTTCTTTAGCCATGAATAAAATTTATTCAAAGAAGATTTGGGAAAGAGAGAATATCCCCACCCCTCCCTATGAAGAAGTAGGGGAGAGGGATGGGAAGGAGGAGGTAGAAAGGAAGGCGGAAAGGTTAGGATTGCCTGTGGTAGTAAAACCGGTGAGTGAAGGTTCCAGTATCGGAGTGGAGATTGTGAGAGAGAGAAGGAAGGTATGGGAAATAGTGCGAAAAGAAAGAGAAGAGTTTGGTAAAGTTTTCTTAGAGAAGTATATTGCTGGGAAAGAGGTTACTGTAGGGATACTGGGAGAAGGGGAAAATTTAAGGGCTCTTCCCGTATTAGAACTGGTCCCCAGAAAAGAGTTCTATGATTATCAGGCTAAATACACACCGGGGTTGACGGAGTTTGTTATACCTGCCCGACTTCCTCCTCTCCTTTATCAACGAACCCAGGAAGTTGCCCTGAAGGCCCATATCTCTTTGGGTTGCCATAGTTTTTCCCGTGTAGATATTCTGGTGGCTAAAGATATTCCTTATGTCCATGACCTCAATACCATTCCTGGGCTTACTGCTCTCTCTGACCTTCCTGCTCAGGCTGAGGCAGCGGGGATAAGTTATGAAGAACTCATTGAGGAAATTCTTTCTTACGCTTCCACAGGTAAATGGTAAAAGGGAGGGAAGGAATGGAAAAGGAAGGTTATCGGTTAAAAGTGGGAATGGCTACCTTTGCTATGGAGAGCAAAAAACTTACTGAATGCTTGGAGGAGTTGGCTAATTTTGATTTTTACTATCTGGAACTTTGGGCGGGTAGAGGGAGAGACTATTTTCATTTTCCTTATCGTTATCCCAGAGAAGTTAGGAGACTCAAGACCCTCTTAAATAAATGGGATCTTTTCCCTTATTCTATACACACTCCTATGTTCTCAGAAGGACTGGATTCCTTAGATAAAGAATCCAGATTGAAGGCATTAAGAGAGATTAAGGAAAGCCTGAAAGTACTGAAAGATTTAGGAGGAGAGATAGGAGTTATTCATCCTGGAGGGAGATTTACTCCTCAGACAGAAGAAAGACAACTCTATGCTTCTCTTTCTTCTTTACTTAATCTCTTAGAGTATTCTTCCCAATTAGGATTAAGGATAAGTGTAGAGGTAATGTTCCCTGAGGATATCGGTAGTAAGATAGAACATTTACTCTTCTTTAAGGAGAATACACCGGAGGAGTTGGGTTTTTGTGTGGATACTGGTCATGCTTATTCAGGAGGGATTTTGGAAGAGTGTATAGAAGTATTGGGAAAGAGAATTAATCACCTTCATGTGCATGATACTTTTAAGGGACGCGATGCTCATCTGCTTTTAGGTGAAGGAGAGATAGACTGGAAACGATTTATTGAACTCCTCAAAAGTATTGATTATCATGGTGTGTTTATGTTAGAGTTGCGGGAGAATTCACAACTTACCCTTAGTGAGTATTTGAAAAAGGTAAAGGAGAGTTTAGGAAAGATTTTAGGGCAGACCTCTGTGGAATTAGATTTTAAACCGTAGGAGATTATGATATATTTAAGGAGGAGAGTATGGCTAAAGGAGAAAATATTCGTAATGTAGTATTTGCTTCTCAAGGGAGTTCAGGAAAGAGTTCTCTTATTGCCACGATACTTAAAAATCTCAAAGTGGGTGATAAGTTTCCTCCTAAGACAGAGATATTTAAGTTCTGTGACTACACCCCTGAGGAACTGGATAGAGGCTTTACCATAATTAACAAGGTCTTTACCTTTTCATATAAAGGTTACCTTTTTAATTTCCTGGATACTCCTGGTTATCCAGATTTTCTGGGAGAGGTGATAAGTGGAATTCATGCCTCAGAAGGGGCAGTTATGGTACTGGATGCCTCTTCAGGTATAGAAGTGCAGACCGAGAGAGTCTGGAATTTGATAAGAGATAGAAATTTGCCTTGTTTAGTGTTTATTAACAAACTGGATAAGGAAGGAGCGGATTTCTCTAAAATCTTACAGGAACTTAAAAACAAATTTAAACATGATTTTCTCCCTCTTTACTTACCTTGGCTGGAAAATGGGAAGGTGAAGGATTTATATTCAGTTCTGACAAGGAAAGGCAGAGGGAAAGAGGAGATACCTTCTTCTCTTAAAGAGGAAGGAGAGAAGTTAAGAGAGAAGATTATAGAGATGGCTGCTGAGAGTGAGGATGCTTTGATAGAGAAGTATCTGGAAGAAGGAGAACTCTCTGCGGAAGAGATAAGGCAAGGTTTGAAGGAAGTTATGAAGCAGGGGAAGGTAGCCTTGGTGATTCCGGGTTCTACCTGGGAAGAGAAGGGATGGGAAGAACTTCTCCATGCGCTGATAGACTATTTCCCTTCTCCTCTGGAAAGAAAGGTCAAGACTGTAAAGGGTGAAGAATTAGAAGTTAGAGAGGGGGGGAAGTTTATCGCTCAGGTGTTCAAGTCTACCTTTGAACCCCATTTGGGAGATATGAGTATTTTTCGGGTATTTTCTGGAGAAATCACTTCTGGGAGTGAAGTATTAAACTCTACCCAGGACAAGACAGAGAAGGTAGGACAGTTGCTGACCTTGCAGGGGAAGATGAGGAAAGAAGCAAGCAAATTAGGGGTGGGAGAGATTGGGGCGGTTTTAAAACTTAAAGAGACTAAAAGCGGAGATACTCTCTGCTCTCTGGAAAGCCCGGTAATATTGGAGAAGTTAGAATTTCCCACTCCTATTTTCTCTCTGGCTATTCGTCCAAAAGAGAGGAAAGACGAGGAGAAGATAAGTTATGCTCTCACCAAGATATGTCAAGAAGATCCTACTCTCAGGGTAGAAGTTAACCATGAGTTTGGACAAACTATACTCTCCGGTATGGGAGAACTGCAACTTAACCTGAATATTCAGAAACTTTCCCGTTATGGAGTAAATGTAAATATTGAAGAACCCAGAGTTCCCTATCGGGAGACAGTAAAAGGAGTTAGTAAGGCACAAGGTAAATATAAGAGGCAGACAGGAGGGAGAGGACAGTATGGAGATGCCTGGATTGAACTGTCTCCTTTAGAAAGAGGGAAAGGTTTTGAGTTTGTTAATAAGATCGTAGGGGGAGCAATTCCTGCTCGATTTATTCCCGCCGTAGAGAAAGGAATTCGAGAGGCTATGAAGAAGGGACCCTTAGCAGGCTACCCGGTTATAGATGTGAAGGTTACTCTCTATGATGGCAGTTTCCATCCTGTGGATTCCTCCGATATTGCTTTCCAGATAGCCGGTTCCTTGGCTTTCAAAAATGCTTACGTAAAGGCCCAGCCTGTCCTTTTAGAACCTATAATGAAGATGGAGATAAGGACTCCGGAAGATTATGTAGGAGATATTACCGGAGACCTTAATGCACGTAGAGGTAAAATAATTTCTATGGAGACGGAAGGAGAAATGCGTATTATAAAAGCCCTGGTCCCTCTGGCGGAGGTTTTCCGATACGCTACCGACCTTAAATCCATGACCCAGGGGAGAGGAATTTTCAGTATGGAATTCTCTCATTATGAGGAAGTTCCTGCTCATATAAGCAAGAAGATAATCGAGGAAGCCAGTAAAGAGGAAAAATGAGAGAAAAACTAAATTTACCAGGAAAGGGGAGGAGGTAAGATGAGCGGTCATTCCAAGTGGGCACAGATAAAGCATAAAAAGGCGAAAATGGATGCAGCAAGAGGCAAGTTATTTACTAAGTTGATAAGAGAGATAACCATAGCCGCCAGACAGGGAGGAGGTAATCCAGAGCACAATCCTCGTTTAAGAAATGCTATTGAAGCAGCAAAGGAAGCCAATATGCCTCAGGAGAATATCGAAAGAGCCATAAAAAAGGGAACGGGAGAACTACCCGGGGTGAGTTATGAAGAATCAATTTACGAAGGGTATGCTCCTGGAGGAGTGGCAGTTATGGTAGAAATTCAAACAGATAACAAGAACAGGACTCTCAGTGAGATAAAACATATCTTTGCTAAACATGGCGGTCACTTAGGTTCTACGGGTTGTGTATCCTGGCAATTTCACAAGAAGGGAGTGATTCAACTGGATAAGGGAGAATGGGGAGAGGATAAGGTTATGGAGTTGGCTATAGAGTTAGGTGTAGAGGATATTAAGGAAGAGGAGAGTGCTTTTACTCTCTATACCCGTGTGGAAGATTTCCAGAGAATAAAGAATAACATGAAGGAGAAGGGGATAAATTATACTTTTGCCGACATAACCATGGTTCCGGAGACTCTGGTGAGATTGGAAGGTGAAAAAGCAGAGCAGGTATTGAGTCTGGTTAATGAACTGGATGAACATCCGGATGTACAGAATGTATACGCTAATTTTGATATACCCGAAGAAATCCTGGAAGCGGTGTTGGGCAATAAGTAAATGGTGGTTTTAGGAGTAGACCCTGGATTGAAGATAACCGGTTATGGAATAATTGAGAAGGAAAATTTTCAGGTTCTGGATTATGGTGCTTACCGAATAAAAGGCAAAACTTTTCCTGATTATTTACTCTCTCTTAATCAGTGGATGGAGAAGATTATTCGTAAATTTCATCCTCAGGTTATGGCTATTGAGGAGCCCTTTATATCCTCTAATCCTCGGATAGCCATCCGTATAGGAGAGATGGTGGGTTCTCTAACTATTACCGGATTAAGGGAAGGTATGGAGGTGATTACTTACAGCACTTTGGAGGTAAAACAAGCAGTCACTGGATATGGACGTGCTTCTAAGGAACAGATGCAGAGCATGGTGAAGAGACTTCTGGGGTTAGAAGAGATTCCTTCTCCTGATGATGTGGCAGATGCTTTGGGCATTGCCATCTGTCATATCTTAACTTCCAACTGGAAAGAGAAGACCGGTAAAGTTGATTGATTTCATTCGGGGAAAAGTAATCAAGAAAGATTTAACCAAAATTTTAGTGGAGGTAAATGGTATAGGCTATGGAGTGGAAGTTCCCGTTTCCACTTATAAGAAACTTATAGGTGAGGAGGTGGAGTTATATACTTATCTTTACGTTAAAGAAGATTCTTTACAACTCTATGGATTCTCTACGGAGGAAGAGAGGGAACTGTTTAAAAGTTTAATCTCTGTAAGTAGAGTAGGACCCCGCCTGGCTCTGGGGATTCTCTCGCAAGTCTCTGTGGAGGATTTCTATCAAATTGTGGAGGAGATGGATGTAGACAGACTCTCTTCTCTTCCTGGACTGGGAAAGAAAACTGCCCAGCGAATTTTACTGGAACTTAAAGGGCGATTGGTTCTTCCCTCTCCGGAGAAAGAGGAACTGACTCAGGAAGCTGTAAAAGTTCTGATTAACTTAGGGTGTAAGAGGGAGGAGGCTATTAAAGCAGTGGAGAAGGCTAAAAAGAATCTACCCCAAAAAGTGAATTTGGAAGAGTTGATAAAGGAATCTTTAAAGGTACTGTAAGATGAAGAAGGAAAGAGTAGTTGCTCCTTTAAGGACCTCTGAAGATAAGGAATTGGAATCTCGTTTGAGGCCAAAGACCTTAGATGAATTTGTAGGTCAGGAACATATTAAGGAGCAACTTCGGATTTTCATTCAGGCGGCGCGAGAAAGAGGCGACCCTTTGGACCATATTCTTTTCTTTGGCCCTCCTGGTTTAGGTAAGACTACCTTAGCCTATATAATTTCTCATGAGATGGGAGTTAATCTGGTGGCTACCAGTGGTCCGGTGCTTGATAAACCAGTAGACCTTTCTGCTCTGCTTACCCGGCTGGAAGAGAGAAATGTATTATTTATAGATGAAGTCCACCGGTTGACTCCTCAGGTAGAGGAGATTCTTTATCCTGCTATGGAGGATTTCAAACTGGATATCATTCTGGGGAAAGGTCCCTCAGCCAAGAGTATTAAACTATCCCTTCCTCCCTTTACTTTAGTAGGTGCCTCTACTCGGATAGGACTTCTTACCTCTCCTCTCAGAGCCCGGTTTGGTATAACTTTTCGGATAGGATATTATCCTGTAGAAGAGGTGGAGAGAATTGTGATAAGGTCTGCGCAAATTCTTAATATTTCTTTAGATAAGGAAGGGGCTATAGAGATTGCCAAAAGGTCTCGAGGGACTCCCCGGATAGCCAACAGGCTTCTTAGGAGAGTAAGAGATTTTGCTCAGGTCAAGGCAAAAGGAAGAATCAACGGTGAGGTAGCCAGAGAGGCTATGGAGTGGATGGGGGTGGATGAAACTGGTTTAGATGAGATGGATAGAACCCTCCTCAGCGTGATTGTAAAGGAATTTGGAGGAGGACCAGTGGGCTTAAAAACTATTGCCTTAGCCGTGGGAGAAGAGGAGAGTACCATTGAGGAGGTTTATGAGCCTTATTTAGTTCAGCAGGGGTTCATAAAGAGAACTCCTCAAGGAAGAGTGGCTACTGCGAAAGCCTTTGATTACTTAGGGATTTCCCACAAGAATCAACCCCAGTTGTGGAGAGAACTGTAAGAGGAAAGGAGGTGAGGTGAATGACTAAGGTAAAACTTTTTATGGGAGCGGCTACTCCTGATGGAGTAAAGTTCTTAGAAAATAGCATTAATGAGTGGATAAATTCAGAGAAGGTGGATGTAAAGCAGCTTTCCCTTGCTTTTGGGATCAAAGGACCGGGAGGATTAGGTGTAGAGACTACCAATGAATTGTTTGTTTCTCTACTTTATGAGAAACCTTGAGCATGAGTAAAAAATTTTATCTAACTACGGCTATTGCCTATCTCAATTCTCCCCCTCACATTGGTTTCGCCTATGAAGTAATGGGAGCAGATATACTGGCACGATTTAAAAGAATGCAAGGTTACCGGGTTTTCTTCCTCACTGGTTCTGATGAGCATTCTCTTAATATATACCATCAGGCAAAAAAGGAGAATCTTTCTCCTAAGGAATACTGTGATCGAATGGTAGAGGTGTATCTGGAGACCTGGAGGAGGTTGGGAATTAGTTATGATTTCTTTATCCGTACTACCTCACCCCAGCATAAAAGAGCGGTAAGAAAAGTACTGGAAGGATTATTTAAGAAAGGGGTAGTGTATAAAGGACCTTATGAGGGATGGTACTGTATTTCCTGCGAGAGTTTTTATCGAGAAAAAGACCTTATAGAGAATAAATGTCCTATCCATTTAAGAAAGTGTGAATGGGTGAAGGAGGAAAATTACTTCTTCCGTCTCTCTGACTATCAAAAATTTTTAAAAGACTTAATCCTCTCCAAGCCTTCTTTTATTGAACCTGAAGAGCGAAGGAACGAAGTTTTAAAGATAATAGAGGGGGGACTACAGGATATAAGTATCTCCAGGCAGGGTTTAAAATGGGGGATACCTTTCCCTGGTGAGAAAGGACATACCGTTTATGTATGGGTAGATGCACTCATAAATTATATTTCAGGGATTGGTTATGGAGAGGATGAGGAGAAATTTAAAACTTTCTGGCCTGCAGATGTCCATTTTATTGGGAAAGATATTCTACGGTTTCACTGTGTTATCTGGCCTGCCCTCTTGAAAGCCTTGGATTTACCTTTACCGGAGAAAGTTTTTGCCCATGGTTTTCTGACCCTTAGAGGGATGAAGATATCCTCCACTCAAGGAAATATAATTGAGCCCTTAGAGATATTGAAAGAATATCCTGCGGATGTGGTTAGGTATTATCTATTTAGAGATGTGGCTTTTGGACAGGATGGAGATTTTTCCATGGAGGGAATGAGAGAGAGATACAACAATGAACTGGCTAATGATTTGGGGAATCTGGTGAGGAGAGCGGTTACCATGATAGAAAAATACTTTCAATGGATAATTCCTTCCCCAGGAAGTTACCTTGCTCTGGATAAAAAGTTGATAAACCTGGCTAAGGAGGTAGGGGAAAATACGGAAGATTTTATGGAAAATTTAAACTTCTCACAAGCCTTAAAAGAAATATGGAGGCTGGTCAAAAGAACCAATCAATACGTAGAGGAGGCTTCTCCTTGGAGGCTTCATAAAGAAGGGGATAAGGAAAGGCTCTCCACTTCTCTTTACTCTATTCTGGAATCTCTTAGGATTATAGCCACTCTACTCCACCCGTTTATGCCTTCAAGCACCTTAAGGATTTTAGAGGAATTGGGGCTGGAAGAGTCCTGGCTTTCTTTAGAAAAGACCAAGGAATGGGGTCTTCTTCCTTCTGGAAAAAGAGTTCGGAAAGGACCGCCTCTTTTCCCCAGGAAATGAAGAAAAAGATTATTTTAATCGCGGAAGATGACCGGGAACTTGTCTCCGTGATTGTTACCTTGCTTAGGACTCGAGGGTATTCCTATTATGTGGCTTACGATGGAAATACTGCTTATGGTATCCTGAAGAAGAAACCGGTGGATTTGGCACTTTTGGATATTAAAATTCCGGGAATTGATGGCCTGACTTTGTGTAAGATGATTAAAGAGACTCCGGAATGGAAATCCATTCCTGTCATTATAATAACCGGGGTAACAAAGAAAAGTGGGAAATCTGATGATTACTGGGCAATACGGAGTGGAGCAGATGATTTTATTACTAAACCCTTTGACCCCTTAGATCTTCTTAAGAGGATAGAGGAACAACTGAGGATTTATGAAAAATAGAGAAAGAATTATACTGGCTTTGGATGTGGAAAAAATGGAGGAGGCTGAGGAAATAGTGGAGCGATTTTCTCCTTATATAAATATCTATAAAATCGGTCCATTTCTCTTCTATAGATTTGGAGAGAAAATTATAAAGAGGATAAAAAAGAGAGAGAAAGAAGTTTTCCTTGACCTCAAGTTAATGGATATTCCCAGAGTAGTAGGGGAGGGGGTTAAGATTGCCCAAGGAATGGGAGTAGATTTTCTCTCTTTACATATCCTCTCTGGTAAAAGTGCCTTACAAGAAGCAGTCAGACACAAAGAAGAGGGATTGAAACTCTTGGGAGTTACTGTGCTTACCAGTCTGGGAGAGAGAGACTTAAAGAATTTTGGCTTTTATCCCTCACTTTCAGAGGAGGTTCTATTACTGGCAAAAATGGCAAAAGATGCAGGATTGGATGGTGTGGTTTCCTCAGTATGGGAGGCTAAGAGAATAAAGGAGAAAGTAGGAAAGACTCTCTTAGTAATATGTCCGGGTATACGGATAGGGGAAATTGTTGGTAATGACCAGAGACGAGTGGCTACACCCCAGGAGGCTTTTCGGGAAGGAGCAGATTTTATAGTAATGGGGCGCTCTCTTATAAGAGAGAGGGAACCGGGCAGAATTTTAGAGGAAATTTAGAAATTTTCTTCCCGTTATGGTATACTCAAGAACTTCTTGAAGGAGGATAGGATATGCCCATTTCGCCGGAGAGGAAAAGAGAAATTATTGAAAAATTTAGGTTGCATGATAAAGACACTGGCTCACCCGAGGTGCAGATAGCCTTACTTACCGAGAGAATAAATAATCTTTCTCGGCATCTGCAGCAATTTAAAAAGGATAAAGCCTCCCGGAGAGGATTGTTAAGTCTGGTAGGGAGACGGAGAGCACTTTTGAATTATCTTAAGAGAGTGGATGAGAGTAGGTATTATCGACTGTTGGATAGTCTGAATTTGAGGAAGTAAGTGCGAAAGGAGGTCTTCTCCTTCCAGAAGTATAGAGTAAATGAAAGAATAAGAGCAAGAGAGGTAAGAGTGGTAGATCCACAAGGTAGGCAGATAGGTATTATGCCAGTGATTCAGGCATTGAGATTGGCGAGGGAAATAGGTTTGGACTTGGTAGAGGTAGCACCTTCTGCTTCTCCTCCTGTATGCAGGATTATGGACTATGGGAAATTTAAATATCAACAGAAGAAGAGAGAGAAAGAGGCACGAAAGAGACAGAAGTCTCAGGAAGTTAAAGAGGTTAAGTTTCGCCCTTCTATTAATGAGCATGACCTGAAGAGGAAGATAGAGAGTATTAAAGAATTTTTGGAGGAGAGTTATAAGATAAGAGTGATAGTAAGGTTCAGAGGGGCGGAGATAGGATATCTGGAGAGAGGAAGAAATCTCCTTAATCGGGTGCTTAATGAGGTGGGTAAACAGGCACAGGTGGAGAAGCCCCCTTATATGGAAGGAAGGCAGATGGTAATGATTCTTTCTCCCAGATAGAGATGGTAAAGTTAAAGACTAAAAAATCAGCAGTAAAAAGATTTTCTTCTACAGGAAGAGATAGAATTATTAGAAATAAAAGCGGGAGGAGTCATCTTCTGAGGAAGAAAGATTCTCGGAGGAAGAGGAGATTGAAGAGAAAAGAAATTTTAGCCACCTGTGAAGTTCCTCGAGTAAAGAGACTGTTGCCTCACTTATAAAAGGAGAAAAAAATGCCTCGTGTTAAGAGAGGAACGATAAAGAGAAAAAAGAAGAGAAAAATATTTTCTTTAACCAAAGGATATCGGGGAGGAAGAAGAAATCTTTATCGTACGGCAAAAGAGACCATAGCCAGGTCTCTTGCTTACAGTTATCGGGATAGAAAGGTGCGAAAGAGAGAATTCCGGAGGCTATGGATTCAGCGTATAAATGCTATGGTCCGGGAACATGGGTTAACTTATTCTGAGTTTATCCATGGGTTGAAACAGGCTAATATTGAACTTGACCGTAAAATACTGGCAGAAATGGCGGTCTCCTCTCCCGAGGAGTTCCGTCACCTTATTCAGGTAGCCAAAGCCTCTCTTTCTTGAATGCATAAAAATCTTAAAGAGATTAAAGAGACTTATTTGCCTCTCTTAAGAGAGGTTTCTTCTCTCTCTCAACTGGAAGAGTTGAGAATTAAACTCTTAGGAAGGAAAGGGATTCTTACTCAACTGATAAAAACTATTCCCACTTTCCCCGTAGAGGAAAGACCTCGTATAGGGAGAGAGATAAACGAGATAAAGAGGGAGATCTCTTCCCTTATAGAAGAAAAGGAACGAGTTCTTAAGAGGAAAGTGTCCAGAGAGGTTTATGACCTTACTCTTCCTGCCCTCCCGGTTTGGCGGGGAAGAAAACATCCTCTTACTCAGGTGATGGATGAGATATTAGAAATTTTTACTTCTATGGGATTTCAAGTTTTCACTGGTCCAGAGATGGAGACCGATTATTATAATTTTGAGGCTTTAAATTTCCCCCCTGACCATCCTGCCAGAGACCAGCAGGATTCTTTCCAGATGGGAAATGGATATTTACTGAGAACTCAAACCTCTCCTGTCCAGATAAGGGTAATGGAGAAGATGAAACCCCCTATTAGAATGGTCTCTCCAGGGAGATGCTATCGCAGGGATAATCCTGATGCCTCTCATTTCCCAGTCTTTCATCAGATAGAAGGTTTGGCTGTGGATAGAAACATTACTTTTTGTGATTTGAAAGGAACGCTGGAGGAGTTTGCCCATGCTTTTTTTGGGAAGGATGTCCGGATGAGGTTTCTCCCCTCTTATTTTCCCTTCACTGAACCAAGTGCTGAGGTCTCCATATCCTGTATTATCTGTAAGGGAAGAGGTTGCCCTACCTGCAGGCGAACAGGGTGGTTGGAGATTTTAGGCGCGGGTATGGTGCATCCTCACGTTTTCCAAGCAGTAGATTATGACCCTCAGGTTTATTCCGGTTTTGCCTTTGGTATGGGGGTAGAGAGATTGGCTATGCTGAAATTTGGGATAAAGGATATACGCGTGCTTTATGAGAATGATGTAAGAGTGTTAAGACAGTTCTGACTTACCGGAAAAAGCCTCCCAGAATTCTCTTACCGAAGAGTATCTCTGAGAAGGTTCTTTTTCTAAACATTTCATAACTGCTACCCCAATATCCATAGGGAGAAAAGGGCTATATGCTCTTACATCCATAGGCTTAAAGTTAAGATGCCGAATCATCACCTCCTCTACTGTGCTTCCCCTATAGGGAGGTCTTCCTGCCAGCATCTCATAAATAGTAACTCCTAAGGAGTAAATATCACTGGCTGGGGTGAGATTCTCCCCTCGAATCTGTTCGGGAGCCATATACTGGGGAGTACCTTTAGGTCTGAAACGATAAGTTTCCTTTTTACCGGAAGGATAAAACAGGTCAAAATCGCTTATCTTCACCACATTATCTTCAAATAGCAAAATATTGCTGGGCTTAATATCTCGGTGAATAATTCCTCTCCTGTGAATATAATCCAATCCTTTTACAATCTGACGGACAATGTTAAATACCTCCTCTAAGGATTCTATCTTTCCTCTTTCCTCTATCAAGGTGGCCAGATTTCCTTTGGTAGCCAGTTCCATTACCAGATAATAAATTCTCCTTCGATTGCTCACCTCAATCCCTTTGATAAGGTTAGGATGAGAAAGAACCAGAGTTAATTTTGCTGCACGCAAAAAATTTTCCAGTTTCTTCTCCTTTCTCAATCCCTTAGTTCTAAAGACTTTTATAGCCACAGGTTGATTCTGGGTCATATCTCTGGCTCGATAAACTATCCCCATGCTTCCCTCCCCAATAATATCTTCTAATCTGTATCTTCCAAGTCTCTTTCCAATCATGACGCTCAAAGCATATCAAAAGTCTGTTCTCTCCGTCAAGGGAAATTCTCTTATATTTGACGGGAACGGAGGAATTTTTTTAAACTATTTCTTGTGGAGAAAATTCCTCTCTTGGTGATATCCGGTCCTACAGGAGTAGGAAAGACTGACCTTTCTATTGAGGTAGCGGAGAAAATAGGAGGGGAGATTATCTGCGCAGATTCTGTTCAGATCTATAAGTTCTTAGATATTGGCACGGGGAAACCTTCTCGGGAGTGGAGAGAGAGAATCCCACATTATATGGTAGATATTCTGGACCCTAAAGAAGAGTATAATGCCTTCTCTTTTGCTCAAGCCAGCAGGAGAATCATCCAGGATATTTACCAGAGAGGCAAGATTCCTCTTTTGGTAGGAGGATGTGGTTTTTATATCAAAGCGGTTATGGAGAACATTCTCTCTGGACCGGGGGGTTCACTTCTTTTAAGAGAAAAGTTGCGTAAGGAATGCGAGGAGAAAGGGGTGGAGTTTCTATATGCAAAACTTAGAGAAATAGACCCGGCCAGAGCCCGAGAAGTACATCCTCACGATAAATTTCGAGTGATTAGAGGACTGGAAGTTTTTTATCTTACTGGTAAGCCCTTTTCCTTATGGAAAAAAGAAAGAAAAGAGGAAGAAAAGTATTCTTCCTTATTTCTGGCTCTGATAAGGGAAAGGAAGGAACTTTACCTTCGTATTGAGGAGAGAGTAGAAAGGATGTGGGAAGAGGGTTGGGTAGGGGAGGTGAGGAGACTCTTGGAAGCAGGATATCCAGAGGACTCCCCTGGTTTGCGTTCCTTAGGATATAGGGAAATTGTGGAGTTTATCAAAGGAAAGCGAAGTGAGGAAGAGACAAAGGAGGAGATAAAGAAGAAGACCAAGAATTATGCCCGTAGACAGATTATCTGGTTGAGAAAGGAGAATCCAGTATGGATTAAATTAGAGGAGGAGAGAGAAAGAGTATTTAGGTTATGCGAGGAATTTCTAAAACAAGTAAAGTAGTAATAGCAAATTCCATAGGGAGGGATTCTCACGGATTTTATATAATTCATTCCCCTTCACGCTGGTCTTCAGGAGTGAGAGAGGAAGAGAGGCATTTCACTTACTATCCTTGGGAACTGGCTTACCTTTCTTCCCTTCTTAAAAGGGATACAGACCATGAGGTTAAATTCATAGATGGAAATTTGAGGAAATGCTCACCCCTGGTTTATTCAGAATTGCTTTCTCAGGAAGATCCTGACTTCTTAATAATGGAACCTTCTACCCGCACAATAGAGGATGACCTTAGAGTGGGATTAGAGGTGAAGAAAAACTGCGGAACTACTCTGATATTTTGTGGTCCTCATGCTTCTATTTTCCCCGATTGGTTATTGGAGAAGGGAGTGGATTATGTGGTGAAGGGGGAATACGAAATGGCACTTTTGAATTTTTTTCAGGGCAGGGAGCCTTCCTCTATTCCAGGGCTCCATCCCAATCCTCCTGGTGAATTGGTGGATATCCAAATCTTACCTTGGCCTGAAGACGAAGATGTGAAGAGAATTGAATATGCTTTTCCAGGGGAACCTTCTTCTGAGTACCGAGAGATTCAAGCCTATGCCTCTCGAGGATGCCTAAGGTCTTGTAATTTCTGTGTTTCTCGGCATATTTATTATAGAAAGCCTTACTGGCGTCCTCGTAAAGTTGAGGATGTAGTGAGAGAGATTCTTTACTTAAAGGAGAAATATCCATCTATGGAAGGGATATTCTTTGATGAAGAATGCCACAATGGAAGGAGAGATTTTATCCTTTCCCTATGCTCTCTTATTTGTCAGGAAAGGTTGAACTCCTTAAAGTTTGAAGCAATGTGTGATGCGGGATTACTGAATATAGAGATGATGGAAAGAATGAGGGAAGCGGGTTATTACATGCTTCGGGTGGGAATAGAGAGTGTAAGTGAAAAGATTCAAGAAAAAATAAATAAAAGGCTGAAAATAAAGGAGGTGGAGGATAAACTCAAGGTAGCCA
>CAZSGC010000034.1:9181-14950 GCA_964606225.1 uncultured bacterium | reverse complement strand
CTATAAGAGAGGGAGGACGCACTGTAGGAGCAGGAGTGGTTACCGAGATAATTAAGTAGAAGGATATTACTCTTCTGAATCTTCCTTCTTTTTGAGAAAATCTTCTGGAGTTAACCTTAGGTCTTCTAAAATGTATTTCTCAACAGTAAAGACTTGAGGTCTATCTCCCACCTTTGCATAGACTCTCTCCTCTCCCTTTTCTTTAAACAATTTCCCCAGATAGAGTTTCTTTTCTTCCTTTTCTGATTTCAAAATCAGGGTCAGTTGAGGATTATCCAGCCCATAGGGGGTAAGGTTCTCGGCTTTTTCTACTATGAAGGAGGAGGCTTCCAGGTCTTTCACCGTCCACAGCAAATCCTGAACTTTTTCTTCATCCACCTCTTCTTTTGGTTTTTCCATCTTCCATTTATCTTCCTCCTTCTTTAAAGAGATTTCTTTATCTGGATATCTAATAATTATTCTCTGGATTTTGTCCACATCAAAAGTTAACATAACCTTATTCCTTAACTGGAACAAGGTTTTCTTTAAGTCCTCTGCTCTATCTTTCTTGATGGCAAAGACCGAATCCAGCCCTTGGCGGGATAGGAAAACCAGATTGTCTTCTTCCTTCCCCAGATTTATGGCTTTGTAGGAGAGGTCTTCTCCTATCCATAGTTCCACTCTTAAAGTGGGTTTATCCAGTCCATAGGGGGAGAAGTCTTTGACCTCATCCTGGATGAATTTGTCTACCCGCAGGTCTTTCAAAGTAGTAAGAAGCCCTTCAATTTCGTACTTATCCCCTGCAGTCTGGAGAGGAGAAGTAATCTTCCATTCTCCTTCTTCTTTTTCCATAACAATTTTCTGGTCTGGGTAAACTAAGGCTACTCTTTTAACTTCCTCCTTTTCAAATTTGACTATTTTCTTTTCCCTTAAATCCTCCAGTTTGACCTGGAAATCATCCACTATATATCCACTTATCACATAGATTTTTTCTCCTCCCTCCTTCCGAGCATAGAATTGGTAACTTACAGGAGATTGATTGCCCACCCATAGGGTATGTGTTTTCCCCTCTCCTTTTATGGCTACTTTAAGAGGAGGCTTATCCAATCCATATTTGGAGATCTCTTCCCCCTCCAGGACTCTTAAGGCATTCAGGTTGGCTAACTTCTCTATTAGATTATTGATTTTCTCTTGGTCTGCGGGCACTTTCTTAGGTTTTATAATCTTCCACTCTCCATCCTTTTTCACCTGAATAGTCTCCTCTTTATAAGTGATGAGGAGTTCTTTAATTTTTTCTTTATCCAGTTTAAAGATTTGGGTGGGTTCTATTTTTTCTCCTTTGCCACTCCAGAGGTAATAAAGAAGACCTCCAAGGAAAAGAAGGAGTAAAAAATAGGTGGGAAGAAACTTTCTCATAGTGACCTTCTCCTCCACCAGACGGTAAACCCGGCTGAGAAGATAAGCAAAGGGATTATGTAAAGCGAGGTGATATAAACGAAGAGAGCCTCCTTACGGGAAAGTTTCATTTCTCTTCTTTCTGGAAGCCGGGGACGGATAGAAATCTTAATTTCCTCTTTACTCAGCCAGTTTACCGTATTAAGAAAGAGGTCTACATTCCCCTGCACCACAATCAAAGAATTGGAAGGAAAGTCCGAGTCCCCGAAGAGGGCTACTCTGCTACTTTTCTCCTCTTCCTTTACTTCCCTTACCACTCCTAAGGGAATAGGTCCTTTTACATCCTTTCCCTGGTCAAATTTTATGCCGGAGGTAAGGTAATCTTTCTCCAGCCAGGAAGAAGGACTGGATTCCAGAATTACTTCCCCTCCCTCTTTCTTGTCCACTCCTGTGGCACTGGCAAATATACAGGCGCTTTTAGTCTTGGAGAGGTCCTCAGTAATGGTGTGGAAACGATAATCGGGGATAGGGGCTCCTGCTTCTCCGAAATAGCATCTGGCAGGGTCAATTACCATTCCCGGCTTAATTTCCAATCCCAAGGACTCCACCAATTCTATCCAACTTGAAGGTACTCCTGGATCCACAAGGATTAAGAGATTGCCTCCCTTCTCCCAGAAGGAGATAAGCAAATCCTTTTCCTTCTCCACCAGGTTACTTTTAGGTCCGGCTATAACAATAGTGTCTGCATCTTCAGGGATTTCCCCTTTCTCTACTAAATTCAAGGTTCTTACTTCAAAATTTTCCTTTTCCAAATAATTTCTGACCTTAGAGTAGCCCTCCCGTTCCGCACTGTAGATATCTTTCTCCCGATGCCCGGTGAGGAAATATATTACCTTCTTCTCCTCCGAGGTAACCTCCAGGAGGGCACTGGTAAAGGCGTTTTCTCCATGAAACTCCATCCTGGAAGGACCAAAGGGAGAGAAAGTATAGGGAAAGACATCTCTTTCAGGAACATCTTTTCTTTTATCCTGACATTGGAAGACCGTGGTTCCATATTCAGTTACTCCAAATTGAGAGGTAAGAGCAGGGTTCTTATCCGGGTCTACCACCTCAAACTGAATATATCTGGAACGATATGCATACTGGCGAAGGAGGTCTTCTACCTGTTCTGCTTCTACAGTCCCTGCTTTCCAGAAAGCGGTGATTTTCACCGGTTTATTCAGACTCTTTAGCACTTTTAAGGTCTGCTCGGATAAAGTAAATCTTTTATTCTGGGTAAGGTCCCATCTTATATGATGACGGGAAAGGAGGGCATAACCTACAAGCACAATGCCTATCACCGCTATACACTGCAGAAGAAAGTGGGTGCCATACTGGATTACTCTCTTAGTTCTTCTTCTCATCTTTTTCTTCCCACTCTCCCCGGAAAATTATGCGGGCATTTCCCTGTAGATATATCTTCCCCTCTTCCATATAAACGGTAAGTACTTCCCCCCCTCGGGTATGAACTCTTACCGGAGATTGAAGCACTCCCTTATAATAGCCTGCATAGGCACAGGCTACCGCACCTGTTCCACAGCATAAAGTTTCCTCTTCTACTCCTCTTTCATATACCCGCATAGCCAGAGAATGTTCATCCATAAATTTTACAAAATCCACATTGGTCCCTTCTGGTTGAAATAGAGGGTGAAATCTTATAGTTCTTCCCAGAGAGTTTACTGGAACCTTCTCTAAGTCGGAAACTTCCAAAACTGCATGAGGGACACCTGTGTGGACATGGGTAAGAGAATAGGTCTTACCTTCTATTCTCAAAGAGACATCTTCCTTTAAAAAAGCGGGTGAAGGAAGAAGAATTTTCACTTCCTCTCCTATAATCTCTGCTTCTATTATTCCTGCCCTGGTTTCAAATCTCATAGGAGAAGGAGCAATCCCTTTGAGGTAAGAGAATCGAGCAATACACCGGGCTCCATTTCCACACATCTCCGGTTCACTCCCATCTGGATTGAAAATTCGCATTTTAAAAGGGAGTTTAGTAGATTTCTCTACTAAGAGAAGCCCATCACCTCCCACTCCAAATTTTCTTCTCAAGACCTTTTTGGCTAAGAGAGATTTCTCCTCTTCTAAGATAATATCCTCCCGGTTATCTATCACTACAAAATCGTTTCCTCCCCCTTCCATCTTCCAGAATTCCCAACTCATTCAGATACCTCTTATTCTGAAAGAAATTAAAAACTGAAATTCTCCCTTTCTTCCCTCTTTCTTCTCCCATCTTAAGGAAAATTTACCTACCCAGCAATGGAGCACTTTTTCCACCTCTATTCTGCTTTCTTCCATAAAAGAATATCTAATATTATATCTATTCTCCCATTGTAAATTCCAGAGAGAGGAGGGGTGCCACTTCCATCTAAAACCTATGTTTTCTTCTTTCTTTTCCCGGAAGAAGTGGTAATTTATTCTGGTTTCCCATTTATCTTTTTCCGTATTTATTGCCAAAGTGAGAAAGTCTATATTTTCTGTGGGAGGAGAGTAAAGGAAGTATAGGGAGAGATATCGGGAAGGGGAAATCTTTCCTCTTAAATCAGAAGTGATGGCTACACATTCTTTTTCCTCCAGGTCCCAGTCACCGTTTAAGTCCCATTCCAGAACTCTATCTTCACCTTCCCATAAATTTATTAAACTGAGATTCAAAATTTCTTCCCTGCTTAGGCGGTCCCTATCCTCATAATAGGGTAGATTATCCTGGTCTATGGAGGGAGCAGGCTGGAAGAGGAGAGAAAGGCGAGGCTGGAGAAGATAATAGAAGTGAGAGTATGGGTATCTATAAATAGTAGAAAACTGAGTCTTCACACCGGGAGTCACTCTCCCCTTAAGGGAATTTTTTTCACCTGAACTGTAAAAGTCTGTCTTCAAGAAAAGGGAAGGTATAAATTCTCCTTTGGCGAAAGTAAGAGGATAAGCAAGTTCCTGGTGGGTTAAGATTCTGGCACCAGAGTCTCCTATAGGTTCTGTAGAGAGGTAGGAGATTTCTCCATCCAAGGAGTAGTAAGAATTACCTACGGGTAGGTAGGGAAGGGAGAGATAAAAGGTAGGTTTTTCCTCTACAACTTCTTCAAAGTAGTTGTTTCTCACCCGAAAAAGAATGCCTGCCAGACTGAAGGGCTGATTTCTCTCCCAGAAAAGATAGGTCTCCGGCTCTCTCCTCAGGGGAGGAGTGTCCCAGCCCTTCTTCTTCTCTTCAAAATAAAAATCCCGGTTAAAATTGGGGTCGGATAACTTCTCCCAACGAAAAGCAAAAGTTTGATTATCCCTCACTATATGTTCTCGCGCATATATCTTCCATCTTTCTAATCTATCTTTCCCTTCTCTGGCTCCGGACTCATCTTCTTCGTATTCGGTATAAAACTTTTCCTTCTCTTTAAAATAATAAGCATAGAGATAACCTTTCCCTTGGTGATAATAATCTACATCCATCCCCCCTCCTTGCCCCCTTTTTTGAATCCAATCCAGATAAATCCTCCCTCTCCAGCAAGGATTAAGATACCAGTTATAATGGGAAAGGATGCTTACTCCTTTTCTGTTAGAACTACCTGCCCAGACCACCAGCCCATAAGGTTTGGGTTTTAAAGGGGCATTGTAAAAAGGTAGATAGAAAAGAGGAAGTTTACCTAAGTAAAACACTACATTTTTTGCCCATATACGGTCTTCCGGATAGATTTCCATCTGTGAGGCAGTGAAATGATAATGAGGAGGTCTCCTTTCACAGGTGGTAAATTCTCCTCTTAAAAGTAAAAGTTTCTCTGGGGAAAAAAGTATTAGTTTTTCTCCTTTCCAGAACCAGGGAGGTATTTTCCCTTCTTTAAGTTTTTTAACTTCCCCTTTACCACTTTGGTAATTGTAGAGAAGATACTCACACTTTATCTGTTGGTTGCCTTTTTGAAAAAATATATCACCTTCAGCCTGAATTAAATTCTTCTTCAGGTTCAGACGGATTTTATCTGCCCACACCTTTATATCTTGATATTCCAACTTTACTTTTCCTTCCGCTAAAATAAAATTTTCCTGATAGGAGATTTCCTCCGCTTTTATTTTTATAGACTCCTCCCCAAAGGTGATAAGGGGAAAGAAGAGAATAAAAAGAAGGGTAAATAGTTTTCTCATGAAAGAAATCATATACCATAAATATCTTGACATAGCAAGGAAATTCTGAGAGAGTTTTAAAAAATTTTAAGGAGGTGAGAAATGGTCTGGTTTCTGGGCAAGAATTTTTCTCCAGAGGAGATTCTAAAAAGAGTAGGTAGAATAGAGCAGATAGCAGGGTTGAGAGAGGTCACCCTTAAGGGTGGTAGAGGCGAAGGGATAAGGGTAGTGGAGATGAATACAGGAGGGGGGCTTTTC
>CAZSGC010000034.1:0-9171 GCA_964606225.1 uncultured bacterium | reverse complement strand
AATGGACATTGGAAGAACGTATTATCGGGGAATACCTTTGACTTGGTTTTCTTCTACGGGAGAAGTGCATCCTTCCTTTTTTGACCCCAGAGGTTTTGGGTGGTTACGAAGTTTTGGAGGGGGGCTTCTGGTCACCTGTGGGCTTAAACATGTAGGACCACCTGCGGAGGAAGAAGGGGAAAAACATGGACTCCACGGACTTATCTCTCATATACCAGCGGAGTTAGTATCTGTGATTCAGAGATGGGAAGAGAACGATTTTATTATGGAGGTAAGAGGAGAGGTAAGAGAAACGCAAGTTTTTGGAGAAAACCTGGTATTGGAGAGGAAGATCTGGGCTAAAGGAGGAGAGAAGAGAATATTTATTGAGGATAGGGTAAGAAATGAAGGATTTCAGGATACCCCTCACCTTATACTTTATCATATAAACTTGGGTTTCCCCTTAATAGATGAAGGTTCCTATCTTTTGGCTCCTGTGGAAGAGATCCGTCCCCGGGATGAAGAAGCAGAAAAAGAGAAAGAAAAATACTACCTTTTTACTAAACCCTTGCCTGGTTTTAAGGAAAGATGCTATTTCCTTAATCTAAAAGAAAATCCTGAAGGTAAAGTAAAGGTGGCAGTGATAAATCCTCACTTAGAAGGAGGTATGGGAGTTTATCTGATTTATCCTAAGTCCGTACTTCCCTATTTTATTGAGTGGAAGATGATGGGGGAAGGAGTTTACGCGGTAGGCATAGAGCCTGCTAATAGTTTGATACTTCCCCGTAAAGAACTCAAGGAGAAAGGTATCCTTCCCTTCCTAAAAAAAGGGGAGGAAGTAACCTATAGGCTGGAGATAGGTGTGGTAGAGAGAGAAGAGATTTCCGCCTGGGAGGGGGAGATAAGAAGTATTACCAGTTCTTAGTATCCAGAAAAAAGGTAACCGGTCCGTCGTTTACTAACTCCACCTCCATATAGGCTCCAAATTTTCCCGTCTTTACCGATACACCTTTCCTTTCTAACTCCTTTATAAACTTCTCATATAACCTTAAAGCCAGGGGAGGTGCTGCTGCTTCGTCAAAAGAGGGTCTTCTTCCCCGTGAAGTATTCCCATAAAGAGTAAATTGAGAAACCACCAGGATTTCTCCTCCTTTATCTTTCAAAGAAAGATTCATTTTTCCCCTTTCATCAGGGAAAATCCTCAGGTTCACGATTTTCTCCACCATCTTAATTACCTCTTCCTCCTTATCCTCTCTACCAATCCCCAGAAAGATAAGTAAACCCTTTTTAATAGAGGAATATATCTTCCCTTCAATCTTCACCTGGGCGGTCTTGACTCTCTGGATAATTGCTCTCATGGGAATAACTCCTTATACCCCTTTTATTTAATTTCCCTTCATTTTACAAAATTTTTCTCCTGAGAGGGAAATGCGCAAAGTATATTGACAGGATAAAAATCCCTTTGGTATAATCTGGAACGGTTATCAAGTGGCGAGATAGCTCAGGTGGTAGAGCGCCGGCCTGAAAAGCCGGGCGTCCCCAGTTCGACTCTGGGTCTCGCCACCATATAAGTGGATAAAGAGAAATCCAAGTAAGGTTCCCTGTAAAAAGTGTTTTTTAATGAGAAAAGGGGGTGTGAATATGGGAGATGAAAAACTGGCAATTGAAGGAGGAGAACCGGTTATAAAGGAACCCCTTCCTTCCTGGCCCTGGTTCGATAAAGAGACAATCGAATTTGCTATGCAACCTCTGAAAACAGGGAAGGTGAATTACTGGACAGGCCCCTTGGGTATGGAGTTTGAGAAGAAATTCGCCGAATGGAATGGAGTTAAATTCTGTATTTCTACAAGTAGTGGGACTTCCGCTCTTCATACTGCGCTGGGTGCTTTAAACATTGGGCCAGGAGATGAGGTTATAACCACACCTTACACTTTTATTGCCTCTTCTTTCTGTGTGCTCCAAGCAGGAGCTATCCCTGTATTTGCTGATGTTAACAGGGAAGACCACTGTATTAACCCGGAAGATATTGAAAATAAGATTACTGAAAGGACTAAAGCCATAATTCCAGTGCATCTTTACGGTAATGTCTGCGACATGGACGAAATAATGGCTATTGCCAAGAAATATAATTTATATGTAATAGAAGATGCAGCAGAAGCACATGGTGCACTGTATAAAGGGAAAAAGGTAGGGACAATAGGAGATGTAGGATGTTTCTCCTTCTGTCAGAATAAAACATTTACCACAGGAGGAGAAGGTGGAGCAGTAATCACTGATAACGAAGATATAGCCTGGGAAGCACGTTCTTTCAGAGATCACGGTTACGATGTGAGTAAGAGAATGAGTCTTCTGGAAATGGAGGGCTCTCTCCCTTATATTCATAGGAGAGTAGGTTTTAACTACCGAATGACAGAAATGCAATCAGCTATCGGAATAAAAGAACTGGAAAAAATTGACACCTGGAATCTTTCCAGAAGAAGAAGAAATGGCGAAATACTCATAAATGAACTCAAAGACCTCCCCCAGATTCTTTACCTTCCTGTACACAACAAAGAGAAAGTTAACGGATTCTACGTTTTCCCCATAGTCCTGAATCTTGATAAACTTACCTGCGATAAGAAAACATTCCTTAAAGCATTAGTTGCAGAAGGAGTTCCTGCATGGAGAGAGTTCTGGCCTCAGTCCTATAAAGAGGAAGCCTTTCTACATCACCGGGGATTTGGACGGTTTAATTTCCCCTTTGAATCAAAGGAATATACCAATCCAGAATCTGTGAGGTACGAGAAAGTTTTCTGCCCGAATGCAGCCTGGCTGGAAGAGAGAACATTTATTGTCCACTGCTATCCCACATTAGAAGAGGAACATATGCATCTTATTGCTTCTGCTATTAAGAAAGTGGCACGTGCTTATGCCAAGGACTGACAAGTAAATTGGAGAAGTTTAACTTAACTAAAAGAGTACTTCCTGTAAGAAACCTTTCGGAAAGGGAATTAGTATCTTTTCTTCGTAAAGAAGGAATTAATCTCACTCCTCAAGAAATCCGAAGAATTGCTGATATCCTTGGTAGAGACCCTACGCTGGTAGAACTTCATATCTTTAATGTGGAGTGGAGTGAGCATTGTTCTTACAAAAGTAGTAAAAAGATTTTAGAGAAGTTTCTCCCTACCTCTGCTCCCAACGTTATTTTGGGACCTGTAGAGGATGCAGGGATAATATTCCTCACCGAATTTAAAGGTGAAAGGTATGGGGTGGTTATTTCTCACGAGTCTCATAATCATCCTTCTCAGGTGCTACCGGTAGAGGGAGCAGCTACAGGAATTGGAGGAATTGTCAGAGATGTGGATTGTATGGGAGCAAGGGTGGTAGCGGTGGCAGATGGGTTAAGATTTGGAGATCCCTTTGGAAAAAATAGGGAACGGACAAAATGGATCGCTGAAGGTGTAGTTCAGGGCATCTGGGAGTATGCTAATGCTTTAGGTATTCCCAACATAGGAGGAGATGTATATTTCAGTGAATCCTTTGATGATAACTGCCTGGTAAATGTGGTGGCTATAGGGGTGGTGAAGGAGAAAGAGATAGTTCATTCCTGGATACCTCCTCAGGCTAAAGAAATACCCTACGATATAATCCTGGTAGGAAAACCTACTGACTCTTCAGGTTTTGGAGGGGCAGCCTTTGCTTCCGAAATTCTAGATGAGGAAAAGGAGGAGGAGAAGAAAGGGGCGGTTCAGGTTCATGACCCCTTTCTTAAGAATGTCCTCCTTTTGAGAAAGGCTAATGAAGAAGTACTGCGAAGAGCAAGAGAAAGAGGATATGTAATTGGTTTTAAAGACCTGGGGGGAGCGGGACTGGCCTGTGCTTCCTCAGAAATTGGAGCCTTTACTGGTATTGGGGTAGAGATTGAGTTAGATAGGGTGCATGTGGCTATGGAAAATCTTTTGCCCGAAGTTATATGCTGTGCGGAAACTCAGGAAAGATATATCCTGGCGGTTCCTCATGAGTTTACTCCTGAGGTGCTTCAGATTTACAATCAACACTGGGAACTACCTAAAATTTATGAAGGAGCAAGAGCCTCGGTAATAGGAAGGAGTAGAAAAGATTCCCGATATGTGATTCGCTTCAAAGGAGAGGTCGTCTGCGATGCTCCTATAAAAGAGATTGCTCAGGGTATCCGTTATGAACGTCAGGCTAAGAAACCAAGAAGGGAGTGGAGGGAGCCTGAATATTCACCTCCTGAAGATCTGGGAGAGGTATTACTAAAAATCTTAGGTTCACCCAATATAGCCTCCAAGGAGTATGTATTCCGTTATTATGATACCGAAGTTCAGGGAAATGCTGTAATAAGACCAGGAGAAGCAGATGCAGGGGTTATTGCCCCTCTGGAGGAGATAGGTTCTCCAGTAGGGATAGCCTTATCTTTGGATGGTAATCCCTTTTACGGTCGAATTAGTCCCTATTGGGGAGGAGCAAATGCGGTAGCGGAGGCTATGAGGAATGTAGCCTGTGTAGGAGCAACGCCCTCTTGTCTTACCGACTGCCTCAATTTTGGGAATCCAGAAAAACGAGAGGCTTTCTGGGAGTTTGTGGAAGGAGTAAGGGGGTTATCTGATGCGGCTAAAAATCTCTGGTTGAAAGGTTATCCAGGGACTCCTACTCCTGTGGTGTCGGGCAATGTAAGTTTTTATAATGAATCTGCGTCTGGAAAGGCTATTGACCCTTCTCCTATTATTGCTTGTGTGGGGATACTAAAGGATTACAGTAAAGCCATAACCATGCAGTTTAAGAAAGCAGGAAGTCTTATTTACTTGGTGGGGAAGAGATACGATGAACTGGGTGGTTCTGAATATTACCGAATTCTTTATAAAACCCTGGGAAAGAATGTCCCCCAGGTGAGATGGGAATATGAGAGGAATTCTATTTATGCAGTAATTGAGGCTATTGATAAAGGATGGGTAAGAGCCTGTCATGATATCTCCAATGGAGGTATGGCAGTAGCCTTAGCAGAAATGTTGATTTCTGGAAGAAAAGAGCCCTGCTTGGGAGCAGGGATAGATATTCAGGGGATAGAAGAAAACCTACCCCAAGATAAAAAGTTATTTTCTGAATCCAGTGGATTTATCTTGGAAGTTCCTCCTTATCATCGACAGGAATTAGAGTCACTACTCTCTTCCTATTCCTTACCCTACTATCTCTTAGGAGAAACTACGGATAAGCCTTTTTTTATAGTAAAGGAAGGGAAGAAAATTCTATGGAAAATACCCGTTTCCTCTTTGAAAGAGGTGTGGAGTAAAGGTGTTATCCTGGCCTTCCGTTAAGGCTTTTTTGATACTTCCAGGTTTGGAAAGCCAGGTAAATTCCCATACTTGCTAAGAGAGTAGAGAGAAGAAATACACCTCTTAAAGCCATAATCTTTGCTAAACCTACCCCCACAAAAGGAAGTATACTTCCTCTTATTCCCATAAGAGTGTAGTCAATTGCAGAGTAAAACTGCACTTTATCTCTGGTAGCCAGTCTGGTTATTAACCCCATTCTCCCTAACTCAAAACCTCCATCCAGAAGTCCAGAAAGGGAGTAAGCCAGGTAGACAGGAAATAAGTTAAAAGCAATGGAATGAAGGAAAGGAAAAAGGGCAGAGGTAGGGGAGGAGAATAGAAAGGTAAGGAGAGGAGATTTCTTTTTATCCATAAATTCTCCCCACCAGCCGTAAGAGATAATCCAGAAGAGGGAATAGAGAGCGGTTAGTTTCCCAGCAGTGAAATTACTTACTTTCAAGATATCTACCAAGAAGACAGGAAATAGGGGAGCAGAGAGCAAATAACCGCTACCCAAGAGGAATAAAGCAAGCAAAATTCTACTGAAGACTTTATCTTCTTTTAGAATTTCTAATCCCTTCTGAAAGTATCCACTTCCCTCTGTTTTTGGAAATTTGTTTACGGATTCTTTTAGAGGAATCCGCCGGAAGAAGTTGAGGGCTATTAGCCCAAAAAATGCTCCTAAGGGGAAGACAAATCGATAACTTATTCGGTCAAGAAGCCATCCTCCTACATAGGAAGAAAGGAGAATAGCAATAGCCATCTCCACTCTTACGTATCCCATAGCCTTACCTCTATGGCTCTCAGGATAAATTTCCTTTATTATTCCCCAGTAAGCAGGGTTGGAACCCATCTCCAGAATCCAATAAAAGAAAATGATGGTTACATAGAGGGGGGGAGAATGCCGGGGTAATAAGAAGAGGAAGAGCAAGGCTCTGGCTATACCTTTCATGGTGACCACAAAGTGAATCTTTCTGAACCTTGCCGAGACTTTAAGCCACAGGTAGGAAAGTAAGGAGCCAAAAAATACCGAAGAAGTAAGAAGGGCAATTAGCCAACTGGAGATTCCAATTTTTCTGGCCATCAGATTGAAGAAAGAAGTGCTCAGACCAAAGGAAATTCCATAGAAAAAGGCACCCAGAGATTCGTAATAATAGGCAATTCTAAACCAGGCAGGGATTCGACGGTTGAAAATCATGGAGGGATTATACAGAAGATTGATGAGATTATACAAGGATTATATAATGTAAGAAGGGAGGTGGAGATGAGAAATTTTTATTTTCTATTTTTATTTTTTCTTATTCCCTTTCTTCTTCTCTCCCAAGGTGAGGAGATAAAAGTTCTTGCTTCCAGAGGAGAGGTTAAAGAAGCCTTAGAAAAATATAGAGTTTACTGCCAGAAAACGGGTAGACACCACAAAGAACTTTTAGAGGAAATACTCTTTGGCTTTTTAAGAAACACCGATCCCAAGTATGGATATGCTACCCGAAGGGATGCCGGACAGTTACTGATAAATGAGGTATTATCCGGGAAGAGAAGAAAGGAAGAGGTAATTTCCATCCTTAAAGAAAATTTAAAATTTCCGGATACCGGGGTAAAGGTAAATGCAGCAAAATTCCTCATTTTACTGGGTTACCGGGAGAAGAACCTACTCCCGGTTTTAAAGGAGGGATTATATAAGGGAGATGAAGTGGTGAGCATGGATGCAGCAATATTTCTATCCTATATCCCGGGAAAAGAGAGTTTGTCTTTACTCAAAGAGGCTATGGGAAGCCCTAATCCTTTTGTAGCCATATCTGCAGTGAAGGGATTGGAAAAATTAAAGAGTGAGGAAGCAAAAAAACTTCTCATAAAAGGGTTAAAGTATGGAGGAGGAAAAAGTAAGGCGGGAGAGGCTCCTCTTAAAAAGATTTCCTTTTCAGGATTAATGTCTTTCTATACTTCTGAGCAGGTAAGAATCGCCTGCGCAAAATCTTTAAGTAAATTTTCTGGCGAAGATGTAGTAAAGGCTTTGGGAGAGGCACTTAAGTCTTCTGAGAAAAACTTGAAAATTTATGCTCTGGATTCCTTGGGAAAAATTGCTAAAAGAGAAGATAGAAAAAAGAGAAGAGGATTCTGGGGAAGAAGAAAGAGAGACGCTCTTTTTTATATTAAATCAGCGGTGAAAGATGAAGAGCTGAGAGAGGAGGCATACACCATTCTTGCCAGACTGGGAGAGGAGGAGGGGATAAAATACTGGCGGGATAAATTAAAGAGTAATTCCTGGGAAGAAAAACTCTCTGCCCTTTCTATCCTTTTAGAGTTAAAGGATAAGGAGGCTTTGGGAGTTCTGGAAGAAGCGCTCTCTTCTTCAGAAAAGGAGGTGAGGAAGAAGGCAGTATCTTTACTTAAATACTTGGAAGAAGATGCCCTTCCCTTTCTGGAGAAGGCCAGCCAGGACCCTGACTGGGAAGTAAGAAAAAAGGTAGTTTCTGTAGCAGGTGGAGTAGGGGAGAGGGGCAAGAAGATACTGGAGCGACTGACAGAAGATAGTAATGCTCAGGTGAAAAGAGAGGCTATTTTTGCTTCCGCAGGACTTACTCTTACAGGAGAATGGGGATTGGATTTTCTTCTGGAGGAAGGATTCTTCGGATGGAAGATTTCTCGTAAGGAAGTGGCCCTCCTGAAAGATAAGAAATCTATAGTTGCCATCCTCAAGAAGGAGATGGAAAGGGCGGATCCCTATACTAAAGTAGAACTGGCAGAGATACTCTTGGGATTAGGGGAGAGGGAGGTCTCGGTTCCTATCCTTAGGGAAGCACTCTCCTGGAAGAAAGCACCCCGTTTTCAGAAAAAAAGTGCTTATGCGCTGGCTTCCATTGGAGATACATCTGCTCTTCCTGTTCTGGAGGAAAGACTGTGGAAGTATGGGGAAAGAGAAGTAGGAACAGTGAAGGCTTTACTCCAAATATTGGAAGGTCAGTCTTTCTCTAAGCAAGTATTCCCTGAAGAAGAGAAAAAGAAGGAAAAGTTACCCTCGCATCACTATAAGAAAGGAGAAGTGATAATAGATAAAACTCCTCTCTATCACGGTAATAAAATCATCTACTATTTACCTTTGGGAGCAGAAGTTCGACTCCTTCGTCAACACAAACAGTGGTATCTTGTGGAATACATAGAGAAAGAAACCACCTTTAAGGGATGGGTAAAGAAGGACAATTTATTGTTATCTGAGGAGTGAGACCTCCTTTCATTCTATTTTCGTCAGGGTGGAAGCCATCTCATTAAGAGTGGTTAAAAACTCGTCAATGTGATCTTCAAAGATAACAATTCTGTCTTTTTCCCGGCTATCCCCTTGAGGTCTTATCTCTACGATATCCAGGTATTTATTTCCCCCTGCTGTTCTTTTTAGATTAAAGTGATAGATCCGCTTACCACATTTCAGACTCTTAGTTTGAAGTTCTTCAGCCATTTTTAAACCTCCTCCTTTTCCGAATCGCTTCTGCTATTAATCCCTTATTAGGTAAAATAAAATCACAGAGTTTACCAGAAAAGATTCTATCGTGCAACTTAATTTCTCAATTTTTTGCGGGAAAAATTTTAAAGGCCCCGTGACAACCTACTCTCCCGTTCCGTCTCCGGAACAGTACCATCGGCCCGGAAAGGCTTAACGACCGGGTTCGGAATGTTACCGGGTGTTTCCCTTTCCGGTATGGTCACGGGACCAAATTTAAGACAACTGCATACTGGTAAGAAAATTATGCCAGGCCACACGGCGAATTAGTACCAGTAGGCTCAATCCCTTACGGGACTTACACCACTGGCCTATCAACCTCGTAGTCTCCGAGGCGCCTTCAGGGAACAAATATCTGATACCAGTTTTCTGATACCAGATACTTGC
>CAZSGC010000033.1:0-15254 GCA_964606225.1 uncultured bacterium | reverse complement strand
CTTTCTCCTATCTCCCCCCTGACCCTTCTCCTTACACAAATCCTTATATGCCACCTCAGAGATTTGAAGAGACCAGAGAAAAAATCATAGAACTTATTCTAAAAATAAGAAAAAGATAAAGCGAAGGAAATTTAAATGCGAGGAGAAATCTTTAAAGAAGGAATAGGAGAAGGCTGGATCTCACCTTCTATAGTGCGATGTAATGAGTATTATTCTTTTAACATAGGATTTAAATCTGGTAGAGAGATTCCTCCTGGAGGGATGATAAGATTTGAATTTCCCTATGCCTTCTCCTGCCCTCAGATGACCTTTGTGGAATGCGAAGGTTATACCACGGTAAAAGTTGCCTCTGATGTGAAATACGAAGTGCTTCTTCTCCCTTCCAATTATGAAAATTCTCATCCTTTATTTCGGAGGAGAAATTTTTACTACGTCACCAGGTATGGAAGGCATATGGTAATTTGGATAAAAGAAGGAATTCTAAAAAAGGGAGAGGAAGTGATAGTTAAATATGGAGACACTCCTCATCACCAGAGTAAAGGAGCGAAGACTCCTTACTTTGAAGGCGAATTTGAGTTTACTTTAGCAGTGAAACTACCTTATGACCCAGCACCTTACTCTGGATTCTACTTGGTGGAAAACAGTCCTAAGGTGAGAGTTCTTCCTTCATCTCCAGAAAAGATAGAAGTAATTCTTTCCTCCACCCACAAAGAAAAAGTTAAAGGGAAGGTTTTTTTACTGGATAGGTATGGGAATGTCTGTTCACATTCTTTTAGAAGTAATATCAAATTACTTTCAGAAAAAGGAGAATGCTTAAAAAAATTTAAACTCAGCCAGAATCCTCACCAATTCATCTTACCTTTCCAAAAAAGAGGGTACATACTGGTAAAGAAAAACGATACTCTTTTTAAGAGTAATCCTACCATAGTTAAAGAAGAGTATTCGCTCTACTGGGGTGACCTTCATGGTCACTCTAAACTCTCCGATGGATTAGGGTCTGCAAAAAGTTATTATCTATTTGGTAAAGAAAAGGCAGCATTGGATTTCTGTGCTTTGACAGACCATGCACAATATATGGAGGAGGAAGACTGGGAAGAAATCAAAAAAGCCACCGAAGAATTTTATACCCCTGGTGAATTTGTGACTATTTTAGGGCAGGAATACTCTTTTAATCTACCCCCTAATTATGGAGACCTCAATATTTATTACCCTCACCTGGATGCTCCTCTTTTTCGCCCCTATGATATTTCCCGCCTTCCTTCTTCCTTCCACCACTTACCAGAAGTAATAGAGAAAGTGAAGTCTTTGAAAGGACTAATAATTTATCATCAACATGCCAAAGGAAATAGAATCTATGACCCGGATGTAACCCGTCTTATAGAAATTTATTCTATTTGGGGATGCGCAGAGTATCCTGAGAACCCGTTACCTTTGAGGCCGGTGCGTTCAGGTATAGATTATCATGGGCATACCGCACAGGATTATCTTAAGAAAAAGTGGATATTGGGCTTTACTGGAGGGAGTGATTGCCATGCAGGTCATCCTGGACGAACGGATTGGTTAAGGATAGGGAAAGCATATCTTAACGGGCTTACAGGTTTATGGGCAGAATCCCTTACCCGAGAAAAGATATGGGAAGCTTTATTTAACCGCCGTTGCTATGCTACAACCGGACAAAGAAGCATCTTGAAATTTAAATGGGGAGATAAGTGGATGGGCGAGGTGATAAAAGGAAACCCCTCCCAAAATTCCTTCTATATAGAGATTTATGCTGAAAGTAGGATTCGAAAGATTGAGATAATAAGAAACAATTCCGTCCTTTATTCATTTTCTAATAGAGGTAATTTCTTTGAAAAAGAGATAGAAGACTCTTCTCCACTTCCTCATTTTTCCTATTATTATGTTAGGGTGGAAGAGGAAAATAACCGCTTTATCTGGTCCAGTCCTATTTTCTTTACAGAAGAAAATCTGTAAAATTTAATTCCTCAGGATTCAACTAAGAAAGGATTGTGTTTCTCCTTTCCGAGGTTACTCTGTTTATCTTCCTGGGGAAAGAGTTTCTGTGATGAAATTGTCTCCTTTACTCCCTTCCTCCATCTCTATAAAATAGAGGTATGATTAAAAAAATCGCCGAGAATAAAAGAGCCTGTTATGATTTTGAAATTCTGGAAACCTATGAAGCAGGTATCATGCTTAAGGGGGATGAAGTTAAATCTTTAAGAAAGGGGAGGATAAGTATTCAGGATGCCTTTGCCCGGGTAGAGGATGGGGAAGTATTCCTTTATCATCTCCATATCCCTCCTTACCAGCCTGCCTCCATGCTTGCTTCTCCTCCCGAGAGGAGGCGTAAACTCCTTCTGCGAAAACAGGAGATCAGGAGAATAGAAGGTAAGTTAACCCGCCGTGGCTTGACATTAATCCCTCTTAAGGTATACTTTAAAGATGCGTGGGTAAAAGTAGAGTTAGGTTTGGCTCGAGCAAAGAAAAAGTTTGAAAAAAGGGAAATCTTAAAGAGAAAAGACCTGGAGAGAGAAACAGCCAGGTATCTTAAGGAAAAAAGGGTTCTTTGATAAGGGGGCGAAGGGATTCGACAGGGAAAAGGGTTCTGGTAGGAGCATGCCGAGGTTGCCAGGAGGCCTCGAAAAACACCTGGCGAGAACATAAACGCCAACGAGGCGGTTGCTCTGGCTGCTTAAAGCAGCCATACCTTTCTCTCCTGCCTGGGGGAGAGAAAAGGTAGCGGGAACCAGGCTATACCCTCTTCCTTTTCTCCGGAGGGGGGAGGGAGAAATTACTTCCGGAGATAGTCTCCATACCCGGTGTCCGGAAGGGGTTTGGAGACGAAGACTTTTTCCGGACTAAGCATGTAGAGCCTCCCAGGATCCTTTCTCTGGACGCGGGTTCGATTCCCGCCGCCTCCACTTCTCCTTAAATGAGATTTTTCCTCACTATCCTGATTGTTCTTACCTTTAGTGAGATCTCTTCTCCGGTAACTGTCTATAACCTTCGTCACTCTTCTTCTCCCGAGAAAACCCGTCTGGTTCTGGACTTGGATGCTCAACCCTCCTACTCTGCTCAGGAGGGGTGGAGAAAAATCAGGGTAGAACTGGAGGGAGGGAAGGGCACACTTAGGGAATGGGAAATAGGGGATGGGCTGGTAGAGAAGGTTATCTCTGGGAAGAAGGGAAGTCTCTTCTGGATAGATATCTATCTGGAGAAACCTTGCTCCCACTATCGGATATTCTCTTTAAGGGCACCTCCTCGGCTGGTAATAGATATTTTCCCGGAGAGAGAAGAGTATAGAATAAGGACCGTGGTTTTGGATCCCGGGCATGGGGGAAAAGATCCCGGAGCAGTGGGATGGCGAGGTATCAAGGAGAAGAATATTACCCTGGATATATGTTTAAGAATCAGGGAGAACCTGGAAGATTATCCTCTGCAAGTTTTTTTAACCCGAAAAAGAGATATTTTTTTACCTTTGAGAAAAAGAGTGGAATTTGCTAATACCCGGAGGGCAGACCTTTTTCTATCCATTCATTGTAATGCTTCCATAAGAAAGTCCAGTACCGGCTTTGAAACTTTTTTCCTTTCTCCTGCCACAGATGACCTATCCCGGGCGGTGGCTATGCTGGAAAATTCGGTGATCGCCTTAGAAGACCCTCACCGGAAGACCATCTTTACCATTGTAGAGGACCTTACTCTTATTCAGTTCCGAAAGGAAAGCATAAGGTTAGCAGAAATCATTCAGAATTGCCTTGACTCTGCTCTTCCCACTCCCAATAGAGGAGTTAAGTCTGCCCAGTTCTATGTTCTTAAAGGGGTGCACGCACCTTCGGTGCTGGTAGAGGTAGGTTTTATCTCTAATCCCAAGGATGCTCGTCTTCTATCTAAGAGTTACTATCGGGAAAAGATAGCCCAGGCTATCTGTCGGGCTATACTTTTGTTTAAGAGAGAACTGGAGATCAGTGAAGGATTTATACGTTAAGAATTTGCCGGTGGGGATTTTTGACTCTGGAGTAGGAGGACTTACTGTGTTTAAGGAAATCAGAAGATTTCTTCCTAAGGAGAACTTGATTTATGTAGGAGACCTGGCTCGGGTACCCTATGGAAGCAAATCTCCCGGTCTGGTAAGAAAATTCTCTCTCCAGATTGCCTCTTTTTTAAACTCCTTAGGAATTAAATCCTTAGTAGTAGCCTGTAATACCTCTTCTGCCACTTCTTTAGAACTATTGAAGAGGAGGTTTTCTTTTCCAGTGATAGGAGTCATTGAGCCCAGCGTGGAAGAGGCCCTTAAGGAAGGGAGGAGAATTGGTATTATAGCCACTCCTACCACCATCAAAAGTGGAGCCTATCAGAAGGCTATCCTGAAGAAGGCTCCCGAAGCGGAAGTGATAGCCTTTCCTGCCCCTCTCTTAGTCCCTCTTGTAGAAGAGGGCTGGATAGAGGATCCCATTACTCTTCAAGTTTTGAAGAGATATCTCTCCCCCTTTAAAGAAAAAGGGGTGGATACTCTCATTTTGGGTTGTACCCATTACCCCCTTTTAAGAGATATGATAAGTAAAGAAATGGGTGAAGAGGTGAGACTGGTAGACTCTGCTACCTCCACGGCTTATCGGTTAAAACAACTCCTTTCCCGCTTAGGCCTGGAAGGAGGGGAAGGCAGGGAGGAGTTTTTTCTAACCGATGACCCGGAAAGATTCCATAACCTGGCTGTTCTTTTTCTGGGAAGGAAGATTACTAATGTGAAAGTGATCGACCTGGAGGAGGAAAATGAAAGATGAATATCGCGATATTCTTACTGAATTATACTTTGCAGGATTGAAGGCAGTAGATCCATACCAAGCGGTAAGGAAATTCTTTCCAAAGACAGGAGAGACTCTCTTCCTTCCTTCTGGAAAAATCTCTCTTTCTGAGTTCCAAAAGATTTGGGTAATAGGTTTTGGGAAGGCTTCTGCTCCTATGGCTAAAGCGGTGGAGGAGATATTGGGAGATAGAATTTCCGGAGGAGTGATTAATACCAAATATGGGCACTCTCTTAAACTGGAGAGGATCAAAGTTAATGAGGCTGGTCACCCGGTTCCGGATGAGCGAGGAGAGGCCGGAGCTAAAGAAATTATAGAGATACTTAAGAAAGCAGAAGAGAAAGACTTGGTAATTGTTCTCATCTCCGGAGGTGGCTCTGCCTTACTTCCTGCTCCCTGTTGTGGGATAAACCTTACCCATAAGCAGGAAATAACCCGTCTTCTCTTAGAGTGTGGGGCGACTATTGAAGAAATTAACGCTATAAGGAAACATCTTTCTTCTGTAAAAGGAGGAAGATTGGCAGAACTGGCTTACCCTGCTCAAGTCCTCGCCCTTATTCTCTCCGATGTGGTGGGAGACCGTCTGGATACCATTGCCTCTGGTCCTACCGTGCCGGACTCTACCACTTACCAGGAATGTGTGGATATATTGTGTAAATATGACCTGTTTACCCGCATACCTGACCCGGTAAAGGAAATAATGGAAAAGGGCTTAAGAGGAGAAATCCCGGAGACACCTAAGGAGGGGGAGAAAATCTTTTCTCGGGTGCAAAATATTATAGTGGGCTCCAATTTTCTGGCCCTTTCCCGGATAAAAGAGGAAGGTGAGAAGAAAGGTTTTAAAACCTTAATCCTTTCCTCAAGTATTCAGGGAGAGGCTAAGGAAATTGCCAAATTTTATGCAGGTATAGCCAAAGAGATTAAAACTTCCGGGAATCCCTTTCCTCCTCCTCTTTTAATCTTAGGAGGAGGAGAAACTACGGTAACGGTAAGAGGTAAGGGGAAGGGGGGGAGGAACCAGGAACTTGCCCTCTCTTTTGCCATACAGATAGCGGGATGCGCTGATATATATTTCCTCTCCGCGGGTACTGATGGTACCGATGGCCCAACAGATGCAGCAGGTGCTTTTGCAGATGGAAAATCCCTTTTGCGGGCAAAAAAATTAGGACTGGATGCTTTCAAGTTCCTGTCTGAGAATGATTCATATTCCTTTTTTCAAAAACTAAACGATCTTTTTATAACCGGCCCTACCAGAACAAATGTAATGGATGTACACCTGCTTCTGGTAACATAGTGAAATTAACCTTTTCCGGAAGAAGTAAAAAAAGAATTTTTTTGGGTAATTTTATCATTGAAATTAACCTCCTTAATCTGCTAAAATGCTTATAAATAAAGGTGTTGATAACTTGTGGATATCTTGTGCTTTATCCAAAAAGAGCCAAGATGAAAATATCTCAAAATTTCCTTATTTTTTTAGTAAGAGGGGTAACCCCAAGGATAGAGATTTAATTTTGATATCCTGTGGATTTTTTGTGGATAAAGGAGGCTGAAATGTCTGAAGATGAAGGTAGGCGTATTTGGGAGAAGACTCTGGAAGTTTTGAAGGGGGTGGTGGATGAGAATGCGTATAATTTATGGTTTAAACCCCTCAAATTTTCTTCTTTTCATAACCGCACCTTGAAACTGGAAGCGCCTCATCAATTTATTGCAGATTGGGTGAAACGTAATTATTTTCAAACCATTTTGGATAGTTTAAAGTTAGTTTCCGAAAATAATGTAAATCTGGAATTAATATATTCCAAAAATAAAGGGAAAAGGAATCGCTCTCGTCCTTCTTATAAATTCGTCCAAGGAGAGTTGGATTTTGAAAGTTCTTTAAATGCATCTTATACCTTTGAGGAGTTTGTAGTAGGCCCGGGGAATAGATTTGCTCATGCCGCTTCTTTAGCTGTGGCTCAATCTCCTGGGAAAGCCTATAATCCTCTCTTTATCTATGGAGGGGTAGGTTTAGGAAAAACGCATCTTATGCAGGCTATAGGTCATTACATTAGAGATCACTATGCAAATATGAAGGTTTACTACACCTCTTCTGAAAAGTTCACCAATCAACTTATTATGGCCATTCAGAATAAAGAGACCAGTAAATTCAGAAAGAAATATCGCAGTGTAGATGTTCTATTAATCGATGATATTCATTTTATAGCAGGAAAGGAAAGCACTGAGGAGGAATTCTTCCATACTTTCAATGAATTACATGACTCCCACAGGCAGATTGTAATCTCTGGTGACCGTCCTCCTTCCGAAATTCCTACAGTGGAGAAGAGGTTAGTTTCTCGTTTTAACTGGGGTCTGGTGGTGGAAATTCAACCCCCTGATTTTGAAACCCGAGTGGCAATTTTGAGGAAGAAGGCTTTGAGTAAAGGATTTTTGATAGATGACTCTGTTTTTTACTATATTGCGGAAGGAATCACTTCCAATATTAGAGACTTAGAAGGGGCTTTGATAAAAATTATTGCTTTCTCTTCTCTTAACAATGTTCCTCTGGATTTATCCTTAGCCAAAGAGGTTCTAAAAGACACTATTAAAAAGGAAAAAACAAATTTAATAACTATAGATCAGATTAAGAAAGAAGTGGTTAATTACTTTAAATTAAAACCTTCGGATATGGTTCAGAAAAAAAGAATCAAAAGTATTACTATACCTCGTCAGATAGCCATGTATTTATGCAGGGAATTGACAAATTGTTCCCTTCCTGAAATTGGAGAAAATTTTGGAGGGAGAGATCACACTACTGTCCTTCATGCTTACGAGAAAATAAAAGAGAAAATAAAAAAGGAACCACATTTTAGAGAATTAATAGAAGAAATAAAAAATAAGATAGTAAGTGCATAATGGGGATTAAAAAAATCATTTATCCACTAAATTTTATCTTTTTAAGTTATTTTAAAACAAAATTTAGAAAGTTTTCCCCATTTTCACTCCTTATACTATTACTTATACTGCCTGATAACTTTAGAAATAGGAGGATTAGTTATGAAATTTAAGTGTGAGAAAGATAGTTTATTAAGAGGAATTTCCCTCTGCCAGGGAGTTCTGAGTACACGATCAACTCTTCCCATACTCTCTTATTATCTATTTGAAGCAAAAGGGGGAATTTTAAATATCTCTGCAACGGACTTAGAAGTGGGAGTTACTGCAGAGATTAAGAGTGAAATAATAGAAGAGGGAGGGATTACTCTTCCTGGGAAAAGAGTATTAGATTTAATAAGAGAATTTCCTTCTGGAGAGATAAGTTTATCTTCAGAAGAAAACTTTACTACTATTAAAGGACAAAAAGTATGGGTAAAGATATCCTCTTTATCTACGGAAGATTTTCCTCAATTTCCGGAGGTTAAAGGAAAAGAGATAAGAATAGAGAGTGAAAAATTAAAAAATATGATTAAAAAAACTTCCTTTTCTGTTTCTCACGAAGAGAGTCGGTACACGTTGAATGGAATTTATATGACTGCGCATGAAAAAGTAATTAGTATGGTTTCTACAGATGGGAGGAGACTATCCTGCATTACTGAAGAATTACTTACTCCCTGTTCACAGGAGATGGAGGCTATTCTTCCCCTTAAAGCGGGACAGGAATTAAATAGAGTTATGGAAGAAGGGGAAGTGGAGGTAGTCTGGGGAGAAAAACAGATGAAGTTTACCCAGCCTGGAATTACCTTGACTACCAGACTAATTGAAGGAGAGTTTCCCGATTATAAAAAAGTAATTCCTAAGAGTTTCAAAGGGGAAGGAAAAATAGATAAAAATTTATTTGAAGAGGCGGTAAAGAGAGCCTATATAATGACCAGAGAAAAAGGTGTCTCTGTAAGATTATCTTTCTCTTCCCATAAGCTTAAACTTACAACTCGTGTTCCGGAAATTGGAGAATCTTCTGAGGATTTAGAGATGGAGTACAATGGTGAAGATTTAGAGATAGCCTTTGACCCTGTTTTTATCTTGGACGTACTTAAAGTTATGGAATCAGAAAAAGTGATAATGGGAATAAACGGTCCTTTAGACCCAGCTTTAATAAGACCAGATGCTGGAGAGAACTATCTGTATGTAGTTATGCCTATGAAAATATAATGGAAAGAGAGCCAGAAAAAATTGGATGCTTTATAGAAAAATTTATCCAGGGTTTAGAAAAGAAAAGAAAGAGGTATGGGGAGAGAAAAAAAATTCTCCAAATATTGGAGGAGAAAATAAGAAAAGATATAGGAAACCATATAATAGTGGGAGAAATCAAGAGAAAAAAGATGGTCATAGAGGTGGATAGTCCTATTTGGCTATATGAACTTTCTCAAAGAAAAGAAGAGATTCTTAGGGTGGTGAAGGAAGTGATGGGAAAAAAAAGAGTTAAAGATGTAATTTTAAGGGTGGGAAATGGAAAATAACTATACTTCCAAAAATATTCAAGTTTTAGAGGGTTTGGAGGCGGTACGTAAAAGACCGAGTATGTATATAGGGGATACCTCGGAGAGAGGTCTTCATCAGTTGGTAGAGGAGGTAATTGCCAATTCGATAGATGAGGCAATGGCCGGATACTGCACGGAGATTAAAGTTATAATCCATGTGGATAACTCCATAACCGTTATTGATAATGGAAGAGGAATCCCTGTGGATATTCATCCTACTATAAAAAAGACAGGTCTGGAAGTGGTGATGACTACTCTCCATGCGGGGGGTAAGTTTGACCATAAGGTATATCAAGTATCTGGAGGTCTGCATGGAGTAGGACTCTCTGTAGTGTGTGCTCTTTCGGAATGGATTGAGGCGGAGATTAAGAGAGAAGGTAAGGTATATTATCAAAAGTTTTCCCGTGGTAAGCCCCTTACCCCTTTACAGGTTTTGGGAAAAAGCAAAAAAACGGGGACAAGAATTACCTTTTCCCCGGATAAAGAAATTTTTAAGGGAATAGAGTTTTCTCACGACTTAATCATTAGTCGGGTAAGAGAACTGGCTTTCCTGAATAAGGGATTGAAAATTGAATTTGTGGATGAAAGAAGTGATATTAAAGAAACTTTCCGATTTAAAGGAGGAATAGCATCCTTAGTGGAGTATATAAACAGGAACAAGGAACCTTTGTTTCCCAAACCCATATACTATGAGTGTGAAAGAGACAGGGTAATAATAGAGTTTGCTCTTCAGTATAATCAGGGCTACCAGGAAATACTCTATTCTTTTGCCAATAATATAAATACGCAAGAAGGAGGAACCCACTTAAGTGGCTTCAAAAGCGGTCTTACCCGGGCAATAAATGATTACATTAAAAAAAGCGGTTTGGTAAAGGATTCTTCACCTTCTGTAAGTGGGGACGATATACGGGAGGGGCTGGTAGGAGTAATAAGCATAAAACTTCCGGATCCCCAGTTTGAAGGTCAAACAAAGACCAAGATTGGGAATAGTGAAGTGAAAGGATTGGTGGAATCCTTTGTATACGAGAAGTTATGCGAATTTTTAGAAGAGAATCCCTCCATTGCTCGGAAAATAGCGGATAAGTGTATAACTGCAGCCCGAGCCAGAAATGCAGCCCGGAAGGCTCGGGAATTGGTAAGGAGAAAGAGTGCCTTAGAGTCTGGAGATTTGCCAGGTAAGTTGGCAGATTGTTCAGAAAAGGATCCCCAGAAGTCCGAACTTTTTCTGGTAGAAGGTGACTCTGCAGGTGGTTCTGCAAAACAGGCCAGGGATAGAAGGTTTCAGGCCATACTTCCTTTGAAAGGGAAAATCCTCAATGTAGAAAAAGCCAGAGTGGATAAGATTATAAATAATCAGGAGATAAGAACTATAATATCCGCCTTGGGAACAGGCGTGGCAGAAGATTTTGATGTGAATAAACTGCGGTATCATAGAATAATTCTTATGACCGATGCAGATGTAGACGGGTCCCATATTCGCACACTACTCCTTACTTTCTTCTATCGCCAAATGGCACCCATCATAGAGAAGGGACATGTTTACATCGCCCAGCCCCCTCTTTACCGTATCCGAAAAGGGAAGATAAACAAGTATCTGGAGAGTGATGAGGAGTTGGAAGATTTTCTCTGGGAGGAAGGGAAAAAATCTGTGCAAATCAAAGAGTTAAGAAAAGACCGGATATTAGATGGGAGGGTTATAGATACCATTGGGAAGACGGTTAAGAATATCCAGAGGATTCAACCTGTCCTAACCCGGAAAGGTATGGAACTGGAGAGGTATCTAAAACTTCGCAACCCTAAGGGAGAATTCCCTTTGTTCTGGATCAGAATTGGCGAGGAAGAGTATTTCCTCTACAGTGAAGAGGAAAAGATTGCTCTCCAAGAGGATCTTGAATCTCAGGAAAGAGAAAGTCTGGAAGAGATTGAGTTTGTAGAGGGAAAGCAGATAGGAGCCTTGATAAAAAGGCTGGAGGAGGAAGAGATTCCCTTAGAGTACTTGTATCCTCAGGAGGAGCCCATTTTCCTGATTATAAGTAAGGAAAAGGAAAAGCCGGTCAGGACCCTCTTTGAACTGGTAAAAGAAGTGATGGAAGAGGGGAGAAAGGGGATAAATATACAGCGATATAAGGGTTTGGGAGAGATGAATCCGGAGCAACTCTGGGAGACTACCATGGACCCTGCTCGTAGGGTTCTGGTGCAGGTAAGGCTGGAGGATGCTATTGCTGCAGACCAGATTTTTACTATTTTAATGGGAGACCAGGTGCAACCAAGAAGGGAATTTATCCAGACTCATGCTCTGGAAGTAAGGAATTTGGATATATAATCTCTTTGCTTAAGGACCTATTCTGCCTTCCCGATAAGCGCGGATGTAATTTAAAGAGTAGGGGTCTTCTGCAGTAAGAACCCCAGAGGCTATTAGGACTTCCTGTATTCTTTTGTCTGTAGGGTCTAAAATTGCTCCATCCAAACCTTTCCCCATCGCCAAGGCTAAGAAGACAGAATTAAGGAGTCCTCTTATGGGGAGACCAAAGGAGATGTTGCTTAACCCACATATGGTTTTAACCCTAGGAATTTTTTCTTTAATAAGAGCGATAGTCTCCAGGGCTACCTTTCCCGCTTCTGGTTCTGCGCCTACCGGTCTTATGATAGGGTCAAAGAAAATCTCTTCTTCGGCTACCCCTTGGGAGGTGAGAGTTTCAGTAATTTTTTGAGCAATAAGAAGTCTTTCTTCAGCTTGAGTAGGGATTCCTCCCTCATCCATGCACAGAGCAATAATTAGAGGTCTAAACTCTAAAATTAAAGGAAGGACACTCTCCATCCTATCTTTCTCTCCAGTAAGAGAATTAAGAAAAGCCTTACCTTTATGCAGTTCTAACCCTCTCCTTAAAACTTCCGGGTTAGGAGAGTCTATGGAAAGAGGTACTTCCAGCGCCTCTTGGATGGTACGAACTAACCATTCCATAGATTCTTTTTCTTTCTCCATCAAAGTGCCCGCATTTACATCTATAAAGTCCGCTCCTGCTTCTTTTTGTTTCCGGGCTAAACCCAGTATAAATTGTGAATCCCTCTTCCTGATGGCTTCTGCCACCTTCCTACTTGATGAATTGATCTTCTCTCCAATAATAAGCATAACTTACCTCCTTAGAACTTTTCTTCCCAGGACCAGGAATCCTGTATGCCCCACAATCCTCTGATAAGGTCTAACGCTTTCTTTCTGCACCTGCCAGGGACGCAGTAAGACTTCCCAGAGGGTTATTTGGGTAAAGAGAGAATTCTCCAGTTCCAAGTAAAATCGGGAAGCCTGTAATATAGTAGGAACATAGGATAGGATAATTCCCCCACCTTTAAGGGCTTTACTGGCGTGAGGTACCACCCTCCATGGTTCCGGTACATCCAAGATTATTCTATCCACATCCTTCTCTTCGATACCTTCATAAATATCCGCCTCTTTAAGTATCAGGTTAGGTGGTAAGGAACCGTAAAAGAGAGAGATGTTCTCTTTGGCTAAATCCAGCATATCCTGGCGTTTCTCATAAGAGACGATTTTGCCTTCTTTTCCTACAGCACGAATTAAAGATAAGAGAAGAGCCCCTGAACCCACCCCTCCTTCTACTACTAAAGCCCCTGGAAAGATATCCGCCCACATCCAGATAATGCCAGAGTCCTTGGGGTAGATTAGGGCAGACTTTCTTTTCATAGACATTATATGCTCCATAAGGGTGGGACGGAAGATATAGAAAATGTTCCCTGAAGAGGTAACGATCTTCTCTCCTTCCCTTTTACCTATAATTTGGGCATGAGAGATGGCACCCAGATGAGTATGAAAAACTTCTCCCTTCTTTAATAGAAGAGGGTATTTTTTACCTCGTTTATCCTGTAGGATTACTACTTCTCCTGCCTTCAGTTCCATGTCCTGATTATAGCAGAAGTGGGAAGATTTCCTAAAAAGTGGAGGGTAAAATTTTACTCAGGAAAGAGGGCAAGAAGAGAATCTAATCTCTCTTCCCATTCCTGATTTCTTTTTCTCTCTTGTATCAATTCATCGGCAATCTCTAAGGTTACCATTAATAACTTTTGGAAAGAAGAAATCTCCTCCCTTTCCCGGTATTTCTTTTCGATAAAATCTATTAACTCTTGAAGGTCTTCTGCTTCCTTATCCGAACGAATACGTAAAGTTTGCCCCAGTATTCTTACCTGATGTATGCTGAACCTATCTTTTGGAGTATTGCCTTGCTTTTCGAGCCTTTCGAAGGCCATATTTCCTCCGTTCTTTCATTCGGGGATCCCTTTTTAAAAGTCCTTTTTTCTTAAGTATCTCCTTATATTTTTCTTCCGCCTCTACCAAAGCCCTGGCTATTCCCAGATGAAGAGCTCCTGCCTGCCCAGAGATACCCCCTCCTTTAACTACCGCTTTAACCTTGAACTTACCAAGAGTCCCAGTGACGGCAAAAGGCTCTTTTATCTGAATTTGATGGTCCATGCGGGGAAAGTACTCCTCCAATGGTTTGTTGTTTACAATTATTTCTCCTTCCCCCGGTTCCAGCCATACTCTGGCTACCGCCTCTTTTCTTCTACCTGTGGAGTAATACTTCATTTACCTCCCTCAGATACTCAATTCTTTAAGTTCTCTCTCTCTATGAGGGTGTTCTCCCCCTCGATATACTTTAAGTTTTTTAAGCATTCTTCTCCCTAAGGAGGTTTTGGGAAGCATACCTTTTACTGCCCGGATTATGAGTTCCTCTGGTTTTCTCATCAGGAGTTCTTCTGCTGTGGTTACTTTCAAACCCCCAATATATCCACTATGACGATAATACTTTTTCTTCTTCAGTTTATCTCCGCTCAGTTCCACCTTCTCAGCGTTCACTACCACTACATAGTCTCCCATATCCAGATAGGGAGTATAGGTAGGTTTATGTTTACCTTGCAGGATAAGGGAAATACGGGAGGCTAACCTGCCCAACCTCTTTCCCGTGGCATCTACAAGAAACCAAGTTCGCTCTATAGAATTTTTGTCCTTAATAGAGGGGAAGTAAGTTTTCATTTTATCTTCTCCAACATAACTTTTGCTTCTTTAACAAATTCACTCTCCGGGTAGTTCTCCACCAGTTTTTTCAACTCTACCTCCGCTTTCCCATAATTTTTAAGAAAAGCATAATAAATTCTTCCTATTCTAAACTGAGCATCATCCGCCTTCTCCGCGGATGGATAGCGTAACACAATCTGACGGAAAATTTCAATAGCCTTATTCAAATATTCTCTCTTCTCTTTCTCATTCCGGGCTTCAAAAATTCCTTTATGTTGCCATCCCCAGCCTTCCCGGAAAAGCCTTGCTGCTTCTAAATTAGCGGAAGCCTTATCTATGTTTCTCTCTATTCTCTCTTTTTCCTTTTTGATTTCTTCTAATTCCTGGGAATAGAAATGTATAACTTTTTTAAGATGCTTTATTTCCTCCTGCTGTTGCTTCAAAATTTCCCACAGGACTTCTCCTGCCTCCTTATACTCTCCCCTTTCCCACAGATCTTTTGCCCTCTCTAAGTCTTGAGCATTCAGAAGGGAGAGGGGAAGGAGGAGAAATAAACTAAGGCAAATTTTTCTTACTAACAATGATTTCATCTATTAACCCGTACTCTTTGGCTTCTTCCGGACTCATGAAAAAATCTCTTTCTGTATCCCGGGCAATTTTTTCTATAGGTTGTCCAGTATGGAGGGCAAAAAGACGGTTAATCCTGTTCTTTAGAGCCAGAATTTCCTGAGCATGGATTCCTATATCCGTAGCCTGTCCCTGAACAGCACCGGAAGGTTGATGGATAAGGATACGTGTATTAGGGAGAGCCAGCCTTTTACCTTTCGCCCCTGCAGCCAGAAGCAAGGCAGCAGCACTGGCTGCCTGTCCAATGCAAATAGTGGAAACATCGGGACGGATGAATTGCATGGTATCGTAAATAGCCAGACCTGAAGTAGCGTATCCACCGGGACTGTTTATATAAAGATAAATATCCTT
>CAZSGC010000032.1:0-15639 GCA_964606225.1 uncultured bacterium | reverse complement strand
GGAAGAACTTACTTTTTCTTTTTTTCAGAAGTAAAGAAAAATCTCCCCACCCCCCATAGAATTCCTAAAATTCCACCCAGAGAAATTAGAAATGTAGCCAGGATTACAAACCACCACAGGTGGGTGGAGGGATGATAGAGTTTTCTGAGGACTGCCTCAATTCCAAAAGAGAGGAGCCCAATTACCAAAGCAATTACAGAAGCACTCAGTACTCCTCCTATAAAACCTATCCAGAGTTTTTTCCAATTTTTTCTTCTATAATTCATCCTTTATAGTTTAATACGGGTGGGATATTTTCACAAGGAGAACATTATTTCCTAAGTCTCCTTAGCCTTTTCCTTGGTTTTAACAGATTCTTGTGATTTTTGGGGTAGATAAATTACTGCCTTCTTTCCCTGCCTCTGGAAAATTTTTACCGGATGAAGAGAAAATTCCTTCACTATCTCTCTTAACCGGTGAGCATGAGGAGATTGAGGAGAGTAATAGAGGATTTGGAATTTCTCTCCTTTCCATGTCTCTACATAGAAGGTCTGGAGAGGGGAATTCACATACCCAGCATAAGGAAAACTTAACTCTATTACTTGAGGCCAGTCGGTAAGAATAACTGCCTGGGGGAAGTTTTCTTCTATAAATTGGCAGGCTTCCTGATGAGTCCTCACCATATCTATATATTCCAGATTACTCTCCAGAAGAGCTCCACTGCCCTCTCCTTCTGGGTTCCTTTCTCCCCACCAGTGGAAGATGAATAGTACTGCTAAAAGTAAAGAAAATAGAGCCTGATGTCTTCTCTGGGGAAACCATTCTTTCAAACTTTCAAAGGACAGAAGGAAATAGAAAGGATAAAGGAGGAGCATATAACGGGGAAGGAAAGGGGAAAAGAGAGAGTAGAAAATCAGGTTAACCAGAAGAAGAACAAGATAGGAAAGGTTTTGCCCCTTTCCTTCTTTAAAAGCATAGATAATCCAAACCAGAAATAAAGGGAAAAGGAAGGAAAACTTAAAAAGAAGATAGAGAAAAAGGGAAGAGGCACCCCACAGGATTATCCTGGGGAAGGGATTTTTATCTTTCCGTATTCTCTGGAAGGGGAAGAAGGAAAGGAGAAGAAAGGAAGAAAGGAGAAAATGGTAGTGCTGAGAGAATAAATTACCTGTTCTTTCCCAGAGAGAAAAGTAGAAAGCCTTACCCAGAAGCCATCTTCTCTGATAGGAAAGTTGAGGAGGATAAAGGAACCATCCAGTCTGAGACCAGTTCAGGAGATACCACAGAGAAAGAAGGGAAAGGGGAAAAAAAGTAAGAAAAGAGTCCTGCGTAAAAATTTTCCTCTTCTCTACTAAAGAGACTAAAAAGAGAGAAAGTAAAACCAGCGCCCCGGTTTCTTTGGTAAAGACCATAAAGATGGAAGACAGCAGAAAAGGAATTTTTTTCTTTTTCTTCCAGAAATAGAAGGTCATAAGAGCAAAGGTAGTAAGAGGAAGGTCCAGATTTAAAATCCCTGACTGAGCAAAATAAAGAGGAGAGAGGTAAAGGAGAAGGGCAGGGAAAATACCTCCCCTTCTTCCCAGGGATTCTTTGCCCAGGAGGTAGGTAAAGTAGATTCCCACAAAAGAAAAGAGAACAAGGAGAAGACGGGAAACCCGGGGAGAAGGGGAAAAGATTTTCCAACTAAGGGTAAGAAGATAGTAAAAAAGAGGAGGATGACCGGAATTCCAGGGAAGGGAGAAGGGATTAAGAGTATGCTGGTAGAGATAGAAAGAGCGAGTAAAGGTAAATCCTAAGGCATCCCAATGATACGGAAGATGAAGAACAGGGAGTTTGGTAATAAACACTAAAAGGAAAAGAGAAGAAATTAAGAAAAAGTTTAAAAGCCTACCGGACATTTTATCCTGTTAAAAGTTTACCGCTGGTATAATAGGTTGTAAACCAAAACTTATGAGAAGGAAATTAATCTTTACGGGGATATTATTTATTATATTCGCTATAAGCCTTACCTGGCTAAGTAATAGACAGAAACTCAATATTGTCTTCATAGTTATAGACTCCCTTCGTCCGGACCACCTGGGTTGTTATGGATACCTTCGCCCTACCTCCCCCACCATAGACCAACTGAGTAAGGAGAGTATCCTCTTCACCCAGGCTATATCCCCCTCCACGGTTACCCTCCTGTCCGTTCCTTCCATTCTCACCTCCACACTACCCACCACCCATATGGTTTATGACTGGGAGGCTACCTTAAATCCTTCTTTAAAAACCGTAGCCCAGATTTTGAAAGAGAAGGGATACAGAACCGCCTTCTTCAGTAACCATGGAATTGTGGGAAAGATAAAGGGATTAGAGAAGGGATTTGATGTTTTTCTGGATGAGGGAGAACTTTCTTCAGATAAATTGACGCAGAGAGCCATAAGGTGGATAGAGAAGAAGGGAAAGAACCCCTTTTTTGTTTACCTTCATTACATGAGTGTGCATGTCCCTTACCGTCCTCCTCCACCCTATGACCAGATTTTTTTAAAAGATGCTCTTTACAAAGAGGAGCAAGAAGTTCCTATCTCCGAGGATGAAAGGGGAAAGGGAAAAATTCCTAATTTTTTAGCCCAAAAGGGTATCACCAATCCCTCCTATTATGTAGCCCTGTATGATGGAGGCATCCGCTATACTGACGCCCAGATAGCCAGACTTCTGGGATGGCTTAAGGAAAAGGGGTTTTATAAAAGAACCCTTATTCTTATTACCGCTGACCATGGAGAGTTCTTAGGGGAACACAATCTTTACTTCTGTCACGGAGAAAAACCTTACGATACGGTCTTGAGAGTTCCCCTTATAATGAGATTCCCTAACCTACCCCCACAGAAGATAGAAAGGCAGGTAAGTACTCTGGACATAGTTCCCACCATACTGGAGGTGTTGGGAATAAATTCACCCTCTATGGAAGGAGTAAGTTTACTACCCCTTCTCCAGGGGAAGAAGAATTTTCTCCATCCTTACATCTTTTCCCTGAGTGGGAATATCCCGGAAAAGACTGGCTATTCCTCAGTAAGAGAAGAAGGATGGAAACTCATTCATATAAAAAGACCAGAGGGAGAAGATTACCAACTTTTCGACCTTACCCAGGATCCCCAGGAAGAGAAGGATGTAAAAAATTTGAGGAAGGATAAATACAGGGAATTAAAGAGTATCCTCCAAAACTGGGAAAGGGAAGTCTGGAGGAAGTTCCTTTCTTCTCCCCGGGTGAAGGGAGAAGAGATTCTAAAAAGGCTTAGAGGTTTAGGTTATCTTCACTAAGCGAACTACGGGGAGAGAAGAAATCCTTGACAGAGATTCAGGAAGACGTCTATATTAAAAAGGCTAAAGGAGGGCGGAGATGGAAAGATTTTTTAAACTCAGGGAAAAGGGGACAGATGTAAAAACAGAAGTAATAGCGGGAATTACTACCTTTGTGACTATGGCTTATATAATAATGGTCAATCCCGCTATTCTGGAGGCAGCAGGTATCCCTAAGGGGCCCTCCATGGTAGCCACAATCCTCTCTGCCTTTTTTGCTACCTTATTTGTGGGTCTTTACGCCAATCGCCCCATAGCCATGGCTCCCTATATGGGCGAGAATGCCTTTATTGCCTTCACAGTGGTAAAGATTATGGGATATTCCTGGCAAACTGCCCTGGGAGCAGTCTTCATTGGAGGTGTACTCTTCACTCTCCTTACCATATTCAGACTGCGTGCCTGGTTAGCCAATGCTATCCCTCAGAATCTCAAATACTCTTTTGCCGTGGGTATAGGTCTTTTCCTCACTTTTATAGGGCTTAATTCCTCCGGGATAGTGAAACTGGGAATTCCAGGAGCTCCTGTAAAAGCAGGAAACTTTCATGACCCTACGGTGCTTCTGGCTATTTTCTGCTTCTTTTTAATGGTTTTTCTCCTCATTAAGAGGGTGAAAGGTGCCATACTCTTAAGTATTCTCATAACTGCCTTCCTCTCCTTTATCTTTAAACTGGCTCCCCTGCCGGAGAGAGTGATAAGCACACCTCCATCTTTAGCCCCTATCTTCTTAAAACTGGATATTAGAGGAGCCCTTACCTGGGGATTTTTCTCAGTAATCCTTACCCTCTTCATTATGGACTTTGTGGATACCATGGGAACCTTGATTGGAGTGGGATATAGAGCAGGTTTTCTGGATGAGAAAGGAAATTTCCCTGAGATTGAAAAACCCATGCTGGCAGATGCTCTGGGAACAGTGGTGGGGGCATTGCTTGGGACAACCACCACAGGAGCCTATATTGAATCTGCCGCGGGAGTGGAGGAAGGAGGAAGGACAGGTCTTACTTCTGTGGTCACCGCTTTTCTCTTTCTCCTGGCTTTATTCTTTGCTCCTCTCCTCACCTCTATCCCACCTTTTGCCTATGGTCCTGCTCTCATTGTGGTAGGACTCCTAATGATGACCTCAGTGACCAAGATAAATTTTCAGGACCTTACCGAGGCAGTTCCTGCCTTTGTGGTGGTCATTCTCATGTCCTTCACCTACAACCTGGGAATAGGGATGACCGCAGGATTTGTCTTTTATCCTGTTTTGAAACTGGTCTCGGGAAGAGTTAAGGAAGTTCATCCTGGTAGTTGGGTCCTGGCTTTCCTATCCCTGCTCTTTTATATCTTTTATCCCTATAAGTAAGTGATAGATAAAGAATATGGGGGAAAGTAGCCATTAAAAGGAAGAATAAGGTGATTGTGGTGGAGGAGGAAAGAGTTATCATCCTCCTGGAGAAAGGAGGAAGAAGAGAGGAGATAAGCAGGTGGGATTTTTCTTCTCCTTTCTCTTCCTATGTTTACTTAGTAAGGAAGGGAGAATATATCCGGGGTTCCCTTAAAGGAACGAGTTTTATCTTATTCTTTCCTGAAGTCTGTGAGGTAGAAGGTCTCCTCTCTTTTATTCCCGTATTAACCGCGCTCCTTTATCCTGCTCAAATTTTTACCTTTTTTGATATATTATATTCTTTCCTTTCTTAAAGTGTTGTAAAGGTTCATAAATATCTATGAAAAGGCTGTTTTTCCCAAATTTTCCTATATCTTTCTGAATCTATGCAGAAACCCTTTTCCATTCCGGGAATCTCTCTTCCACAAACTCCAGAATATGGGGATAACCTTCAAGATGAGGATGTTTACTTAAAAATTTATGTGCTACCTTACGAGATTTTTCTAAAATTCTCCTATCTTTTAGAAGATTTACCACTTTAAACCCTACAAATCCATGTTGAAGGGTACCCAGAAGTTCTCCTGGACCCCTGATTTTCATATCTTCTTCTGAGACTTCAAAACCACTCTCTGTGCGTATAAGTGTCTCCAATCTTTTCCTTCCCTTTTCGGTGGTGGGGTTTCCCATAAGCAAACAGTAGGAGATATGAGAACCTCTGCCAATTCTACCTCGAAGTTGGTGCAACTGAGATAATCCAAAACGTTCAGCATTCTCTATAACCATAAGAGTAGCCCGAGGGACATCAATCCCCACCTCAATCACGGTAGTAGTAAGAAGTATCTGAATTTTTCCCTTCCGGAAATCATCCATTACTCTCTTTTGCTCCTCCGGTTTCATCCGTCCATGGAGATAGCCTATATTAACTTCAGGGAAGGTATCTTTCAGTCTTCCCCACACCTCCTCTAAAGATTTTATCTCTCCTCCTTTCCTTATGCGAGGAACTACATAATATACCTGTCTTCCCTTAGAGAGTTCCTCCTTTATAAAATTATTTATCTTTTCCCTTTCTTCTCCTGATACCCAATAAGTTTTGACTTTTCTTTCTCCAGAAGGTAGTTCCTCTAAGGTGGAGATGTCCATGTCTCCATATAGAGCCAGAGCCAAAGTGCGAGGTATGGGAGTAGCAGAAATTACCAGAATATGAGGATTCCTTCCTTTTTCTTTTAACTTCGCCCTCTGAACCACTCCAAATTTATGTTGCTCATCAATTATTACTAACCCTAAGTTCTTAAACTCTAAACCCTCCTGAATGAGGGCATGAGTACCTACTATCACCTCTACCTTCCCTTCCTTTATGCTTCTTGCCTTTTCTTTCTTCTGGTTCTTCTTTTCTCTCCCAGTAAGTATTTCTACCTTAATTTTTAGAGGAGCGAGGAATCTCAGGAAATTAAAGTAATGTTGCTCTGCCAGAATAGAGGTTGGACTTAAAATGGCAACTTGCCAACCTTTCTCCACCGCCATAATGGTAGCTCCTAAAGCCACTACCGTCTTCCCAGAACCCACTTCTCCCTGAAGGAGACGGTACATTTTCCCGGAAGAATTCATATCCTCTTCCACTTCTCTTAAGACTCTTTTCTGGTCTTGAGTAAGAGAGAAAGGAAGAAGAGAAGAAAGTTTTTCTATTATTTTCCCTTCCGAAAGCGACCTCTCTCTTATCTTTATTTCTTTCCCCATTCTAAGTTTAAGGGCTATCTGAAAAAGGAAAAACTCCTCAAAGGAAAACCTCTCCTTAGCCCTTCTCAAGTTTTCCCAAGAAGAAGGGAAATGTATCTCCCTGATAGCCTCTCTTAGAGGCATCAAAGAGTTCTCTTTCAAAACAGAAGGGGGAAGGGGGTCCAGAAGGTAAGAAGAGTACTCCTTCAGTATACTCATTACCGAACTACGAAACATCCTCTGGGTTAAATCCTGAGTTAGAGGATAGAAAGGTACTATCCTTCCCATGTTAAGTATTTCCTCTTTACCTTCCATTACTTCAAACTCTGGATGCACCATTTGCCAATCTCCAGATTTCTCCACTCTTCCGGTAAAAATTCCTTCCTTTCCTACAGGAAGAAAATTCTTTATCTGTGGATAATCAAACCAGATACAAAGAAGAGTTCCTGTTCCGTCTCCAATCACTGCCTTAGTAATTGTTCTTCCCTTAAAAGTTTTCTCCTCTCCCACAGCCAGAATCCTTCCCCTTACTGTCGTTATCTCTCCTCTCTTCAAATTCCTTAAGAGACATAAATTACTTCTATCTTCATACCGACGAGGAAAATGGAAGAGAAAATCTTTGAGAGTCTGAATGCCCAGTTTCTTCAGCCTCTCCGCTTTACGGGGTCCAATGCCCTTTAAATATTGAACAGGGTAAGAAAATACAGCATCTTCCTTCACTTTCAGAATAAGGAAGTAAGCAGAGTAGAACTTCTTTTTCCTTTCCCTTAAAGGTTCACTCCCATACCCTTCTATGTATTCCTTAACTTGATAGAGTCTCCTTCTCTGGATACTATCCAAATTTAGGATAAGAAGTTTATCTACCCAACTTTTCACATAATTCTCAAACCCATTAGTAGTAGAAGAGTTTTTGAAGGTAGACCTTAGTTCATAGGGGAAAGGCTTTAAGAGATTATCCAAGGAATGAAGGAATAGTCCTCCCTTACTCCTCAAAGGACTCACCAAAATATTCCTCTATGGCTTGAGGATGAGAAAGTATCTCCTCTTTACTCCCCTCTGCTATTACTTCACCTTGAGAAATGAGGTATGCTCTATCGGTAATCTTTAAAGTTTCCCTTACATTATGGTCGGTAAGAAGAATACCCAAGCCCTGGTTACGTAAAGAGAGTATTATTTTCTGTATCTGCTTCACTCCCTTAGGGTCAATCCCAGTAAAGGGTTCATCCAAAAGCAAAAAATGCGGATTCAATAAGAGGACTCGGGTAATCTCTAGCCTTCTCTTTTCCCCTTCGGAAAGATGGATAGCCTTCACTCCCCTTAGTTTCTCCAATCCCATTTCTTTTAAAAGTTTCTTTATCTTCCCCTCATCCTTAAGAGAAGGGAAAAACTCCATAACCGCTTTTAGGTTATCTTCTACGGATAAACCCAGGAAAAGGGTATGATACTGTGGTAGATAACCCAAACCTAAACGAGCCCTAAGATAAAGGGGAAGAAAGGTAATATCTTTCCCATTCATTCTCACCTTTCCCTTCTCTGGTTTTAGAATTCCTGCCATTATGTTAAAAGTAGTAGTCTTCCCCGCTCCATTGGGGCCTAAAAGACCCACTACTTCCCCTTTGAAAACCCTAATAGTAATCCCCTTAATTACTTCCTTATTGCCCAGTCTTTTAAAAAGATTCTCACCAGCCAGTTCCATCACTGAATCTCCGCCTTCACTCCTCCTTCCAGATAAACTTTATCTTCTTCCACATAAATTACTCCTCTTTCCCCCTCCAAGGTCATATTCTCTCTTCTCAGAGAAACACCTCTTTCCAGATGAATTACTTTATCTTCCGGAGAATAGGTAAATTTACCGGTAATTATACTCATTGACCCTGACTTTACTACCACCTCACCTTCTCCCCTCACTTCTTTAAGTTGGTCTTTTTCCCACCATAGAGTAACCTTGTCTGCCTTCAAACTTAATCTCTCCATGCTTATCTTCACCTTACCCTCAAAGAGCATCTTCTCCTCATTCTTCTCCCAAACGAACTTCTCTGCAAGGATACTCTTAATCTCCCCTCTTAGAAAAGGGGCTGCCAGAAAACAAAAAATTAAAAAGGTAATTAATATCTTTCCCACCGTACTTCTCCTTCCATCTTAAGGACTTGCTTTTCTATCTCCCACTCTCCCTTTTCTCCTTTCAATCTCCAGTTTTTCTCTTTAAGAATTAAACCTTGGGGGAAAAAAATTTTCTTTTCTCCCTTTTCCCACACCATTAAGGGAGATTCCCATTCCACCTTCCCTGCCTTACCCTTCACTTTCCCTCTCAACTGGATAATTCCTCTCCCCTTATCGTATAAACCATTCTCTGCCTCAAAATAAAGTTCCTTCTCTCCTATCCTCCCCTCTATTCCCTCAAGAGAAAGAAACCCCTCCTTCTCTATACTCTTCTTCATTTTAAGAAGCCAAACCACTTTCCCCTTCTCTACCTTTTTGAGAATTAAGTTCTCAGTAGTTTCTTCTCCTTTAACTGTAAAGACAAACATCAAAAAAACAACACTTGCCAGGAGAAATCTCCTCATTTTTTCTTGCTCCCAGGAAGGAGCCTTAAGGGAGGGGGAACCACCCCTGCAGAGATTACGAAACTTAGGGCTTCCTCTACCCGGATATCTAAGGGAATTACATCTCTCTCAGGGACTATTATAAGTAATCCAGAGGTAGGATTAGGAGTGGTAGGAATAAAAATATTTAAAAGCGTCTCCTTTTTCCCTCCTGAAATCTCAGAACGCATTCTGGAAGTCACAAATCCTACTGAATACAATCCTTTACGAGGGTACTCCACCAGAACCGCCTGTAAGAAAATTCCTCTCTGTCCTCCCAGAAAAACCTGACTTATCCTTTGAACAGTAAGATAAATCCTGCTTACAAGAGGAATCCTGGAAAGGATTCTTTCTCCAAAGGTGAGTAACTTTTTCCCTATTATATTCCTGGTGATTACCCCTACCAGAGCCATCCCCATCACTCCTGCCAGAACTACTACAATTACCCACAACCCGTAACTCCAGGGCACGGTCTGGAAATACTCCTCCAAACGAGGAGGGAGGATCCTTAAGGAGAATTTCACTAAGTGAGAGAAGATAAAATAAAGAATCCATAAGGTTACCAAAGTAGGAAGTAAAACCAGAAGTCCAGCTATAAAATTATCTCTGATTCTTCTCATCTGCTTTCCCTTCTTCATTCTCTCCTTTCATTTTTATTATCTTTACCTTCTTCACTTTCCTCTCATCTGCATCCAGAACTATCAATTTAAGATTTCCATAGGTTAATATTTCACCTTTCTCAGGCACCTTCCCCAACCGGTTCATTATAATTCCCCCTATAGTCTCTACCTCCTCCTCAGGCAGATTCAACCCCAGTTTTTCATTTGCTTCTTCAATGCTCAATTTTGCATCCACCACAATCACATTAGGGGAAGTCACCTCCCACATCTTCTCTTCCTTCTCATGTTCATCCACTATTTCTCCCACAATCTCCTCCAATATATCCTCTATAGTAACCAACCCTGCAGTAACTCCATATTCATCCACCACTATGGCAATATGAGTCCTCTTCTTACGAAAGTCTTTTAAAAGTTCATCCAGTTTCTTGCTCTTAGGAACAAACATGGGCCTTCTAAGAAAGTCTTCCACCTTCACCTCGTTTAACTTCTCTAAAGTCTCGTAGCTTAAAATATCCTTAGCATAGAGAATTCCTATAATATTATCTATGGAATCTCGATAAACGGGGATACGGGAAAATTTTCTCTCCTTAAACCTCTCTATAGCCTCCTTAATAGTGGTACCCATCTCCAGAGCAAATATATCCACTCGGGGCACCATAATATCAGCCACCCTCTTTTCCCCCACCTCAAATACACCTTCTATCATCTCCCTCTCTTCTTTTTCAATAACCTTCTCCTTCTCCGCTGTGTAAATAAGAGACCTTATCTCCTGGTCAGTAAGAAAAGGCTGGGGGCGACCAATTTTCCCTCCCAGGATTCTTATAATTATCCCAGAGAAGAAAATAAGGAATTTTACTACGGGTAAAAGCAGGTAGGAAAGTCCCCTGAGGAAACGTATAGAGAATACACTTAATTTTTCCGGATGTTGTTGAGCATAAACCTTGGGAGCTATCTCTCCACATACCAGAATAAAGAAACTCATTGCTCCGAAGGAAATTCCTACTGCAGTAGCATTACTCATCCCTGCAGATTGGGCATACTGAGTGGCCAGAGAGGCAGCTAAGGTAGAGGCTCCTATATTCACCAGATTATTCCCCACCAGTATGGTGGTAAGCAAGCGATGGGGTTCCTCCAACCACAGGGAGAAAAGAGGTGCTAACTTGGGTCTTTTCTCCTGCAGCTGCTTGACCTTCAATTTACTCAAGGCAGTGAAAGCAGTCTCAGAACCAGAGAATAGCGCAGAGAGGCAGAGTAGAAGGAAGAGAATAATTAACTCGATAATTGAGATTTCTTCCAATTAATCCCTATCCTCCTTTTAAAAAGCATTAAAAGATTTTCTTGCTTTTTTTCCATATTTTCTCTTTGAACTTCTCCTTCATCTACTTCGCCCAATAGATGTAAAAATCCATGTATTAGAACCCTGAGGAGTTCATCATTAAACTCTTGGCCATAAAATTTAGCATTTTCGGCTATCTTCTCTATAGAAATTATAACATCTCCTAAATAATTTTTTTCCTTCCAGGGAAAAGAGAGAACATCCGTGGCCCGATTTTCCCCTCTGAATTTCTTATTTAACTGGCGTATTCTACGATTATTAGTGAGCACCACGGTAGCCTTTGCTTTCCCCCTTTTCTCCTCCCTTAAAATCCATTCCGAACACCTACGGATAAGTTCTGTATCCACAGGATATTTTCTTTGGCGATTTACCACTTCTACACTCATTAACTACTCTTTCTCCTCCGGATACTCTATCCGGGAATGATAGATCCCACTTAGAGTCTGAAGAAAACTCTCCTTTATCTGGTCAATCTCCCCCAGAGTCAGCGGAGCCTCGTCCAGTTGTCCATCTTCAATCTTCTCCTTTATCACTTTCTCCACCAGATTTCGTAGACGGGAAGGAGAAGGCTCTTCCAGAGAGCGGGAAGCAGCCTCTACAGCATCTGCTAACATTACTATAGCAGCCTCCTTGCTCTTAGGTTTTGGACCAGGATATCGAAAATCTTCCTCCCTTACATTTTCCCCCTGATTATTTTTTTTGGCTTTCTGATAAAAGAAAGAGGTGAGAGTAGTGCCGTGATGCTGTTTTATTATATCCACAACAGGAGGGGGGAGACGATATTTCTTAGCCAGATTTACTCCTTCTTTAACATGAGAAGTAAGTATCAGACTGCTTAAGGCAGGATTTATCCTCTCGTGGATATTTTTGGATTGCGGGGTCTGATTTTCTACGAAATAGAGAGGATTCTTCAATTTCCCTACATCATGATAATATGCTCCCACCCTGGCTAATAGAGCATTGGCCCCCACTTTCTCTGCTGCATTCTCCGCCAAACTGGCTACTATCAAGGAAGATTGGTAGGTGCCGGGAGCCTCTTTTCTTAGGTCTCGTAAAAGAGGAGAATTTAAATCGCATAATTCCAGTAATCTGGCTTCTGTAACCACACCGAAGAGAAACTCTAAGATAGGTAAAATTCCTATGCTCAAAATAGAACAGATTATTCCATTACTCAGTCCCCAGAGTGACTGGCGAAAAATCTCCCCCCCACTTCCACTTCTTATCCATCCCCAGCCTAAGAGAAAAACAGCGTTGAATATTCCCACTATTCCTCCCACTTTCACCATGTCCACTCTTCTACGCACATAAAGAGAACCCAGAGTAGCAACCGTCCCTCCTATCAGAGAAAAAATCAAGAAGTCAAGATGGAAACCTTTAAAAAAGGAGACTATCAGAGAGATAAAGAAAATGGCAGTAAAAGAAACCTCTTTACCTATAAGGGGGGTGATTAACATACCTGCTAAAGATACGGGAAGTAAAGCCCCACCCAGATTTAAAGAAAGAATCACCTTGCACAGATATATTACTCCAAAGGAGATTAAAGCAAGGAGAATGAACAAATGGGGAGAGTCAAATATCTCCCGATGAGATTTGTAAAGATAGGCGAGGAAAATTAGTAAGAGAATGAAAATTATCAGGGCATAGCCAGTGAATTTTAAACCCATCGTGAGAATCCCTTCCTCCCTTCCAGGAGGAAATACCAACCCCACAATCCCCAGATAAAAAATCCCTTCCCATACCCAGAGGAAAAATTTCTTGTGGTGAGTAAAGTATCTCTGTATCTTTGTCCAGAGCCTTTTGCCTTTTACTCTAACCCTTCTTTTAAGAGAATGTATCCAAGAGGAGGAAGTATTCATTTTTTCTTCCTCTGTTCATAGGCTCTTACTATCGCCTGCACTAAGGGATGCCTTACCACATCTTTCTCTGTAAAGTAAACAAACTCAATTCCTTTGATTCCTTTAAGTATATCCTGAACTTCTATCAATCCTGAAGTAGTACCTCGGGGGAGGTCCACCTGAGTTATATCCCCAGTAATTACCACTTTAGAATCAAAACCTAACCGGGTGAGAAACATCTTCATCTGTTCAGAAGTGGAATTCTGAGCCTCATCCAAAACAATAAAAGAATCATTAAAAGTTCTTCCTCTCATATAGGCTAAAGGAGCAATTTCTATAATCCCCCTCTCCAGATACTGCTGAAGTCTATCCGCTTCCATCATGTCATACAGAGCATCATAGAGAGGTCGTAAGTAAGGGGTAATCTTTTCATAAAGGTTACCAGGGAGAAACCCTAATTTTTCCCCTGCTTCCACCGCAGGCCTTACTAAAATTACTCGGTTAACTCTTTTCTCTTTTAGGAAATTCACCGCCATAGCCATAGCTAGGTAAGTCTTGCCTGTTCCTGCCGGACCTATACTGAAAACTATATCCTTCTCCCTGATGGCCTGGATGTATCTTCTCTGAGCAGGATTCTTTGGTCTTACCGACCTTAGAGAGTAGACTTCTATCTTCTGTAAAGATTCTTCCTCTCTATTTTCTCTCACCTGGGAAGAAATCTCTCTTATATCCTCTTCCTCAAGTCTCTCCCCTCTCCTTATAGAATTAAGCAATCTATTGATGACCCGGAATACTTTATCTACATTATCTTTTTCACCTTGGATGGATACTTCCTTATCTCTTCCGATTATCTTAATGTTAAATTCTTCCTCCATTATTCTCAAGAATTCATCTCTTTTACCCCAGAGATTCAGTGCCTCTTCAGGAGAATTCAAGAATACTTTCCTTGTTACTCTCTTCATAGGGATTCATCCTGAGTAGAAAGAAAAAGAATTAAGAAGTATCTCGACCAACCAATCCCACTCCTTCTTCCCCTTTAGCCCCTCTGCAGGCATGGAATTCCTCAAAGTAATTTTTATTATACACACTCTCAGGACCTGGCACTTTCAAATCCCCAGAGTAAGCATAGGCTCTATCACGAACACCTCTATTGATTTTCTCCAGCATTGTCAGATAAGCCTCCTCCTTCTGTTCAGGGAGAGAGTCGTTCTCAAAATCTCCTCTTCCCATAGAAATAAATCTCTAAATCAACTATTTTTCTCCTAACTATATCAAACTTTTCCTTGGAGACAACCCATAGACTCATCAACCATTACCTCCTTTTAAATTAAGGAAGAGGCTCCTTTACGTAATGGGCTACTAAGTCTCCCACCTCTTCGGTGGTATAACCCATCTTCCCTGCAGAAAGACTTTTTAGATGATCCCTTACCACCTTAATTACCGCCTCCTCTATCCTCTTCGCTCCTTCTTCTTCTCCCAAATGTTCCAGCATCATGGCTCCTGCACAGATAGCTGCCAGTGGGTTAATAACATTTTTCCCTGTATATTTGGGGGCCGAACCTCCAATGGGTTCAAACATGGAGGTCCCTCCTGGGTTTATATTTCCCCCTGCCGCAATTCCCATACCTCCCTGTATGACTGCTCCCAAGTCCGTAATTATGTCTCCAAACATATTACAGGTTACTATAACATCAAAAAATTCCGGATTCTTTACCATCCACATGCAGATGGCATCTACATGTGCATAATCCTTCTCCACCTCTGGGTACTCTTCCCCTACCTCATAAAACACCCTTTCCCACAGATCATGAGCATAGGTAAGAACATTTGTCTTCCCACAGAGAGTAAGTTTTTTTCTCTTTCTCTTTTTTAAAGTATACTCAAAAGCAAATCTAATACATCTTTCCACACCTTTTCGGGTAGATACCATCTCCTGAATAGCTACCTCATCTGGAGTTCCTTTTTTAAATATCCCTCCCATTCCCACATATAGACCTTCAGTATTTTCTCTCACCACCACAAAATCTATATCCTCTGGACGCTTATCCCTTAAGGGAGTCCATACTCCAGGATAGAGTTTCACTGGTCTTAAGTTTATATACTGGTCTAAAGCAAATCTAATTTTGAGAAGTATACCTCTCTCCAGAATCCCTGGCTTTACCCGAGGGTCTCCTAAGGCTCCGAGGTATATAGCATCCATCTCCTTGAATTCTTCAATCGCGGAGTCAGGCAACAAATCTCCCGTCTTAAGATATCTCTCCGCTCCAAAATCGTAAAAATGAGGCTCAAAAGAAAAATCAGAAATCTCTTCTACCGCTTTGAGAACTTTAATCCCTTCTCGGATAACTTCCGGCCCCGTGCCATCCCCTGGTATAACTGCAATCTTAAATTTCTTCATTTTCTTTCACCTGAGAAAGATTGTCCTTTATAACCTCTTCAAAGGTTATCCCTTTAACCAACTCCGTTATCATACTGGAAATAGCAATGGCTACACATCCAAAAGTCTTAAACTTAATATCCTCAATCTAATTGTCCTTTCACTTTGATGTAGATCTTCGGTTCAAAAAGTGCTCCATAACTTTCTTGCTATACAAGCTCTCTCTTTAAGAAATATTATCAGATTTCATAAGGTAATTCAATGGAGCGAATTGCATCCTGTAAAAATCTTCTTCAAAAAGGAAGAAAAAATTAAAATTGAGTACCCCTGCCTATTCTCTGGAAGCAAGGTAAGGAGAACAGAAGATTTTTGTATGATAAAAGTAGGTTTTTCAAAGGTAGGTAGTTATCCTTCTTTTTGTGATATCTGATTTTAACTATCCAAAACAACCTCAATATTGTTCTCAAATTCTTAAGAAATTGAGAATAAAGGGAAAGT
>CAZSGC010000031.1:0-15768 GCA_964606225.1 uncultured bacterium | reverse complement strand
CCTATATCCAGACGATAATCCTTAACATGTACCAAGGCGATTCTTTCCCCCAGAATTCTTATCCAATCCTCTGGGAAACCGTAAAGCAGAACATTCCCCACATCAAAGTAAACTTTGAGAAGAGGATGGGAGAATTCATCTATGAGTTCCCGGAACTCTAAAGGGCTGAGAAGAAATTTATTCCATACATTTTCCAGGCATAAAGTTACTCCCTTCTTCTCCGCCAGAGGGAGAAGTTTTTTCAGAATTTCTTTCAGAGTATTAAGAGTAGTCTCATAGGAGGAAATCATCTCCCCCTTTAAACCCCTGCTTACCATTCCAGGAATTATCAGCACCTTCTCCACTCCCAGGTAAGGAGCCATCTCTATCATCCTTTTGGTAATATCTAAAGATTTATCCCTCACTTCTCTATGGGGAGAAGTAAGGGGATATTCCCATTGAAGAAGACTAACCAAACTCATCACTTCCAGGTTATTCTTCTTGGAAAGATTTCTCACTTTTTCCCAGGTTTCTTCCCTGCTCCCTATAGAGAGTTCGCCTTTTTCCTTAACCATCAATTCTATTCCTTCAAAACCCGCTTCTTGAGAGATCTCAAATATCTCCTCCAGAGACATCCCGGGAGGAAAAGATAACTCACTTATACCTTTCTTCACTTTCTCAACTCCCTTATGGTTTCTTTAACACTCCTAATAATAAACTCCGCATCTTCCAAGGTAAGAGAGGGATGGAGGGGAAGATTTATGAGTTCTTCAAAGACCTCCTCTGCCACTGGACATAATCCCCTCTGGTATCCCCTACAAGAATATACGGAATGGAGATAGTTAGGGAGATAGTGAAGTCCTACTCCAATTCCTTTCTCCCGGAGTTTCTCCACTATCTCTTCCTTCTTTGCCCCTATTTTTTTCACTAAAAACCGAACAGGGTAAAGATGATAAACATGTTTCACATAGGGTAATTCATAAGGAGGAATCACCTCTTCTATCTCCTTTAACTTACCGGTAAGATAATGAGCTATCTGGCGTCTTCTTTCGTTGAAATAATCCAGTTTCTTAAGTTGAACCAGCCCCACTGCTCCCTGAATATCCGTCATGCGAAAATTGTTCCCCAGTTCTCCCTGGATATCCACTACATCATAAGGGTAAAACCATTCTTTCATCCCGGAGGGCTTCAGTCCCATCTCCCGAAGTATCCGAATCTCTTCTCTCCACTCTGGGAGAATACCGGTAATCATACCCCCCTCACCCAAGGTAGTGATATTCTTCTGGTAATGAAAACTGAAACAGGTTATATGGGCAATACTCCCTACTTTCCTTCCTTTGTACTCTGCTCCTGGACTATGAGCAGCATCTTCAACTACCCAGATTTTTCTTTCCTGGGCTATTTTCATTAAAGGTTCAAGGTCCACAGGCTGACCGGCAAAATCCACCACATAAATTGCCTTAGTTCGAGCGCTTATCTTCCTCTCCACATCTGCGGGGTCTATGTTATAGGTGCGAGGGTGTATATCTGCAAAGACTACCTTCGCTCCAGCCTTCAGAAGGGGAAGGGAAGTGGCAATAAAGGTAAGAGGAGTAACAATGACTTCATCCCCGGGACGAATGCGGAGAAGTTGAGTAGCAATATGAAGAGCAGCCGTGCAACTGGAGACCCCGAAAGCATACTCACTACCTACATACCTGGCAAATTCCTCTTCAAATTTTTTAAGATGTGGTCGAGCAGGAGAATGGGATAACTCTTCCAGAGCCTTCAGAACTGCCTTTCTCTCCTCCTCTCCATAAATACTCCCCATATGAGTATGGCTTATACGAAGACTCATCCTCTCCTCCTTGGGTTCATTCTCCTTTAAGAATTCGGGAACCTTCTACCTCTAATTCCTGAAAAACCTCCTCCAGAGATTTGTTTCCCAAAGTCACTTCATCCCATTTCCCCCTTAAAAAGTTATCCAGTTCTCTGTAGTGTAAACCCTTTTCCGCTATCCGGGCATAACTTAGGCTCTCCAATATAGGCTGGAGATTAATCCCTCTTTTCTTAAAATTTTCCATCCTACCATAGTAATTCTCCGCCACTTTCTTCCTACAGGGAATACCCTTTCCGGTATGAGCCAGGTCTTTCTCCACCTCCTCTTGAGTAAGATACTTTATTAACCTCCAGGAATCTTGAGGATACTTTACTCCTTTGGGAATTACCAAACCTATCACATTACATCGGGTCGCTCTTTTCTTTCCCTTAGGTAAAACAGAAACTCCCCAGGGGATTCGGGGAGCATACTTATCCAGTGCCATAAACCACCAGGTTCCGGATACTGCCATTGCTAATTTACCCATGGAAAACCACTGTAAAGGAGTAACTCCTCCCTCCCCTCCATAGGGACCGTATTTCTGTAAATCAAAGAGGAACTTCATGGCTTCCATACTCTCTCTTTTATACTTTGGGTGCACCATTAAGAATTCCTTCCCTGTCTCATCAACAATCTCTCCTCCATTTTGCCACACTAAGGGTTCACCCCATCCCCACACCCAGCAAAATCCATACTGATCAACCTTACCCTTTGCACCTTGCAGGGTTAACTCTCTGGCTACTTTCTTCAGTTTCTCCCAGTCCCAGTTTTCATCAGGATAATCTATGCCTTTTTTATCAAAAAGTTCCTTGTTGTAGAAAAGGACAGCCACATTCCATATATAGGGAAGTCCATAAATTTTCCCCTGGAAAGAGAGAGCCTCCACCAGTTGAGGATAGAAGGGAGTTAAAGAGTAACTATCTCTCTCTATAAACTCGTTTAAAGGAAGAAGCCCTCCTCTATCTACTAAACTGTTAAAGGTGACTAAATTAACCAGAGCCACATCTGGAGGGTTCCCACCGGCTATAAGGGTGAAGAGTTTGGTAGGATACTGACTTACAGGCGTGTGAAGGATTTTTACTCTTAAGTTGGGATTTTCTTTACTAAAGTTTTTAACCCATTTACGAACCTGGGCTACTTCATGAGGGAAACCCCACAGGCTCAGAGTCAACTGCTTTACTGGTTTACCTATTCCTGTATTCCCCATCCCTATAAAAATAAGTAAAAGAGCAAGAAAAAACCTTCTACTCATTCTTCACCCTCTTTTTCAGGAATTTCCCGGACTAAGTATCTTCATTTACTTCCCAGGATTTTACTGGCTTCTCTCTCAAGGTTCCTCATAGCCTCTTCTATGCTTTCCAGTCCATTATCTACTTTTTCCATCTCCTGTTGATAGAGAAATAAAAGGTGGGAATCCAGGATTCCTACATGGGAAAACTTGATTTCTTCCAGGATATCTTTAAGAGGGAAATTCTTAAAGAGAGGGTCCTGAAAGAGTTCCTTTTCTGCTATCTCCCTGCGGGGAGGCAAACCTCTTCCTATAGAAATTACTTCTTTGTTGACCTTCTCACTGGAAAGATACTTAATTAGTTCCCAGGACTTTTGAGGGTGAGAAGAGTTCTTAAAGGTCACCCATCCGGTTACTCTCAATTCTGTGGCTCTCTCTTTCCCATGAGGTAGAACACTCATTCCCCAACCTTGATTCTTCATCAAATATTTATATCGTGCCGCCCCCCAGGTTCCATTAACAATCATAGCCAGTTTCCCCGTTGCAAAAAGGTCCGCACTGCTCACATCCTGTAAAGCACTCACCGCTCCCCGGGGAGAATAATTCTTGGAAATTCGAAAGGTAAACTTCAAGGCTTCTAAATTCTTTTCTCTATAAGGGGGCTTATTAAGAAGGAAGATATTCTTTTCCTCATCCAGGACCTTACCTCCATTCTGCCACAAGAAAATCTGCCAGGAAGGGTCATAGTAAACTCCAAACTGGTCTGGTTTGCCATCTCCATTCAGGTCCCGGGTAAATTTCTTAGCCACTTCCTCCAGTTTCTTCCAATCCCAAGTTTTATCTGGATAAGGAATTCCTACCTTGTCAAACATGGATTTATTGTAGAAGAGCACAAACACATTCCAGACATAGGGAAGGGCATAAATCTTTTCTCCTCTCTGGAAAACTTTTAATATCTGGGGATAGAAAACGCTCAGGTCAAAGTTCTCCTTCTGGATATAAGAAGAAAGGTCTCCTAAGACACCTCTTTTCAGGAGGGAGTGAAAAGTGGGTAAATTCACTAAAGCCACATCCGGAGGAGTTCCTGCTCCTAACATGGTGACCAGTTTCCTCTCGTAAATCCTTCCCCCGCTCACCTCTATCATATAAACTTTAACTCCGCTTTCCTTCTCAAAATCCCTTATCCACTCTCTTAAAGGCTTCAATTCCCAGTACCCACCCCAAACAAGAAGAGTTAGGCGGGGCATTTTTCTACCCCATCCCCAGAGAGGGAAGGCAAGAAGGATTATCAGAAATAGGGAAAGCCACTTTCTCATATCCATCCTCCTCTCAGTGAGAGGTACTCAATTTTACAATTTCCTCAGCCATCTTCTCTCTAATTTCTCTTAACTTTCCAATATCGTGGGTATAATTCTCTTTTTTCCGGCAGGAGAAGAATCCTCCCTTAAAGAGTGTATCTACGGATTTGAGTATCTCTTCTGCCTCCGAAGCCAGAGCATATTCTCCCTCTTCCCTCTTCCTCTTCATCTCCTCTTCCAGCCTGTGTAGATACTCATAATCCTCAAGCCCTTCTCTTAAGAGTTCCCATCTTATGGAATCTACAGGAACAGGGTCATCTGCTCTCCGTGGAGGATAGACCCAAGAGCCTTTGCCGTTAAATTTTGGCCCAGCAGAGTCTGCTGTCTCCCAGGGATTGGCACTTCTCCAGCAATTTATACTCCAGAGCCAGAATCCTTGAGCCTTGTATCTCCACATCATCCAGGGATATATTCTCACCCTTATTGAGGGATAACCTATAATGGGCTCGGTATTATTGTAAACCCAGATTTGAGCTCCTCTCTTCCTGGCTTTCTCACACCAATCCTGGTGCTCCATATAATGCCAGGTAGTGGTCACCCATATGTCTGTTATGTCCAGGAGTTCAGGCTGAGGGAAAGTGGCCTGAACCATTCTTATATGAGGATTTACATCTTTTATGAGAGCGGTAATTTTTCGCAATTTCACAAATATGGTAGGGTCCTTTCTCCTCTTTGGTTCATCAAAGACATAAGCATAACTTTTATCCAGCCATCCTTTCTCCTCCAGATACCGCGAAATAATCCCTACTGCCTCAGGATAAAGTCTGGCAAAACGGGGATTGAGAATGGAATTGGCTACATCACTAAATACCACCATCCCCTGCCACTTCCTCCCCTCCTCCCAGGGCATATCTCCTCCAAACCAGCCCAGCCCGGGCATGAGAAAATACTCAAAACCCAGTTCATCCAGACAGTATTCTGCTACCTCTTCAAATTTTCCCCATTCCACCTTTACTCTCTCTTTCTCTATGCTTACTTTCGGCTTAGGATATATATCCACCAGCCCACATAGACGGTGCTGGCGGACATTCTTCGCATATCTCTTGAATACCTCTACCTTGCTTACCCCTTCCACTCCCTCCATCATATACTCACTCCACACATTCACTATCCCTTTAAGAGAAGGAGAAGAGGGAAGAGAGAAGTTCCATATCTTTACCTTTAAATCAATCTCTTCCACTCTCCTTTTACCCTTGTAAATCCCTATCCTCCCCCTGTATTCTCCCGGAATAGTGCCCTCAGGTACTTTTACGGTTATCCATATGGGATTATTTCTGCCCACTTCCAGGTCAAATTCCTTATCCGGAATTAAAGGATCCGGTTGAAGACCAGTCTCCTGCCCTATTCCTACCTGGTATCTCACAGGGACATAACCCACCCTCCGGTAACTTATCATCTTAGAAGAAATTTTCCCTCTCTTTCCCTCAAGATCACTGAACTCTAAATGAAACTTCTTCCATTCTTCCTTCGGGGAAATTACCAACTGAAAAGGTTCATATTCATTTACTGCAGCACGGAGAATCACTACCTTAGATTCTTTCCCAGGAAGACTTTCTTCCGGAAATACCTTATGAGTGGGGTCTTCATACCAGATGGTGTAAGAAGAAGTATCCTTTATTATGTAAGATAGTGAAGAAGGCAAATGAAGATTTCCTTTTTCTTCCTTACTAATTTCTATATCATCAAAGAATACCACCATACCATCCCCCCAGGCTACTAAACTTACCGTCATATATTTTGCTTCCTCTGGTGCCTTAACACATTTTCCAAATTCCTTCCAATGGAAAGTCCCTTTCTCGGTATTGAGAAAATATCTGGGTTTCCTTATTTTACTCATATCCGCTCGGTACCACTCTATAAGTAAATAAGGGGCATAACCTCTCCCATACTTTGTGCATTTACTCCAGAACTTTATGTTGTAGAAGGTGGCAGGCTCTACCTGGATAGGAGAAGAGTCCACCTGTGCTCGGTGATAGGAAGTGTACCTGTCAGGAACTTCCCACTTAGAAAGAGTAGTGTCCAATTTCACACATCTTTTGCCTTTAGGTGTTCCTTCCTCCTCTAAGAAAACACCAGAGGAAAACTTCCACCCTGCCTTTCCCTCCTCAAAACCCCCGTTTCTCAACAGATTCCCAGAGATACCCTCAGATTTACCTATGCCCCAAGTGAAGAGAGAAAGGGTTAATATAAGAAATAGATAACCCCAGCTTCTCTCTATCTTCATCACTCACCTCCTAATATATCTATCCTCTTAGGAGGTACTCAATTTTACAATTTCCTCAGCCATCTTCTCTCTAATTTCTCTTAACTTTCCAATATCGTGGGTATAATTCTCTTTTTTCCGGCAGGAGAAGAATCCTCCCTTAAAGAGTGTATCTACGGATTTGAGTATCTCTTCTGCCTCCGAAGCCAGAGCATATTCTCCCTCTTCCCTCTTCCTCTTCATCTCCTCTTCCAGCCTGTGTAGATACTCATAATCCTCAAGCCCTTCTCTTAAGAGTTCCCATCTTATGGAATCTACAGGAACAGGGTCATCTGCTCTCCGTGGAGGATAGACCCAAGAGCCTTTGCCGTTAAATTTTGGCCCAGCAGAGTCTGCTGTCTCCCAGGGATTGGCACTTCTCCAGCAATTTATACTCCAGAGCCAGAATCCTTGAGCCTTGTATCTCCACATCATCCAGGGATATATTCTCACCCTTATTGAGGGATAACCTATAATGGGCTCGGTATTATTGTAAACCCAGATTTGAGCTCCTCTCTTCCTGGCTTTCTCACACCAATCCTGGTGCTCCATATAATGCCAGGTAGTGGTCACCCATATGTCTGTTATGTCCAGGAGTTCAGGCTGAGGGAAAGTGGCCTGAACCATTCTTATATGAGGATTTACATCTTTTATGAGAGCGGTAATTTTTCGCAATTTCACAAATATGGTAGGGTCCTTTCTCCTCTTTGGTTCATCAAAGACATAAGCATAACTTTTATCCAGCCATCCTTTCTCCTCCAGATACCGCGAAATAATCCCTACTGCCTCAGGATAAAGTCTGGCAAAACGGGGATTGAGAATGGAATTGGCTACATCACTAAATACCACCATCCCCTGCCACTTCCTCCCCTCCTCCCAGGGCATATCTCCTCCAAACCAGCCCAGCCCGGGCATGAGAAAATACTCAAAACCCAGTTCATCCAGACAGTATTCTGCTACCTCTTCAAATTTTCCCCATTCCACCTTTACTCTCTCTTTCTCTATGCTTACTTTCGGCTTAGGATATATATCCACCAGCCCACATAGACGGTGCTGGCGGACATTCTTCGCATATCTCTTGAATACCTCTACCTTGCTTACCCCTTCCACTCCCTCCATCATATACTCACTCCACACATTCACTATCCCTTTAAGAGAAGGAGAAGAGGGAAGAGAGAAGTTCCATATCTTTACCTTTAAATCAATCTCTTCCACTCTCCTTTTACCCTTGTAAATCCCTATCCTCCCCCTGTATTCTCCCGGAATAGTGCCCTCAGGTACTTTTACGGTTATCCATATGGGATTATTTCTGCCCACTTCCAGGTCAAATTCCTTATCCGGAATTAAAGGATCCGGTTGAAGACCAGTCTCCTGCCCTATTCCTACCTGGTATCTCACAGGGACATAACCCACCCTCCGGTAACTTATCATCTTAGAAGAAATTTTCCCTCTCTTTCCCTCAAGATCACTGAACTCTAAATGAAACTTCTTCCATTCTTCCTTCGGGGAAATTACCAACTGAAAAGGTTCATATTCATTTACTGCAGCACGGAGAATCACTACCTTAGATTCTTTCCCAGGAAGACTTTCTTCCGGAAATACCTTATGAGTGGGGTCTTCATACCAGATGGTGTAAGAAGAAGTATCCTTTATTATGTAAGATAGTGAAGAAGGCAAATGAAGATTTCCTTTTTCTTCCTTACTAATTTCTATATCATCAAAGAATACCACCATACCATCCCCCCAGGCTACTAAACTTACCGTCATATATTTTGCTTCCTCTGGTGCCTTAACACATTTTCCAAATTCCTTCCAATGGAAAGTCCCTTTCTCGGTATTGAGAAAATATCTGGGTTTCCTTATTTTACTCATATCCGCTCGGTACCACTCTATAAGTAAATAAGGGGCATAACCTCTCCCATACTTTGTGCATTTACTCCAGAACTTTATGTTGTAGAAGGTGGCAGGCTCTACCTGGATAGGAGAAGAGTCCACCTGTGCTCGGTGATAGGAAGTGTACCTGTCAGGAACTTCCCACTTAGAAAGAGTAGTGTCCAATTTCACACATCTTTTGCCTTTAGGTGTTCCTTCCTCCTCTAAGAAAACACCAGAGGAAAACTTCCACCCTGCCTTTCCCTCCTCAAAACCCCCGTTTCTCAACAGATTCCCAGAGATACCCTCAGATTTACCTATGCCCCAAGTGAAGAGAGAAAGGGTTAATATAAGAAATAGATAACCCCAGCTTCTCTCTATCTTCATCACTCACCTCCTAATCAAGGAGAAGAACTTCCATCTCCTTAGGATTTATCCTGCCCTTTATTATGGTGTAATTATCTTTCTCTACTTTTTCCATCTTTGCCGTGTTAAAAAATGTCTCTTTATGATAACCTCTCCCTTTTACCTGGAAAGAAAAGTTTTGCTCTTTATCTCCATAGTTGGTAATAAGGAAGAGTTTATCTCTTTTACCTTTTTTAACCTTGCAGTCTATATCTACTAAAGGGAAAATCCCTAAAGGCTTATACACTGAAGATTCCTGCAGTGCCTCATCCAGAATTTTCTTCACCTCTTCCAGACTTTGAGGAAGATTTTTAGCCCTAACTTTAGCAAGAGCCATCCCCCTTTCACCCGTAAGGTCATTATCGTATTGGTCCAAGGAAGGAAAAGTGTTAACCATGAGGTAGTTTCCCTTTATCTTTGCCCAGTTAAGAATTTTATTAAAGGCTTCCTCTCCCATATGCTGGCAATCTATTATTATGACCTTATATTTGGAGAGAGTTAAAGAAGGTATCATCCTGGGAATAGCAAAATCACTGTCCCTGTGTACAGCGGCAATTTTTTTATAAGCCTCCATTCTGTATCTCCTCATCCCCCTCCAGTATCCCTCTCTATCTCCCTTTCCCAACTTTTCTATAAGCCCTCTACCTTTATGTATGGGGTCCTCAGCGATTATTAGTATGGGATGTTCATCCTGAAATTCATGCACCAGGTCATATACCTTCTCCGCTCTCTTCACTGCCTCACCTACAGCCTTAAGCCTGGGATGTCCTATTCTCACCGGCTTATCTTCCCCTTTAGGCGTGACTCCATAATAATAGTAATTGATCCCTATTACATTGTCCGTGGAGAGGAGAGTAATCAGGGTTATCAACCTGTAGTAAGAAGGGCTTGCCCAGGAGTAGCGAAGATTTTTTGTGACTACCAAAGGCATCCCCGATACATCGGTTACAAACTCATCCATGGCTTCTATAATATAGTAATTCTTAGGCTCAAGACGCCCTCCGAAGTAGGTAGAACCATAAAAATCAAACTCTATGTAATCCCCATCCTTAACTTCCCTTAAGCGGGAAAGAGGAGGACAGGGAGAGAAACCATGATGTATCTCTAAGGGGGTAAATATCCCTACATCCAGTTTTATATCCGGATACTTTTTCTTTATGGAAGAGCAGACATAATTTAGAAGCCCCAGATACTCCTCCTCCTTCCATAATCGGAATAGATAATCCAGTTTTCGCATTCCCTCTGAATCCCTCCAATTTTCCGGAGTGGGCATTACTAACTCATCCCAGTTTTTCCAGTGGGAGTTAAAATCTTGGGGCTTGTATCCTTTCTTTTTCAGGAAAGCAATAAATTTATCCTTATGAGAGTAGCACCACTCATGATGGGAACCTAAAAATACCAAGTTATGCCCCAGTTCATCTAAGAATCTATAATGGTCAAATTTGAACTTATCCAGAGCAAAGAAACAGGCTTTGAGGATATGCTCTCTTAAGAACTTAGAAGCAGGACAGGGTAAGGTTCTGTTCCCCTGCCAGTCTGTGCACCTGCTGTTTTTTATAAAATATTCCTTATAAATTCCCCAAACATGAGGTTGTCTTCCTCCCGCTTCCCCTCCATTCTCCTTTATAACCTTAATGTTCTGAGGTATTATCTCTTTAATAAGTTTCTCATATCCCTCCTCGGTAATATTCCAGTCTTTCATGGCTTCTTCTTTTCTAATCCAGCCAAAGTTACCTAAGGAAGGTGTGTTTATCCCGTAATCCTTGATCAGAGTGGCAAAGGTCTGTGGTTTCTCGTCAGAGAATATCACAATTTTTACTATGGGTTTTTTGCCTTTATATACCCTGGACCTCTCTTCTATACTCATCCCTGATGAGGAGAAGGAAAAGAGGAGTAAGAAAAAAGCGGTTATTACCCACCTTGACTTCATAATTTCCTCTTTTTTAAGGTTTCCGGTAAATAACCACTTCCATTAAGGAGATGGATTTTACGGTATAGGGAAGGTCCTGAAAATCTTCCGGAGCAGGTTTTAAGGATAACTTTAACTTTTTAAATTTTTCCTCAGACTGAACATTTATAGGGAGAGTGTAGGACCTTCTTTCTTTATACTCTATCCTTTTAATCTCTCCCAGTTTTATCCATTTCTTATCCTTCTCTCCATATAGAATGGTGTGAGGGAAGAGATAGTTACTGTCTGCAAAGCGAGTGTAAAGGACCACCTTCTCTATGGGGAGGGCTTCTTTCAAAACAAAGTATATCTCAATACTTTTCTTATCCTTTATCTTCTCCTTCATGTTTTCATTTAAAGACCAGATTACCGTATTTTCCTTAGGCCAGAAGGAAATCTTTCCATCTGTCAGTTTCCCTTCCCCAAAGTTCATATACTCTCCCCTATCCTGCCAGCAGTTGGGAGGGATATTGTAGAAATATGCCCCCTCCTTAACCGGCTGGGATAAGAGAATAAAACCCCACAGAAAGAGTCCTAAGATAAGCACTATTCTCATCTTTCACCTCCGGCAACAGATTTCTTATCCACCATTGGCTACCATTTATATAACATAAGGACTCTTTACCTGTCAATAAGAAAATAACTCTGGTATAATTATGAGAAAAACTTAAAAAGGAGGAAGTATGAAGAGAAAAATTGAAAATCCTTATCCGGAAGATTTCCTCTCAATACAGGAGATGCTGGAAGATAGTTATAGCCGAGGGCGGAATTGGTTTCCTTTGAAGTATCCTTATTTCCATCAGAGAGAGAACTTTGATTACTCCAATACCTTCATAATCCGGGATGGAAAAAAAATTCTATCCTTGGTGAGAATTTTCCCTCTCAACTTTGTAATAAGAGGAGAGAAAGTAAAGGCAGGGGGAATTGGAAGTGTGGCTACCCGCCCGGAAGAGAGAGGAAAAGGTTATATGAGAATACTCCTTAACCATTGTATAGAACTGATGAAAGAAAGAGGATACGCTTTCTCCATTCTGGGGGGAGACAGGCAACGATATAACTACTTTGGATATGAAACTTGCGGATACTCCTTTACCTTCCTTCTCACCCTGCGTTCCTTGGAGAAGTCAGGACTGGTAAAGAAAGAGATAAAGATGGAAAGATTGGTGGAAAAAAAAGATGAAATTTTGCAGAAGATAAAGGAAGGATACGAAAAAATGAAAATAAGGATGGAGAGGCCCTTTTCCTTTTACGAAAAAGTTCTGCTGGAAAGACTCCCCCTTCACACTATCTATACCCAAGAAGAGGGATTTGCTTACTTGATAGGGGAAGAGAGAGAGGAGAAATTTTTTATTAGGGAACTGGGAGGAGATGAAGAATTATTTCTTCCCCTTCTTTATTCCTTCCTTAAGAAATACCCTTTCTCATGTGTATACTTAGAGTATCCCCCTTTGCCAGATGAAGTCTGGAGAATGCTTTATCTTTCCTCTTCTACTTACTCTCTCCGTCCTTTGGGAATGGTTAAGATTCTTAGTCTTGAGAAAACCCTGAAAGGATTTCGTTCTTTTCTGGAGGAGAGAATGGAGGAGAGAGAGTTTCTTAGAGGAAAAGTTAAGGAGACAGGAGAAGAAGTGTTTATACAAAAAAGGGAAGGGAAATTAGTCTTTCTCCCGAGTAAAACCGGAGAACCCGTTGAGAAGGGAGAAAGAGAATGGGTGAGAATAATATTCGGTCCTCCTCCCCTCACCTCTCCTCTTGACCGAATCTTCCCCTTTCCTTTTCACTGGTGGAGACTGGATCATGTGTGAAGGAGGTGCCTTTTTGCCTTCTCAATAACTTTTCGCAACTGAGAGATTTTTTCTTCCTCCACCTCTGGTTTTCTGTACTGGGATAGGAGGGAATTTATCTCCTCCTGAACTTTATTTAAGATTTCCTCTTCCCACTCAAAACCTTTCCAGCCTGTGCGATCCCAGATTTGAGGAGACCAGAGGGAATGACGAAAATTTTTGAGAGTATGCTCTATCTCCAGGTAGGATTTATTTAACCCCAGTCCCACTTCCAGAATAGCCTCCAGAGCGGGATTTATTTCTTTAATATCTATTTCTCCAGATAAATATCTTAAACCTTTTCCCAATTCTCTCTCCAGAAGAAGTTGGACTGGAGAGAGGGTCTTTCCTTCCTCCAGCATTCCCCCTCCTACAGGAGGATGGTAACCAGTAAAGGCTGCTATGACCATAGCCTTATACGCCTTCTCCAAGGCAGCAAAAAGTCCAGGTAATTTTGCATCACAGTATTCCCCACCTCCCACGCCTAAATTTATCCCACACCATCTTCTCAAAAACTCCACGGTAGCAAAAGCGTAGAGCATGGCATCAAAAGAGGAGTAACTCACCTCTCCCGTCCTCATATCTACAGTCCCACCCCACATACTCCCTCTTAAAGGAACCTGGGGATTTATAGCCCGAGCAGAAATCCAGGTGGCCACATGTTCAGCGCTGGCTACTATAATGTATCCCTCCAGAGTCACAGGGGTAGAAACTCCTGCCACAGCCATAGAAGTTAGACCTGTAGGGTATCCACACTTTACTCTCCTCACAAATTTATCCGCTACCTCCTTATCAAATCTCAAAGGATGGGCAAAACAGATGGCACCCCAGGAGAACCAGTCCTTTATCCCTATTATCTCTCCCATCTCTATCAGATAATCTATCTGATTTACATTCCAGGCAAAGGCGGCATTTGGTTTATGAGCATACTCAGCAAGAATTAAGGCTGCCTCCAAAGGCTCCAGAAGGGGAGGAACATCTGTCAAATTCAGGCAGTGACCAACTCCCTTTTCTGGATGGAGTATGTCTCCCAGTTTAATGAGGGTTATAAAATCCTTTTTATTTCCCCTTCTTTTTTCCTTCCTTTCGTAATCATAGAAAAAGGGAGCCACCTGGGTCCCCAGGCGAGGTAACTCAGGGGTTCTAAATTTTCCATTCTTATCTTCTTCCCTCCCCTCTCCCCGGAAAGTCTCTACATACTCTTTAACCATCTCCGGGGGAAAGGTGGCTCTCTGTGTCGCGTAGTCCACTTTTGCTCCTTTTACCTCTAAGGCTTTAAGCATCTCTTCGTTCTGACACAAGATTCCTACTCTCTCCAGGACCTTCAAAACTCCCTCTGCCAGAGGTGCTATATCTTCCTCCTTCAAAATTCCTCTCTCAAACATTACTTCCCTCTTTTCCTAACTTTGGTTTGCGGGAAGTTACTTCTAAAGAAGATACTTTTCTTCGATACTTTTCTTTAGTTTGGAAGGCAAGTGAGGAGGAGAAGCCTCTTTTAAGATTTTTCTTGCTCCCTCTTTTAATTTTTCTTCCAGAGATTTTCCCCCTTCTTTTATCCATTCAGGATATCTCTTTCTGTCTAAGTAAGAGGGAAGAAAGAACTCCTTGCGGAAAAATTGGAGGGTATGTTCCTTCCCAATAAATGACCCTCCTGCTCCTGCATCTCTGATGACCTTTATAGCCTTATAATCTTCCTCCACTCTTATTCCCTCTCTAATCCTTCTTACTACCCCTATAACCTCATTGGCCATAAGGATACTTTCGTGAGAAGAAGTTAACCCAGATTCCAAGTAACCACAGTCATGCACCAGGTTAGCGCCACTCAAACAAGCCATTAAACAGGAGACCCCGTATTCCATCCCTCCCTGACAATCTAAGATTTTAGAATCCGTTATATTTGCCTGGCTCCAGGAGGGAAGATGATAGTATCTGGCCATATCTGCCATACCTGCACTCATGAGGATGAGTTCCGGAGCTCCATAACTGAAAACTCCCGTGGACATATCCATTATGGTCACGAAGGCTCCATAAATGAAAGGAGCACCAGGGTTTTTTAATTGATGAACAACCAGCCCGCTGAGTATCTCTGCATTAGCCAAAATAATTGTTCCGGCCAGAGTTACGGGAGCAGTACCCCCAGCCATGGGAGCAGGAGAGTAATTCACAGGGATTTCCTTCTCTGCACAGTATATCAGTTTATTCATAGCCACTTCCGAATGTATAAGGGGAGAGGTAGGCTCCGCATAATGAACCACAAAGGGAGATTTCCTGAATTCTTCTTCTCCTCCCCTTATCAATTTGCATATCTCATGTATATTCTTTAAAGACTGGTAGGTGAAGGCTGTAAAGACAATGGGTTTGGTGGTATTATTAACCATGGCGAAGAATTCCCACACATCAGCAGTATAGGTAGGTTTATCCTTAGCCAGTCCCATGGACATCACAAAATCCAGGTTAGGAAGGTGATGGGTTAAGAGAGTAAGAGACTCTATATCTTTCAGCAAAGTAGGTCTTCTTTCCCCCGTCTCCAGATCCCGAGTGAAGGGACAATCTGAACCAGTGCCAAAATAGGTATTCCTTCCTCCCAAGGACATTGCCTCTTCCCCATCCCGATTTTTAATAATTACTTCGGAAGGCGTTGACTTAAGGGACTGTTCCACCAGAGAAGGGGGGATAAAAACAATATCTCCTTCTATCTTAGCCCCTCCTTTGCGTAAAATCTCTCTCCCTTCCTCACTTAACACCTTTACTCCCGTGGATTCCAGAACCTCTAAGGTCCCCTCATGGATTTCCTCTATTTCTCTTTCCGAAAGGACGACCAGACTTAACTCTCTCATGCTTTTTCTCCTTTTAAAGTTCAAGGTCCGGCTATGGCTTTATCCCACTTAAAAAAGGGGGGAGCGTAATGCTCCCCCCTTTTCCTCTCTTATTAAGGTCCGACCACAGTCTTATCCCACAGTTCATTCTCGTGCTCCAGAACAAACTCCGGCCTTAGCCACTCCACATGTCCATCGTAGAAGAGGTAGTTAAGCCCTCCATTGTGTCTGTCTCTGTC
>CAZSGC010000030.1:283-16129 GCA_964606225.1 uncultured bacterium | reverse complement strand
ACCTTCTTCTCTGGCGAATCACCTCCCCGAGATCCTTACACAGGAAGGTGGTGTAGATATATTAAGAAGAGGGAAGGCTTCATCATTTATAGTATGGGGGAGAATGAAAAAGATGACAGTGGTATAGTCCCCTTAGATATAGTTTGGGAGAGTAAGATCTAAAGGGAACCGGTAAATTATTTTACAAACCTGAAAGTTTTTCTCTCATTTGAATTACCTCACTGTCTTTGGTATAGTTTACAGAGTGGGTGAGAGCCCACTCTTTTTTTAGAGGGATAAAATGAATGGGGAGGTCTTATACCATCTGGAGAGGTTGGAGAAAGAAACAGGGCTGGAGAGGAAGAAGATTGTGGAGGTGCTGAAGAGTGCCTTGAAGGAGGCGGCTCAGAAAAAATATGGCCAGGAAAAAGAGATCAAAGTTTTATTTGATGAAGGAAAGGGAAATATTCAGATACTGGTAGAAGGAAGAGGAGTATCTGTAGGTAACCTGGGGAGGCTGGCGGTATTAAGGGCTCGGCAGGTAATAATGGAAAAGATTAAAGAGGCAGAGAGGGAACTGGTATACAATGCTTTTAAAGGAAGAGAGGGGGAAATAGTGCATGGAGTGGTAGAGCGTAGAGAAGGAAGAAATTTTATTGTGGAGGTAGAAGGTAAGGAAACCTTACTCCCATCCAGAGAAGCCTTGCCTCAGGATACTCTGGCTCAGGGAGAAAGGCTTAGAGCCTATATTCTGGAGGTGAGGGAGAACGCAGAGTATCCAGTGATTCTTTCCCGAACCCATCCTGAGTTTCTTAAAAAACTTTTAGAGATAGAAGTCCCGGAGATAAGAGAGGGGATTGTGAAGGTTATCTCAGTAGTAAGGGAACCCGGATATCGGGCTAAAGTGGCAGTGGAGAGTCGAAAGGAAAAGATAGACTCTGTGGGAGCGTGTGTAGGGTTAAAAGGTTCTCGGATAAAGGCGGTAACACAGGAATTAAGGGGTGAAAAAATTGACATAATCCCCTATAGTAAGGAACCGGAAAAATTCATATCCAATTCTCTGGCTCCTGCTCAGGTAAAGGAAATAATCCTTTTCCCGGAGGATAAGAGAGCCCGCGTTATCGTGGAGGATGAACAATTATCTCTGGCTATTGGGAAGAAAGGACAGAATGTGAGTTTAGCAGCCAGACTTACTGGTTGGAGTTTAGACGTTCGTTCTTTAACTCAGGCAGAGGAGGAAAAAAAGTTGAGCAAAAAAGAGATTGTGAAGAATTTGTCCCGTATCTCGGGGATAAATTCTTCACAGGCAGAGAGACTCTTTAGGAGCGGGTTTGTAAATGTAGAGGATGTTTCTCGCGCTCGAAGAGAGGACCTTACTGCAATACTTAAAGTTTCTGAGGAGGAGGCTAAGAGAATCATTAATGAGGCTAAAGAACTTTTGAAGAAAGAGGGAATGAAGATTGGGTAAAAAGTACGTATATGAGTTAGCCCGGGAATTGAATATTTCTTCCAAGGAGCTTCTGAAACACTTACATGAACTTAACATACGGGTTAAGAGTCATGCCAGCACCTTAGATGAAGAGAACTATCGTCTGGTAAAAGAACTTCTGGGAGAGGAAAAGAAAGTAAGAATTCAGCAGGGTATAACGGTGAGAGAATTGGCTCAGAAACTCTCCCTTCCTCCCGAGAAGATAATTTCCTATCTTCTAAAGAAAGGAATTATGGTAACCATCAACCAGTCCTTAGGGAAAGATTTGCTGGAAAAATTGAGTCAAGATTTTTCTTTCCAGGTAGAAGAAAAAAAGAAAGAGGAACCAAAAAGAGAAAGAAAGGAAGAAGAACTCCTTCCCCGTCCTCCTGTAGTCACAGTAATGGGACATGTGGACCATGGTAAGACCACCCTTCTGGATGCTATAAGAAAAACAAGAGTGGTGGAGCAAGAATACGGGGAGATAACTCAACATATCGGTGCTTATCAGGTGAAATTGCCCCAAGGGGTTATAACCTTCTTGGATACTCCCGGTCATGAAGCATTTACCACTTTAAGAGCCAGAGGGGCACAGGTTACGGATATTGTAGTTTTGGTGGTGGCAGCAGATGATGGAGTAATGCCTCAGACTAAGGAGGCTATTGACCATGCTCGAGCTGCCCAGGTCCCCATTATCGTGGCTATAAACAAGATTGATAAGCCCAATGCTAACCCTTCCCGGGTAAGGAATCAGTTGATAGAGGTGGGACTTATCCCTGAAGAGATGGGGGGAGATACAGTAGTCATGGAAATCTCTGCTCTTAAGAAGAAGGGGATAGAGGATTTACTGGAGATGATTCTTCTTCAGGCAGAGATGCAGGAACTTAAAGCCAATCCCCACAGAAGAGGAGAAGGAGTGATAATTGAAACCCGGGTGGATAAAGGGAAAGGGCCAGTGGGCACAGTTCTGGTTACCAATGGTACTCTTCGGGTGGGAGATGCTTTTGTTGCGGGATCCAGTGCAGGTAAAGTGAGGGCACTTTTAAATGATAAGGGAGAGAAAGTGAAAGAGGCTCCCCCCTCTACTCCAGTGGAAGTAGTTGGATTTGAAGAACTTCCTCAAGCGGGGGATAAACTGGAGGTGGTAAAGAATGAGAGAGAAGCCCGTAAAATCTCTGAGGAGAGAAAAAGAGGGGAAAGAAAGGGTGTAGAAAGACCCCTCCTATCTCTGGAAGAAGTAATGAAAAGGATGGGAGAGGAGGAAAAGGTATTAAAGATTATTATAAAAGGGGATGTCCAGGGGAGTGTGGAGGCGCTGGATTCTTCCATTGCCAATCTCTCTTCAGAGGAGATGAAGATAGAAGTTATTCATCGGGGGATTGGTAACATCTCTCGCTCTGATGTTCTTTTAGCCTCCGCCTCTCAGGCTTTAATTCTGGGATTTAATGTGGGTATAGAGCCTAATGTCTCTTCTTTAGCCAAGGGAGAAGGGGTAGAGATCAGGCTTTACAGAGTAATTTACGAAGTTATCCAGGATTTGGAGGGATTGATCCGGGGGAGGAAAGTGCCGGAGAAAGAAGAAGTTAAGATAGGAGAGGCAGAGGTGAGAAAAATTTTCCCCATCTCCCGCATAGGGAATGTAGCAGGATGTTATGTAAAGGAAGGGAAAGTGGTAAGAGGAAGTAAATGCCGGGTATTACGGGGAGAAGAAGAGGTTTACCAGGGAACCATTACTTCTCTTAAAAGATTTAAGGATGATGTAAAGGAAGTAGGAGAGGGCTATGAGTGCGGGATAAAGATAGAGGGGCTGGAGGATATTCAGGAAGGAGATGTTATAGAGGTATTCGGTTGGAAAGAAAAGATTTGAGGATGATAATCGGAGCCCTTAGGGTATACCTACATCTTCCTGAATGTCGTTCCCTTAAAGATAAAAGAAGGATACTGAATAGTTTGAAGAATAAAATAAGGCAGTCCTTCAATGTAGGAGTGTGCGAGTTGGGATTTAACCAGACTCATCAGCAGACTCTCTTAGGAATAGTCTGTATAGGTAATTCGCGGACTCAGGTGGAGAGACTATTGGATAGCGTGATTAAATGGGAAGGTTATCCCCGAGAGGTGGAGTTTTTGGATTTTGAAAGAGAGATACTGTGAAGAGAAGGAGAGCCCTTAAAGTCAGTGAGTTTATCAAGAGAGAAGTTAGCCTTATGTTGTTAAAGGAGGTAAGAGACCCTCGTATAGGTTTCTGTACAATTACCCGGGTGGAGGTTTCTAAAGACCTCAGACTGGCTAAAATTTATCTTACTTTCTGGGGAGGAGAAGAGGAGAAGAAAGAAGGGATGATAGGTATAAGAAGTGCTACTCCCTTCCTTCAGAGAGAGGTGGGGAGAAGATTGGGTATCAGATATACCCCTCGTTTGCTCTTCCTTTATGATCAAGAATGGGAGGATACAGGGAGGGTTTTAGAGATTTTAGATAATTTAAGAGATAATGATAAGGGTGGTTAAGGGTGTTAGGAACCCTTTTAAGAAAATTGTCTGGGAATTACTGGAGACTCAAAACAAGTTTCTGCTCTCTATTCTTCACTTCCTGAGCCATCTCTATCGTCTTCTGTATATTGTTTCTCGTCATTTTCAAGGTGCCCCTAAGAAATTACCATGTAAGGTAATCAGTGTGGGAAACATTACCTGGGGAGGCACAGGAAAGACTCCTTTTGTCAGATACTTAGTAGATAAATTAAAGAAAAGAGCACGGGTGGGTATAGTCACTCATGGGTACGGAAGAAAGAGAAAGAATATAGGGGTAATATCTGTACATAAAGGGAGAATCAATTTCCAGTCTGCGCTGGGAGATGAGACCCTTCTGTTAGCAAGAAACCTCCCCCATGTTCCCATAGTGGTGGGAGAAAATAAGAGAGAAGCCTGCGAATTTCTTTGCCGGGAAGAGAAGATTGATTTTTTAATTCTGGAGGATGGATTCCAATACCCAGGGATAGTTAAAGATTGGGAGATATTACTTTTGGATTCAACCAACCCCTTTGGTAAAGGGTATCTAATTCCCCGAGGAACTCTAAGGGAACCCCTCTCCCAGATAAAAAGAGCCCATCTTATTATTCAGACCAAGGTGGATAGTGACCGGGCGCAGGATATCTCTCCCTTCTTAAAAATTCATTTCCCTCATATCCCGGTTCTAAAAAGTATCCACTCTCCTCTCTATTTCCGAAGAGTGGGGAAAGGGGAGAAGATAAAATTAGAGGAATTTAAAGGAAGGGAGGCTATATCTTTTTCTGGTATCGCTGATCCCACTTATTTTGAAGAGACCCTTCTAAAAATAGGAATTATACTTAAAAAAAGTATACGTTTCCCGGACCATTATCCTTTCCAGGAAGAAGAATTAAAAGAAGTTCTCCTCCTTAACAAAGGAGATGAGGAGGTGATTATAACTACAGAAAAAGATGAGCAGAGAATTCCTCCCCGCATTGCCGAGATTTTCCCTATCTTTTCTCTCATAATTAGTTTTAAAATAGTAGAGGGTGAGGAGATACTGGAGAGATTCTTAAGGGTATGAAAGGTATTCTCATAACTATTGAAGGAACAGAGGGCTGTGGTAAATCCACTCAAGTAAGTTTTTTGGGCGAGATCCTTAAGGAAGAGGGTTACCCTGTGGAGATGTATCGTGACCCTGGAGGGACGACTACAGGGGAGAAGATCCGGGAGATACTTTTAAATTTTCCTTTAGATCCTCTCTCCGAACTATTTCTTTATCTGGCAGCTCGCCGTCAGCTGGTTAAGGAGAAAATTATACCTTCCCTAAGAAAGGGGAAAATAGTAATAATTGACCGCTTTACTGACTCCACTATTGCCTATCAGGGATATGGGAGAGGACTACCCTTAGAATGGATAGAGAAACTCAACCACCGGGTAACTCAGGGAATTAAACCTCATCTTACTCTGCTCCTCCTCTCTTCTACTCCCTTAGGATTTAAGAAAAAAGGAGAGAATAGAATAGAGAAGGAGAAAGAGGATTTTCATAAGCGAGTGAGAGAGGGATATCTTTCTTTAGCTAAGAGGGAACCTCATCGAGTTAAAGTTATAGAGGTAAAAAAGGGGATAGAAGATACCCAGAGGGAGATTTATCAGGTAGTGAAAGAATTCTTGAGAAAAAGATGATTTCTTCAGAATTAGAGTATATCTCTCCTTCCCTGAAACTTTTAAGGAATCAGTTAAGAAAGGGTAGAGTTGTTAATGCCTATATTTTCCAGGGGCCTGACCAGATGGGTAGTAAGAGAGCGGCCTTATATCTGGCTAAGGCTTTAAACTGTCTTCAGGCCAGAAATGGTGATTACTGTGGAAGTTGTCTTTCCTGTAGAAAAATAGAGAATTTTACTCATCCAGATGTGCTTTGGATAAAGCCTCAAGGGCTCTCTTCCCGGATAGGGATAGAGAAGATAAGGGAGATTAAGGAAAAGGATTCTTTTAAACCCTTGCAGGGGAAATGGAGGGTGTTTATCATAGAGAATGCTCATCGGATGACTTTAGAGGCAGCCCACTCTCTTCTTAAAATCTTGGAGGAACCTTCTCCCCAGACTACCATTATTTTACTCGTTCCCTCTCTCTCCGGTGTTTTACCCACCATTATCTCCCGCTCCCAGATATTGAATTTCCCACCCCCTCCCTTAGAAGTGAGTCTTAAGAGGGTAATGGATACCACTGGATGGAGCAGAGAAAAGGCAATTTTTTTCTGCAGAGTTACTGGTGGTAGAGAAGAACTGATTTCTCTCTGGGAGGAAGCCCAGATCTGGAAGTTGAGAGAAAAGATTACTCATTATCTATCTAAAATTCCTTCTTCTGAGTTATCCTTTCCCTTGCTTTTTTCCCAAGAAATTCTTAAAGTTATACAGGGATACCGGAAGTCCCTTCTTCAGGAAAGTAGCAGGGAGAAAAATCAGTGGAGTAAGGAGTTGGGGAAGGAAAAGGCGCGTATAATGGAAGAAGAATGGAAAAGCAGAAGAGAAGAAAAAGTTCGTTTTCTAATCCATCAGGTTCTTCACCTCATATATGCTTGGTACAGAGACCTTTTAATAATGAAGAAGGGGGGTAGGGATATTGTGAATATGGACAAGAAAGAAGAAATTCTGAAAAAAATTTCTTATTTTTCACCCGAATATATCCTGAAAAGTTTGGAGAAAATTGAGGAGGTAGAGAGGGCTATTGAATCTAATGCCAATCTCTCTCTTGCCCTTCAGGTTTTAAGTAATCAACTTTTCTTGATAGATCGTGGTTCCTTATGAGACTGGTATATCTACATTTGCTGGAAAGTGAAAGAGCAGGGTGGTATCAAAGCGAAGAAGAGGTAAAGTATGGTGACCTTTGTTTGGTGGAGTCTTCCGAGGGGATGAGAATGGCAGAGGTTAAAGGGGTGCTGAGAGAGGTAACCTTACCCTGGGTGGCTAAACTACCCAAAGTTATTCGAACGGCTACCGAAGAAGATATTCAACATTGGAAAGGTTTGAAGGAGAAAAAGGAGAAGGCTTTTAAGATTTGTGAAGAGAAAATCAGGGAGCAGTCACTACCTATGAAATTAATAGATGTATTCCCCACCTTTGATGGGGATAAAATAATTTTTTACTTTTCTGCTCCTCAGAGAGTTGATTTCCGCCGCTTGGTAAGAGAACTGGCTAAGGTTTTTCGAGTAAGGATAGAAATGAGACAGGTAGGAGCAAGGGATAAAGCCAGAATCCTAAAAGGATTTGGGCCCTGTGGGTTACCTCTTTGCTGTGCTTCTCACCTTAAAGGTTTTGAGGCTGTGAGTGTGAGAATGGCTAAGGAACAGGATTTATCCATGGACCCCTTTAAAATCGGGGGATGGTGTGGAAGACTTATGTGCTGTCTCTGGTATGAATTGTCCCTCTATCGGGAGAGCAAGAAAAATCTTCCCCGCCCAGGAACAATAATAAAAACTCCGGAAGGAGAAGGTGAGGTAATTAAGGTGAATGCTTTGAAGGAAACATTCACTGTACTACTTAAGGATGGACGGAAGATAGAAATGGGAAAAGATCTATATCAGCAGAGTCTCTACCGAAGAATTAGTAGAAAATGGAGGAGAGGCCGTCCATCTTAAATCCTCTTTTAAGTTCCTTCCTCTCCCAATGGGATCTTCTGCTTTGTAGTTTTACAAACTATTCGCGCACCCACCACTTCATAGGTGAGACTATGAAGGTCAATATCTTCAGGAAGTATAGTGATCCAGTCCACTCGATTCAAAGGTACCAGGAAATCTTCCAGATGGGGATCTTCCACCGTCTTAAGAATACTCTGATGCCTTTCCAGTAAAAGTTGTTTACCCCTTATCCTTATAAAATTCTCCTTTACATTCTCAGGCATATCTTTTGGGACAGGCTTCAATTCTCCAATGAATACTCTCCGGGGTTGAGTGGAAATTCCTCCCTCTTCTAACTTACATCTTACCTTCACTATCATGGTCTTTTAATTTTATCAACAGAAAGACTTTTCTTCAAATTCTTTTCCAGTCTGAATTTCTTAGCCGGTGGAGCATAATCCAGAATAAGAACCCCGTTCAAATGGTCTATTTCATGCTGTATTACCCTGGCTAAAAGGTCTTCCCCCTTTATGGTAATTTCTTTTCCCTCCTCATTCATCCCTTTCACTTCCACATAGTAGGCACGGGGTACAGGTAAAGTTATACCTGGTAAACTGAGACAGCCTTCTTCTTTCACATCTTCTTCTTCCAGCACATAGATTTCCGGATTTATAAGGATTACTTTTCTCCCCTCCACCTCAGCAATTATAATCCTCTTTCCCACCCCTATCTGAGGGGCAGCCAGCCCTATCCCTCGGTAAAAATACATGGTTTCAAACATATTCTCAATAATTTTTCGGGTCTCTTGGTTAATCTCTCTTACTTTCTCTGCACATTTTCTCAAGATGGGTTCCCCAAAAGTTTTTATAGGAAGAGCAGGCATTACCAGGCACTCCTTAAGATTTCCTTTAGGTCCTCTACTTTCACCGGACGAGGATTTTTAAACATACTTCCTGAGAAAGAGTTTTCTGCAATCCAGGAGAAATCCTTCTCTTTTATCTGAAAGTCTCTTAATCTTTCCTTAATTCCCAGTTGATAGTTCCATTCTAAGAGAAAGGAGGGCAAATAATAAGCATTGGCAGAACCTGTGAGGATTTCTGCTATCCGGCTGTACTTTTCTTCTCTCACCGGAAGGTTGTACCTGACTACAAAGGGGAGTAGAAGAGCGCAGGCTAAACCATGGGGTATCTTCCACCTGGCTCCCAGAGGATGTGCCAATCCATGAACAGCCCCCAATCCAGAATTGGTCAGGGCTATTCCACTGAGTAAAGAAGCCATGCTCATATCTTCTCTGGCAGAAAGGTTCTTTCCATTCTTAACTGCTTCTACCAGACTCCTCTTTACTAACTCTATCCCTTTCAAAGAAAGAGCATCGGTTATGGGATTGGAGGGAAGAGTAACGTAAGATTCTATGAGTTGGGTAAGAGTATCCATCCCGCAGTAAGCGGTTATTTGAGGAGGGAGGGAAAGGGTAAGAGAAGCATCTACCAGGGCAACTTTGGCTAAGAGAAATTTGGCTCGCAGACTCTTTTTATAAACCTTACCCGGATGAGTAAGAACTGCATTATTGGTAACCTCTGCTCCCGTTCCTGCAGTGGTGGGTACGGCAATAAAAGGAAGAGAAGGAGGAGGGAGAGGGACGCCTTCCAGAAATTCCTCTGTTTTCCTCCCTTTACCTGCTACTCCTGCTACTGCTTTAGCACAATCCAGCACACTTCCTCCTCCAATTCCCACCACTACCTCCACCTTTTCCTCTTCTGCTACTTTTACTCCTCTATCCACAGTATCTATAGAAGGGTCAGATTCTACTCCTTCAAAGAGAACCACCTCCATCCCCTTCTCTTCTAAATCTTTTAATATTTTTTCTCTAACTCCAGACTGAGCAAGGCTTTTTTTCCCTGTAACCAGGAGAACTTTCTTCCCCCATTTACTGGTCTCCTCTCCCAGACGACCAATACTCCCAGGACCAAATATAATGTGAGTAGGAAGAAAAAACTCTCCTATTTTTTTATCTTTAGCCATTCTTCCACTAATTTCAAGGCACAAAACTCACCGCACATGGTACATACATCTGGGAGATGGGGTTTACTTTTCTCCCATAATTCTCTGGCTCTCTTAGGGTCTATGGAGAGGCTAATTTCTCTTCCCCAATTTCTCTTTTTTCTGTGATAGGATAGTTCATCATCCCATCCCTGGGCACCTCTTATACCCTTGGCAATGTCCGCAGCATGAGCAGCAATACGGGAAGCAATCACTCCCTCCCTTACATCCTCAGGGGTAGGAAGCCTCAAATGTTCCGCTGGGGTTACATAACAGAGAAAATCTGCTCCATAACTGGCAGCCAGAGCCCCTCCGATAGCCCCTGCAATGTGGTCATATCCTAAAGCCACATCTGTAACCAGAGGCCCCAGGACATAGAAAGGTGCACCCTTACACAGTTTCTTCTCCAGAAGGACATTAGCCTCTATCTCCTGCAAAGGTAAATGTCCTGGACCTTCTATCATAGCCTGAACCCCTTCCTCTTTAGCCCTCTCTAAAAGTTCCGCCAATACCAGCAACTCTTCTACCTGAGACCTATCCGTAGCATCTTTTAAAGAACCCGGTCGGAAACCATCTCCCAGAGAAAGCACCACATCGTACTCCTTGGCGATAGCCAGGAGTTCGTCAAAATTTTCAAAGAGAGGATTTTCCTTATTGTTGGCAACCATCCAGGTTATATGGAAGGCTCCCCCTCTACTTACCACATCTGTAAGTCTTCCTTCTCCTCTCCATTTTTCCAGTGCCTTTCTGGTAACTCCGCAATGCACAGTAATAAAGTCCACCCCATCTTTAGCATGTTTCTCAATCACCTGAAAAATCTTTTTTGGTTCCATCTGGATGAGAGCCCCTTTTTCCCTTATTGTTTCTATCGCCGCCTGATATATGGGAACTGTGCCTAAGGGGAGGGAAGTTTTTTCCAGAAATAATCTTCTCATCCTATCCAGGTCGCCCCCCGTACTTAAATCCATAATAGTATCCGTACCTGCCTCCTCTGCTACTTTTAGTTTCTCCAGTTCTATTGTCTCCTCGCAGAGTTCAGGAGAGGTCCCCAGATTAGCGTTGACTTTGGTCCTTAACCCTTTACCTATCCCTAAGGGATTACCTCTCCTGTTTTTCAGGATAACTATCTCTCCTCTCTCCACTCCCTCACGGATAAACTCTTTAGGTAAAGATTCCTCCCGGGCCACTTTCTCCATAAGAAGTGTAGTTTTTTCCTTCTTAGCCAATTCCAACTGAGTCATCTTAGGTAAAGATTACCATAAAAGAAGAGGGGTTTTCAAATCAGCCTCTCTTAAGAGGACTTTTTAAGACACTTATTCATTCTTGACCGCCCTTAATCTCTATACTATTTTAAGAAAAACTGAGAGGGAAGGTAAAGATGAAAAGAAGAGATATTTTCTTTCTTCTTCTTTCTTTCTTCCTTCTCCCCCTCTGTGCAGAGGTCAAAATCCTCTCCACCGCGGGTAAAGGAGTCCTTCTGGAGAAGGATGGTCACCAAATCCTGCTCCTGCAGGGAGAACCTTATGAGATGGGTTATCAGCATGGTGTTCTTATGAAGGAAGCCCTTAAAGAGATGGTGGATAAGGCTCTGGCTATTTCTTTTGCCCGTCATCCTGGGATGTTAAAGAAAGCCTGGGAGGAAGCCTCCCCTTTTATTCCCTCAAGGTACTTAGAGGAGATGAAAGGTATGGCAGATGGCTCGGGGATACCGCTGGAGAAAGTCCAGATGGCTAATATATTTCCTGAACTCTTCCATTGCAGTGGGATGGCTTTCTGGGGAAAAGCCACTCAGAATGGCGAACTTATCCATGGAAGGATTCTGGATTACATGACCCTTCCTAACTTTCAGAAACACGCCTTAGTAATGGTCTTTAAGCCAGATAATTTCCACGCTTTTATGACTGCGGGATTCGCCGGATTTATAGGGAGTGTAACGGGGATGAACGAGAAGAAAGTAGCCATAGGGGAGATGGGAGGAAAAGGGTTTGGGAAATGGAAGGGAATTCCAATGTCCCTCTTGGTAAGGAAAGTGCTGGAAGAAGCGGATACTCTTGAAGAAGCAGTAAGGATTTTTGAGGAATCTCCTCGCACCTGCGAGTATTATTACATCATCTCTGACGGAAACAGGCCTGAAGCAGTAGCCATGAGGGCGGTACCAGAGAAGGTAGAGGTGGGAAGGGGTGGAGAGTCTCATCCTCTTCTTCCTGCTCCCTTTCCTAAAGATACCGTCTTTATTTCTGGAGGAGATAGATACTTTAAGTTGATGAAGAGGGTTAAGAAATTTTACGGGAGGATAAATTTAGAAACGGTAAAAGAAATTATGAAAAGACCAGTGGCCATGGAGTCCAATCTTCATAATGCTATTTTCTTGCCGGAGAGTTTAAAGATGTATCTGGCCTTGGCTCTTCATCCTTCCCAACCCTGCTATCAGGCTTGTTTTCAAGAGTATGTGGAGTACGATATGAAGGAACTCTTTAAATATTTCCCTTCCTCCCTATATCCCGGAACTGGTGCAGTTAACCGGAGAATTTTTGCTAATTGGAAATGTAAAAACACCACAGAGAAGAGGTGAGTATGAAGAAGAAATTAACTTTACCAGGTTCTCAAGGAAAAGGTTAAAGAAGTAACCTCAGAGTGAAAATTCCCTCTGCCCAGTTGGTTTTAAAAACATCTATTTCTTATCAAATTCTTCCGGTGGAGGATAGTCTCCCAAGTCTTTGCGAGCCTTAAGAAGTCTCTCCTTCTGTTCCTCCAGAATCTGGAAAAGAATCTCCGGAGTTTCCGGACTTCTTCTGTAAATATTCACTACCCTTTCTATCTTAGCCAGATTTTCTGGGATTCTTATCTTAAACTCTTCCCGATAACGGGAATAAGGATACTCCTGGGAAAGGACTTTTTCAAAGAGAACCTTTAAATCTGGATATCGGGGTAAAAGCCCGATGGGTGTGTTTATAGCCTTTACTTCTCCATTTACCCTTAACTCCATCCATTTTAACCACACTCTCTTATCCATCATTCCAGTGAGGTACTGACCTTTTTCATCTTTCAGGAAATAATTAACTCCGAAAATTACCGGAATTTCTTCCAGCCCTTCTATAAATCGTAAGTGATTCTGTATATATTTCCCTATGGGGATGGAAAGGAAATCCAGGTTAGCCATAGGGTTGAATTTTCTTACTCCTTCTTTTCCTAAGGTAGCAGCAGTAGTCTCTGACTCTAAGGAGGCTCCAATAGTGATGACTCCATGCTCCCAGTTAAAACTCTCGAAAACAGGAGGCCAGGTATCCGAGTCCCTCCCTCCATAGATTATTCCTTTTACCTGGACACCTTCCGGATTTTCCAGTTCTGGATCACAGTTTCCTAAGACGGAAAGTCTTATAGTATAACGGGCATTAGGATGGGCATAGGGGATAAGGTTTCCTTCATTATCTCTTTTCCCTTTATACCATTTGCCAGAAAAGTTTATCCCTTCCTCTGGGGGCTCTCTCCCGTCTCCCAGCCAGTAGGGTATTCCATCCTTAACCAGAATATTGGTGAAAATTACCTCCCCTTCCTTATGCAGAGCCTCCCAGATTAAAGGGTCATCCTTCTCATTCACATCCTTAATAATGCCAAAAATTCCTCTCTCTACATTTACTGCCCTCACTTTCCCTCCTATCTTCCTTAGATAGGCGATATCATCCCCCAGAATTTTCTCTCCCTCCACCATACAGGTAGAAGTTTTACCGCAGAAACTGGGGTAAGCACCCAGAAAATAACTCCCCCTTCCTCCTGGTCCATGAACTTTCATCACAAACATATGCTCTGCCAACCATCCTTCCTGGTCTGCCTTCCTTATAGCCAGTCTTAAAGAGGGTTTCTTTAAACCTATCGTATTTCCTGCATACTGAGTGTTGATACTGTAAACTATATTTTCCAGAAAATCTATATAGATTCGTCTTTTATCTACATTCTTACTGACCCCACCTTCCAGTTCCCCTGCAGAATGAACATACTTAAAGAAGGAAATTTTTCCTTTTCGGCTCTTAAAGACCTCATAAGCAGGTCGATAAAGGATATCTTCTGAATGGGCAACGTAAGAAGAATCGGTCAGCTGAACTGCGTATATAGAGAAGGGAGAATTTACCGGCCCTAAAGAAAGGAAAAGCACAAAGAGTTCTTTTCCCCTCATTATATCTTTAAGAAGAAGGTGTATCTCTCTAAGCCCCTCTTCTCGATCTATAGAGTTAATACCCGGCCCTAAGTCCATATCTGGAGTGAGAAGAAAACGGGTATTTTCCTTATCTCTGGCCTGGTCATAGTATCCATCAAAATGTACAGTATGTCCCTTTATACGGAGTTCCTGTTCCTCCCTAAGTTGTATAGCCCTTCTTCTTATATACTCTGCATCCTCTGGTGAATCTGTTCTCACAAAGACCTTATCCGGGTTACACAGGGAAACATAACGAGATATAAAATCCAGAAGTTGGGAGTTCTCCAGTAATTTAAGCCTTTCCCAATGCCCGGGATGACATCGTTCTTTAAGAATTTCCCATTCTCTTTTCATAAAAGAGAATTATACTAAGGATATCTCTTTTCTTCAAGTTAAAGAAGTAAGAATTGAAAAGAACTAAAGGGTATGGTATAAAGCGGAGAAGTGGAAGTTTACAATACTTTAGGAAGGAGAAAGGAAGAGTTTTCCCCTTTACGAAAAGGGGAAGTTAGAATGTATGTTTGTGGGGTGACCCTCTATGATGAATGTCATTTAGGACATGGAAGAGCCTATGTAGTGTTTGATGTAATCAGAAGATATCTGGAATTTAAAGGATATAAAGTTAGATATGTCCAGAATTTTACCGATATTGATGACAAAATTATCCAGAGAGCCAGGGAAGAAGCAAAGAAGGAAGAAGAAGTGATAGGTAAATGCAGGGAAATTGCAGAAAGATACAAGGTTAGTTACTTTGAGGTAATGGATAAACTGGGAGTTAAGAGAGCAGATATTTACCCCTGCGCTACCGAGCATATCCCAGAGATGATAAGGATAATTGAGGGACTGTTCAAGAAAGGGCATGCTTATAACTCTGGAGGGGATATATACTTCTCTGTGGATAGTTTCCCTTCCTACGGTAAACTCTCGGGGAGAAAGAAGGAGGATTTGCTTCCCGGAGCCAGGGTGGAGAAAGATGAGAGGAAGAGGAATCCTTTAGATTTTGTTTTATGGAAATCCCGTCGGAGAGGAGAACCTTTCTGGGATAGCCCCTGGGGAGAAGGAAGACCGGGCTGGCACATAGAATGTTCTGCTATGAGTATGGAGTATCTGGGAGAGACTCTGGATATCCATGGGGGAGGAGAAGACTTAATTTTCCCCCATCATGAGAATGAGATAGCCCAGTCTGAGGGGTATACGGGCAAGCCTTTTGTAAGATACTGGCTTCATAATGCCTTTGTAAAGGTTAAAGGAGAGAAAATGTCCAAGTCTTTGAAAAACTACTTTCTCTTAAGAGAACTACTCTCTCAATATTCCCCTGAAGTCTTAAGATTATTCCTTATCTCCACTCACTATCGTAAACCCCTGGATTTCACCCTCTCCAAACTGGAAAGTTATCAGAGAGCCTGGAGAAGAATAGAAGAGGCTTTCTTGAATGCAGAGAAATTCCTGGGCAATGTTTCCCTTCCCTCTCAAGAACCCACTTCTTACTGGAAGAGGTTTGAGGAAGTGATGGATGAAGACTTTCAAACTCCAGAGGCACTGTGCACAATCTTTTCTTTAATTAGTGAGTTGAATAAGAGAATAGCCCGAGGAGAAAAAGACTCTAAGAGTTATCTCCTTTTTCAGGAACTCAAGGAAATGCTATCCGTTTTAGGATTTACCCTTCCCTGCCAGTTCCAACTTTCTCCTTACCTGTTAAATCTGGTTAAAGAAAGAGAGGAAGCCAGAAAGAGGAAGGACTGGGAGAAGGCGGACAGGATAAGGGAAATACTTTTAAAAGAGGGAATAATCCTTCAGGATACCCCTCAGGGGACGGTCTGGAGGAGGAAGGTTTGAGAAGAGAGGGGGAAAGGAAAGTAATAATTTCTTTAGTAACCTTCATACTCCTCTTTCTCCTCTTCTTAAATTTGGGGGGATGGTTTTTCTATTTGGGTGCGGTTTCCTTCTTGGACAGAGAGATGGGAGAGAGGTTATCTTCGCTGGCTTCGGTTATCTCCCTTCGCTGGGAAGAAAGGGAAAAAATGGAGATTCTGCAGGAAGACGAAAAGATTTTGCGAGAGATTATGAGAAT
>CAZSGC010000030.1:0-273 GCA_964606225.1 uncultured bacterium | reverse complement strand
TCTTAAGAAAGTTTTTATTCTGGACAGAGAAGATTTGCTCCTCTCTCTGGGGGAGGGAGGAGGGGAGGAAATTATGACTCTGGATGCTCTGGAGATAAGAAACGCCTGGGATGGTAAGAGAAGTTATTCTCTCATGTACTCGGTAGGAGGCGAAGTCTTTAAGAGGGGGTATGCACCTTTAAAAGTGGGAGGTGAGGTGGTGGGTGTGGTGGGAGTGGAGGCAGATGTTCCTTTTATAGCTCCTCTGGAGGGAGTAAAGAGAGCCCTCATAAT
>CAZSGC010000029.1:8670-16183 GCA_964606225.1 uncultured bacterium | reverse complement strand
TTGTGGAGATGGGACCGGGTAAAGTGCTATGTGGACTTCTCAAGAGAATAGTTAGAGAAGTAAAGGCCTTCCCTACAGATAATTTATCCCAATTTGAAGAGACCCTTTCTATTCTAAACCGGTTTTAAGGAGGAGAAACATGGAGTGGCTAAAAGATAAAGTTTCTATAGTTACTGGAGGTGCACGAGGAATTGGTAAAAGCATTGCTTTAAAACTGGCAGAGGCAGGTTCTCATATCGCTATTTTTGATATAGAAGAAGCAAAGGATTGCGCTGAGGAAGTAGAAAAAATAGGGAGAAGATGCCTGACTCAGAAGGTGGATGTCTCTCAAGGTGAAGAGGTGACAAAAAGTGTGGAAGAAGTGTATAAAGCCTTTGGGAAGATTGATATCCTGGTAAATAATGCGGGTATTACCCGGGACAACCTGCTTCTGAGAATGAAGGAAGAAGACTGGGATAAAGTTATGAGTATAAACCTAAAAGGTGCCTTTCACTGCTGTAAAGCGGTGGTAAAGTATATGATTAAGCAAAAAGAAGGATGTATTGTAAATATTGCTTCCATCATAGGAATTGTAGGAAATTTAGGGCAGGTAAATTATGCTGCCTCCAAAGGGGGATTGATATCTTTCACCAAATCCCTGGCTAAGGAACTGGCTCCTTGGGGAATACGGGTGAATGCAGTAGCTCCAGGATTTATTAAAACCGCTATGACAGATAAACTCAAGGAAGAGGTTAAAGAAAAACTTCTGGACTCTATTCCCTTAAGGAGGACAGGCTTACCAGAGGAAGTGGCTAATGTGGTCTTCTTCTTAGTCTCTCCTCTTTCTTCCTATATTACGGGAGAGGTAATAAAAGTAGACGGAGGAATGGCTATGTGACCGTTCCTCTTTCTGCTTCTCTGTAAATTTCTTCCATTCTCTCCAGTAAATAGAAGAAAAAAGAACTTTTTCTTTTATAAACTTCGCTTCTTCTCTTATCAGGGGTAATGAGTTCTTCTTTCCTTATCATATGGGAAAAAGCCTCTTTTATATCAGAATATACTCTTAAGGCTATATATCCCAGAATTGCCTCACCCACTAAAGCAGGCTCCTCAATTTCTGAGTTTCTAACCGGTAGGTTCAAAATATCTCTCAGTATTTCTATCCAGAGCAAAGACTTCGCTCCTCCCCCACCTACCCTTACCTCCTCCATTATTACTCCGTTCTCCTCCAGACTTTTCTTTATCCATAGCAAAAGATAGGCAATTCCCTCCAGAGAAGAGCGAACCAGATGTCCAGTAGTATGGTAATTTCTGACTCCAAATATTACTCCTGAGACTATCTCGCCCATAGCCGGGTCTCTCTCCCCGGTAAGAAAAGGAAGAAAAAAGACTCCTTCTGAACCCGGGGGTATATTTTCTGCCTCCTTGAGAAGATCTGCAATATCCCTTCTCAATATTTCCTTCCACCATTCCAGTACCAACCCTCCATTGTTAATCGCTCCTCCCGCCAACCAAATATTTGAACACAGATAATAAGTTTGAAACTTCATCTTTCCCGTAGCATCCAATACTGGTTTGGAGTAAGGGACTCTCAACATAGCACTGGTGCCCAGATTACAAATACCCACCCTCTCTTTCCCGCCTCCCATCCCAAGGCATAAAGCACCCCCATCATAAACCCCTGGTAGAAGGTACACTTTTTCTTTCAACCCCATTTCCTTCCTTACCCCTGAAGGAATCTCTCCCAGAATCTCCTCGCTTGAGACTATCTCAGGAAGTCTTTCTTTCTCTAAGGAGACCAACTCCAGAATCTCTTCATCCCACTCCAAAGTATGAATGTTAAACAGTTGCGTAGCTGAGGCCAGGCTGGGTTCACTGAGAGGTTTACCCAAGATGCGGTAGAGGAGATAATCCTTGGACCCCAAGAACCATCTGGTCTCCTTATAAATCTCGGGATAAAACTTCTTTAACCAGAAAATTCTGGGAAGGGTGTAGAGAAAAATAGGAGGACAACCTGTGCGAAGGTAAATTTTCTCCCAGTCCCAGGTTTCTCTAATCTCTCTCATTATCACTCTGGAGCGGGTATCCTGTAAAGTTATCATTCCCATTAGAGGATTGCCTCTCCTATCTATGGGTAGAAAGCCAAATTGATAACCTGTAATAACTACCAGTCTGATAGAAGAATTGTATCCCTCTACTGCTCTGCGAGAAACCTCCAGAAAACTTTCCCAGAGTTGAGAAGGTGAGTGCTCTGCTTTCCCCTTTCTGTCTTTCCTTAAAGTTAGTTTCTTCCTGTGAAATCCCAGTATTCTCCCCTTTTCATCCACTACCCCTGCTTTAATGTTGGTAGTTCCTGTATCAATAACCAGAACTTTGCTCAAAGTTTTAACCCCGCACGATTTTCTTTCCGGAGAACTTCCGGATTTACTACTTCTTCCGGTATTTTGCCTTGGGATACCTTTTCCACATCTTCCACTACTTTATCACCCATTCTTTTAAGAGATTCTATGGTATAGGTAGCAATATGAGGTACAATTACTACATTATCCAGAGCCAGAAGAGGATGTTCAGCACCAATGGGTTCTCCCTCTACAACATCTATTCCTACCCCTGCTACTTTACCTGATTTTATAGCCCTTATGAGTGCATCCTGGTCTATAAGTTCCCCTCGAGCAGTGTTTATAATAATAACTCCTTCCTTCATTAACTCAAATTCCCTCTCCCCCAACATATGATAATTCTCAGGGCTATAAGAGGCATGAATGGTGATAATATCCGATTCTCGCAATAGTTCTTCTAAAGAAACAGGTTTTCCTCCTCTCTCCACTATAGTCTCTTCTTCCAGTTTAGGGTCATAGGCAAGCACACGGGCACAGAACCCTTCTTTAAGTATCTCCCCCACTCTGCTTCCAATATTGCCAAAACCTATAACTCCCACGGTTTTGCCCTTTAACTCTATTCCCAGAAATTTGGCTCTATCTTTCCACCTTCCTTCTTTTACTGCCTGATAGGCAGGGTTGATTTTCCTGGCCACCTGAAGTAAGAGTGCCAAAGTATGCTCCGCAACAGCATCCCTTTCCATCTCTCCTGGCACGCGGGTAATCAGAACTCCTGCCTCAGTAGCAGATTCTACTTCCACATTATTTACTCCTATCCCATGTCTGGCTATTAAAGAGACACTTTTATTTTCTTCAAAGAACTCCTTAGTATAATTGGGAGTCACACTGGCAATAACAAAATTTACACCTTGCAATGCCTTAGCCAGGCTCTTACCATCAATATTTTTCTCCACACTGAATCTTTCCCATTCCCCAAGACGAGAAAGTCTCTCTAAATGTTCAGGGAAATATTTACCAAAACTACTGGAGTTAACTATCCCTATTTTCATTTTTTTATAGGATGAAAGAATTATAACATACCTTATTTTTCCAGATATATTGCAGGTGTTAAAACCTCATGATAGAATAGCAATCAAATAATTACCAGAACAAAATGAAGAAAGCAGATTTTGGAATCATAGGTTTAGGAGTAATGGGGCAAAATCTGGCTTTAAATGTAGAGAGCAAAGGTTTTAAAGTAGCTGTTTTTAACCGCACTTCTTCCAAAACCGAGAGTTTCATTGAAGAAAAAGCGAAAAATAAAAATATTATTCCTTCCTATACTCTGGAGGAATTTGTCTCACACTTGGAATCACCCAGGAGAATTTTACTTATGGTAAAAGCAGGTAAAGCAGTGGATGATTTTATAGAGGCACTTTCTCCCTATTTGGAGGAGGGAGACCTTATTATAGATGGAGGAAATTCCCATTTTTCTGATACAGAAAGAAGATTTAAAACACTGGAGGAAAAAGGATTACTATATCTGGGAGCAGGTATAAGTGGTGGGGAGTATGGAGCACTTCACGGTCCCAGTATAATGGTGGGAGGCTCGGAGAAAGGCTATCAACTGGTAAAAGAGATTCTCTGCCGGGTCTCTGCTCAGGTAGAAGGTAAACCTTGCTGTGCCTATCTGGGAAAAGGAGGAGCAGGTCATTTCGTAAAGATGACCCACAATGGAATAGAATACTCCATCATGCAGAGTTTGGCAGAAGCCTATGACCTCATGAAAAATGCTCTCCACATGAGTTATGAAGAAATAACTCAGGAAGTTAAAAAATGGAATGAAGGAAACCTCAACTCCTATCTGGTAGAGATAACCGGTAATATTTTAAAAACCTTGGATGAAGAAACGGGTAAGCCTGTTCTGGAAGTTATTCTGGACAAGGCAGAACAGAAGGGCACTGGGAAATGGGTATCCCAGGTTTCCTTAGACATGGGAGTACCGGTTCCTTCCCTCACCTGGAGTGTGGAAGCCCGCTCCCTTTCGGGATGGAAAGAACTGAGAGAAAAAATCTCCTCTCGTCTTTCTTTTTCTCCTACAACTCTAAGTAAAGAAAAAATTCTTCCTCATTTAGAAAAGGCTCTTTATCTAAGTATGATTATCTCTTTTACTCAGGGTCTTCACTTACTATACCGAGCCAAAGAAGAAATGGGATATGAGATACCTTTAAGAGAGGTCTGCCAGATATGGAAAGGGGGGTGTATAATTAGATGCGGTCTCCTTTATACTCTGGAAGAAGTTTTTAAAGAGGAGCCCCAACTTCCACACCTTTTTCTCTCCCCTAAAATTCAGAAAGTGATTACTAAATGCGTGGAGTCTTTAAAGAAGGTAGTAAATAACGCTCATCAGGCAAATATACCTGTACCTGTTCTTGCTTCTTCTTTGGATTACTTACTTTCCTTTACTCGCTCCAGACTCCCTGCTAACCTTATTCAGGCTCAGAGAGATTACTTTGGTGCACATACCTATCAAAGGGTAGATAGAGAAGGTTATTTCCACACGAAGTGGATTTACACACCTGAATAGGCGTTAAAACCTCCATCAATGGGTATTACAGTACCAGTTACGAAACGTGAAGCATCTGAGGCTAACCAGATACATACACCTATGAGGTCCTGAGGTTCCCCAAACCTCCCCATGGGAGTATGTTGAATTATAGATTTTCCTCGAGGAGTAAGATTTCCTTCTTCATCAAGCAAAAGATAACGATTCTGACGGGTAAGAAAGAATCCCGGTGCTATAGCATTGACTCTTAAACGGGGATTGTATTCCATAGCCATATGCACTGCCAGCCACTGGGTGAAATTAGAGACTGCAGCCTTGGCTGCTGCATAACCCACCACTCTGGTCAGAGGACGATAGGCAGCCATAGAGGAAATATTAATAATAGAACCTCCTTCTTTATTCCTCGCCATTAAAGGAGCAAAAACTTGGGCTGGTAATATTGCCCCTCCAAAGAGATTTAACCCCACTACTTTCTCCAGAGAGGGAAGGGAAATCTTGAAGAAAGGTAACTCTGGAGAAGTAGTAGCCTCTTTAATATTTCCACCTGCAGCGTTTATAAGGATATCCACGCGGGAGAAGTCTTTAAGAATCTTCTCTTTCCCTTCATTTAAACTCTCTGGTCCCATTACATTTATAAAATACCCTTTGGCAGTAATCCCCAACTTCTTTAACTCCTCCACAGTCTTATCTGTGGGTGCAATATCCCCAATGGCAATGGAGGCTCCTGCTTTACCCAATCCTTTAGCAATCTCTGAACCCAAAACCCCTGCTCCTCCAGTTATCACCGCTACTTTCCCTTTAAGAGAAAATAATTCCTGTAAGTAGCCCATTTTTTCCTCCTTCTTCACTCTTTCCTATAACGATGGAATAATTATATAATACATTTCAGAGAATGAGTATTAATAGGGAAAAAATGAGAAGGATTATTCTATTTCTAACTCTTCTTTTATTGCTTACAGGGTGTGTTTCTGCTCCTCACCTGAAATTAAAAATTAGAAGCGATTTCCATAAAAATACTGAGGTAGGAGTAAGCTTGGAGAGCGAGATTAAAAGGCAAAAAGGGAAGTGAAATCCAACTTAGTACTTAGTAGAAAAGAAAAAGTGGGACCTGAGCATTTTTTATTTACCTTTACTGCCCCTTCCTCTTGGAGAGTGGCTAAGCCAGGACAGTTTCTTCATATCCAATGTGGTAACTTTCCTTCTTTAATCTTGAGAAGACCCTTCTCCATACATTTCCTAAAAGAAGAGAGAAAAAAAACACAAGTAGGGATTATCTTTAAAGTGGTAGGGAAAGGGACAAAGTATCTCTCCCAAAGAAAAATAGGCGAAATATTTGATACTCTGGGTCCTCTGGGGAAGCCCTTTTATATCTCTCACCCTCCCCATGTATTAATAGCAGGAGGAATGGGAATAGCACCTCTTTACTTCTTGGCCCTTGCTCTCTTTAAGAAGAGAGAGAAATTCATAGTGTTGATAGGAGCAAAGAATAAAGAAGAGGTTTTGAGAGAAAAGGAATTCCGACTCTTGGGAGGAGAGATTTTTATCGCCACGGAGGATGGAAGTAAAGGGAAAAAAGGATTGGTGACTGACTTAATGGATGATTTGTTTTCTACTCTACCCTCTTCCAGTTCCTTTTACGCTTGTGGTCCTATAAGTATGATGAGAGAAGTATGGGAGAGGTGCAAGAGGAAGAAATTCCCTCTTCAGGTCTCCTTAGAACAATTCATGGGTTGTGGGATTGGGGCATGCCTTTCCTGTGTAATTAAAACCCATACCGGATACCAAAGGGTCTGTAAAGAAGGACCGGTCTTTAAGGCTGAGGAGATAGAATGGGAGAAACTATGAATAAAATGGACCTTTCCCTCCAATTTTGCGGAGAAAAATTATCCACTCCTCTGGTTATTGCTTCTGGAGTAGCAGGCTTCGGGGAAGAAATTTCTCCTTATTTAGATTGGAGAAAAATTGGAGCCTTCACCACTAAAACCATCACTCTTAATCCCCGAAAAGGTAATCTTCCTCCACGTATAGTAGAAGTAACAGGAGGAGTAGTCAATTCCATTGGTTTGGCTAATCCTGGTGTGGAGAAATTCCAGGAGGAAAAACTTCCCTTTCTAAGGACATTACCTACTCGCATAATTTTAAGTATAGGGGGAGAGAGAGAGGAAGAGTTTTATGAATTAAGTAAAGTCGTCTCTTCCTTTGAAGGAATACACTTTCTGGAACTCAATCTTTCCTGTCCTAATGTGAAAGAAGGATTATTCTCTCAGAATGAAAAGGTAACCGCCAGAATTATTGAGAAGGTAAAGGGGATCTCTCCTTTTCCCGTAATTGCCAAACTCTCTCCTCAGGTAGAGGATATAGGTAAGATTGCTTCCATCTGTGAGAAAGCCGGAGCAGATGCTATATCCTTGATCAACGCTTTTCCTGCTTTGGTAATGGATTTAGAAAAGAGGAAACCTCTCCTGGGAGGGATTACGGGAGGACTCTCTGGACCTGCTATCAAGCCCTTAGCCTTGAGAATGGTCTGGGAAGCGAGGAAGAAAGTTAAGATTCCCATCATAGGAATGGGAGGAGTAATGAAGGGAAAAGATGTCGTAGAGTTCCTCTTAGCAGGTGCTACCTGTGTAGGATTGGGAACGGTTATCCTGAG
>CAZSGC010000029.1:0-8570 GCA_964606225.1 uncultured bacterium | reverse complement strand
TAGAGTTCCTCTTAGCAGGTGCTACCTGTGTAGGATTGGGAACGGTTATCCTGAGTGACCCTTCCTCTCCCCATCGGATTCTAAAAGAGTTAAAGGAGTATCTTGCCTCCCAAGGTCTCTCTTCTCTGGAGGAATTAAACCAGGAGATAAGTAGTAAACTGGGGATGTTAGAATTTTAGATTAGGTTTAACACAGGAATATCCACTTTGACAGTCCAAATAAAGGGAAATATAATCAAAAGAATTACAGAAACAGAACAAAATGCAGTTGCCAAATGGTTACTGGAAGAACTTCAATCAGAGTAAAAATGGGAAAAACTCTTTGCTGATCAGAGAGTGTTCTCTTTCAACTTGCTAAAGAGGCTTTAAATTTACACAAACAGGGTAAAACCCAACTTTTGGAGGAGATGATACATCGCCTGAGAAAATAACCGGTAAAGGAAGGGACTGAGACAAAAGTGAGAAGTAATGAATTTTGGGTTTAGAGTTTTTCTTATATGCTATAATTAACCACTAAAATGAAGGGCGAAGAGATTAGGAAAATTTTTCTGGATTTCTTTAAAAAGAAAAAACATATCATAAAAGAAAGTGCTCCCTTGGTGCCTAAGGACGACCCTACCCTCCTCTTTACAGGAGCGGGAATGAATCAATTCAAAAAAGAATTTTTGGGGATAGGTGATCCTGAATTGAAGCGAGTGGCCACCTGCCAAGTTTGTTTCCGCACCTCAGACATAGAAATGGTAGGGCAAACAGGGAGACATCATACTTTCTTTGAAATGCTGGGTAATTTCTCTTTCGGAGATTACTTCAAAGAAGAGGCTATTGCTTGGGCCTGGGAGTTTGTAAGAGAAGTTTTCAGGATACCCGAGGAGAAAATTTGGATTACTATCTACAGAGAAGACGAAGAAGCCTTCTATATCTGGAGAGATAAGATAGGAGTGAAAGAAGAAAGAATCGTAAGCATGGGAGAAGACACCAATTTCTGGAGTATGGGACCTACCGGTCCATGTGGTCCGTGTTCAGAAATAATTGTGGATAGAGGAGAAGAGTACGGATGTGGGAAAGAAACATGCGGAGTAGGATGTGAATGCGACAGATTCTTAGAGTTATGGAATCTGGTATTTACGCAATTTGATAGACAGAAAGATGGCACTCTGAATCCTCTCCCTCAGAAAAACATAGATACAGGGATGGGACTGGAGAGAGCAGCCTGTTTGATGCAAAGGGTTGAGGATAACTTCCTTACCGATCTCCTCTTTCCCATTATAAAAAAAACAGAAATCCTTTCCCACAAGAAATATCAGGGAGACTCTAAGATTCCTTTAAGGATTATAGCTGACCACATAAGGGGTATTACCTTCCTTCTAAGCGAAGGAGTCCTGCCTTCCAATGAGGGAAGGGGATATGTTCTGAGAAGATTAATCAGGAGAGGGATAACCTGGGGAAAGAACTTAGGACTCCAGCCACCTTTCCTTTACCAGTTGGTACCTGTGGTAATAGAGATCATGGGAGAAACCTATCCGGAGGTCAGAGTTAAAAGGGAGCATATAATTCAGGTTCTGGTCTCTGAAGAGAAATCTTTTGCTCGAACCTTAGAAGAGGGTATGGAGATGCTGGAAGGTATGCTTAAGGAGAAAAGAATCCTTTCCGGTAAAGAAGTGTTTCGTCTTTACGATACCTTTGGCTTTCCTCCTGAACTGACAGAGGAAGTAGCAGCCAAGAAAGGAGTGGTGGTAGATATGGAAGGATTTGAAAGAGAAATGGAACTTCAAAGGGAAAAAGGGAGAGAAGCCTGGAGGAAAGAAGAAAGAAGTCTTCCTACCCTTAGAAAGGTATATGAAAAGGTAAAGAGTAAGGCAGGAGAAATACCCTTTTTGGGTTACCAAACTTTAAACACTCAAGCCAAAGTTATCTCCCTTATAAAGGAAGGAAAAGAAGTGGGAAAAGTAGAGGAAGGAGAAGAGGTGGAGATAGTTATTTCTCCTACTCCTTTCTATGCAGAAGCAGGAGGACAAAGGGGAGATAAAGGATGGATAGAAAGTAAAGGAGGAAGGATAGAGGTCTCTGATACTTATTATGGAACAGAGGGATTAATTGTTCACCAAGGAAAGGTAGTAAGAGGGGAGATTCGGGTAGGAGAAGAAGTAAATGCTCAGGTGGATGAAAATATAAGAAAATGTATAGCCATTCATCATACTTCTACTCATCTTCTTCAATATGCTTTACGCCAAGTCTTGGGAAAACATGTTTATCAGGCAGGTTCCTATGTGGGGGAGAATGGTCTCCGTTTTGACTTCACCCATTTTACTGCCTTGCATCCTGAAGAAATAAAGAAAGTGGAGGAAATAGTAAATGAGAAAATCCGCCAGAATTCTCCCGTAGAGGTTTCCTTTCTACCTCTTGAAGAGGCTAAGAGACAGGGAGCAATTGCTCTCTTCGGAGAAAAGTATGGAGAGATAGTTAGGATGGTAACCATAGGAGACTATAGTAAAGAACTGTGTGCAGGGACACATCTTTCCTCCACAGGAGAGATTGGTTTATTCTTGATAGAGAGTGAAAGTTCCGTGGGAGCAGGAGTAAGGAGAATAGAAGGTGTAGGGGGACCTGTTGCCTACAATAAATTTAGAAAAGAAAGGGAAATTCTGGAGGAACTTTCCAACTTGTTGAAGAGTTCCCCCGAAAATCTACCTCTCCGCGTTCAGGAAATTCTGGAAGAAAATAAACGATTACGGAGGGAGGAAGAGAAAATTAAAGAAAAGTTGTTAATAAAAGAGGGGGAGGAAATTCTGGAAAAGTCACAAAAAATAAAGGGGATCAGGTTAGTTATCTGGAAACTTAATGACACACCCAGAGATACCATGCGGAGGCTTATTGATTACTTAAAAATGAAGAGCGGAGAAAAAACCCTTATCCTTATTGGAGGGGTAAGAGAAGATAAGGTGTTAATGGTCTGTGGTTTAACCGAAGATTTAGTAAAAGAAGGATGGCATGCTGGGAAACTTATTAAGGAAATAGCCCAGGTGGTAGGAGGAAGTGGGGGTGGGAAACCAGAACTGGCGGAGGCAGGAGGGAAAAAGACAGACAAAATTGAGGAAGCCCTTAAGAAAGTCTACACCCTTATATAATGCTTATTATTGACGGTTATAATATCCTGATGCAAATTTCTGCTCTCAAAAATAAGCCTCTGGAGAGGGGGCGAGAAGAATTTTTAAGGAAGATATCTCGCAAAGGTAAGTTATTTGGGGGAGTAACCATAGTTTTTGATGGATGGGAGAAAGTAAAGAGGTCCAGAATTTCTTTTTCTAATCTACATGTGGTCTTCTCTGGAGAAGAAAAAGCAGACGATTATATCAAAAGAATAGTAAAAAATGCTTCCCATCCTCAGGATATCGTGGTGGCTACTGACGACCGGGAAATCCAAGAATTTACACGATTAAATGGAGGAAAGGTAATCTCAGGTAAGGAATTAATTGAGAAAGTTTTCCCTCCTAAACCTAAGACTCCTCACTTTCAGGAAGTTAAACCCACTCCGGAAAGTGAGAAAGGAAGAAAAATAACCGAAATTCTTAAGAAAGAATGGAAAATCCAGAAAAAATAATCCTGGTCTACATTCCCCTTAATTGATGAACCTGCTCTCTTCCATTAAGAACATCTTTACTATTTCTGGGTCTTGGAAAGATACTGACTCATCCAGTGATTAGGATAACCACCGGTATGCTGGGTGGAGGAGTGCTCTTATTTATGGGTATAAGAATGTTGAGGAGTTTCCGCTTTCTTACCATAGAAAGTGAGAAGGTATCTCACCCTGCATTTCTGGCTGGAATTCTAACCAGTATTCTAAACCCTTATTTTATTCTATGGTGGGCAACGGTAGGAATGGTTTTGCTCTCCAAATCTTTCCCTTTTGGTCTGTTTGGGCTCCTTTGGTTAATCGGGTTACATTGGTCCTGTGATGCAGGCTGGCTTTTCTTGCTTTCCTCCCTCATCTATGCAGAAAAAAGAAAATGGAGAGAAGATAAAATTCTGGTTAGTGGATTAATCCTTATATTTTCGGTCTTTACTTCTCAGTCTCCTCCTTCCTCTCCTCTCTCTTAAGTTCCTCCACGTAATTTAACTGCAGGTTGGTCAAGATACTGGCCAGAGATTTTTCTTCTCTTTCTGTAAGATTCCCTTTAGTTTTTTCTTTTATCATCCTTAAAAGTTCTATAGTTTCTTTTGCAGCCTCAAGATTTTTTTCTGGCTTATCCTTTCCGGGTAAGGGAATCTTTCCCAGCTGCGCCATTCCCAGGTTAAAGAGGTTAAAGATAAAAGCAATAAACCTCTCTTCCCATTCTTTCTCTGCCCTCTTCATATGTCTACCTCCTGGCAGCAAGAAATTCGGTGAATAACTTCTTTCTGTCCGAGGAAGTAAGAAAAGCCTCTCCTATGAGAAAACACCTTATTCCCAGATTTATTAAAGGAACGAGGTCTTGAGATTTTCTAATTCCGCTTTCACAGATAATCTTGTAGTCAGCAGGGATACTCTTTATCAACCTAAAAGAGCAAGAAAGGTCTATATGGAAAGTATCCAAGTCTCGATGGTTAATCCCTATTATACGAGTCTCTGTGAGAAGAGCCTTTTTCAAGTCCTCCTGGGTATGTATTTCCACTATAACTTCCATTCCTAAATCCAGAGAAAATTTGACCAGTTCTATCAATTTTTCTGAAGAAAGAAGTCTGGAGATAAGAAGAATACAATCCGCTCCATAAAACCGAGATTCATAAACCTGATATCTATCCAAGATAAAATCTTTTCGTAACACAGGCAGGTTTATACTTTTTTTGACCTCTTCTAAGTGTTTTATATCTCCTTTAAAGTATTTTTCTTCCGTAAGAACGGATACAGCCTTTGCTCCCAGTTTTTCGTATTCCTTGGCCAAGGAGACCGGATTATACTCTTCTATTATCACTCCCCGAGAGGGGGAAGATTTTTTAACCTCTGCGATAATACTTATCCCTTCTGTCAAAAAGAGGGAAGAGTAAAAGTTCCTTAAGGGAATTCTCTCTAAATTTTTCTCCATCACCTCTATAGGTAAGGATCTTTTCCTCCTTTCCACCTCTTCCCTTTTAATTTTCTCTATAGTGGATAGAAACATTTTGATGAACTAAACTCTGGTAGTAAATTCCCTGAGTTGCTGAAGTTTTTCTAATGCTTTACCCGAATCTATAGATTCTTCCGCCATATTAATTCCCTCTCTCCAGTCCCTCGCCTTACCAGAGGCTACAAAGCAGGCTGCTGAATTTATCAGAACAATATCTCTGGGAGCACCCCTTTCTCCTTTAAGGATTTTCAAGGCAAGTTGAGCGTTCTCCTGAGGAGTGCCTCCTTTTAACTCTTCCGGTCTGCTTCTTCTTATCCCCACTTCCTCCGGATGTAAATAAAAAGTCTCCACTTTCCCCTCCCGAAAATAGGAAATCTTTGTAGAACCCACTGTGGTTATTTCATCGTATCCTTTCTCCCCCCACACTACATAAGCCTGCTTGCTTCCTAAATTCATTAAAACCCCTGCCAGTTTCTCTGTAAGGTGGGGAGAAAAAACCCCCATAACCTGTATATTGGCTCCTGCAGGATTAGTAAGAGGCCCCAGGATATTGAAGACTGTTCTTATTCCCATTTCTCTACGGGGAGGTAAAGCATACTTCATGGAAAGGTGGTAGAGAGGAGCAAAGAGAAAGCCTATTCCTATGGTTTCTAAACATTCCTTCATCCTGGGGGGAGGAATTTGAATATTTATCCCTAAGGCCTCCATTACATCTGCACTACCACATTTACTGGAGACACTTCTATTACCGTGTTTTGCAACGGTTAATCCACCTCCTGCTACTACAAAGGCAGTTACAGTGGAAATATTGAAAGTCTCCGAAGAGTCTCCTCCTGTTCCACAGGTGTCTACAATGATATCTTTACCTATATCTATTCTTACAGCCTTTTCCCTCATTACTTCAGCAAATCCAGTTATCTCCTCTACTGTTTCTCCTTTCATCCTTAGAGCGGTAAGGAAAGCACCTATCTGGGCAGGGGTGGCTTTCCCTTCCATAATCACTTTCATTGCCTCTCGGGCTTGTTCCCGAGTAAGGTTCTTTCCTTCTACCAATTTAGGTAAAATTTCCTTAATCATTTTTAAAACTCCATCTCCTTCACTTTTTTTACAGCCATCTTAAAGGGTATCCAGGTAACTGCTCCACTCATCCCTATTATCCAGAAAAGAGAAAGATTAATCAACCGGCAGAAACTACTTCCGGAAAGACGGCCCGCCACAAAATGTAGATATAAAGGTAAAGCCAGAAGAGCAGAGACCAGAATAACATAGATTATTCCCAGGAAGAAATTGAGAGTTCCCCCAAATCCAGAGACAATCTGGGCAGGATTTTCAGAGTTAAACTTAGGGAAAATCGCTCCCAGGGAGACGGAAAGAGAAGAGAGAGATAAACTCATCAGAACTATCACCAGGTTAGAGATGAAGAGAATCATGCGAGGAGAGTCCAGCATAAAATTAGAAAGGTTGGTAAGAAATCCTGTTATTAGATAGGAAATCAAAAAGGTAAAGAGGAATTTTTCTTTAAAGACCTTATCCAGAGAAAGAGGAGTAAGACCAAGTATCCAGATCCTTTTTCCCTCCAGACTCATAAGGGGAAACATAAATCTGGTAGTAAGGGTGGAAAGCACAAATCCCATAGCAGCAATATTTAGAAAAGAAATCATATACTTCCAGTAAAGGGTGACTCTCATCCACCGATAATACCTCAAATTGAGAATATAGAATCCCAAAACTCCAAAGAAAATCAAGAATTGAGACCATTGCCGGGGGTCTCGAAAGAAGACCTTTATATCCTTAAAAAGGAGTGCTCGATAGGGAGAAGGAATCCAGGAAAAGGTCTTTTCCCATCTTTCCGGTATAAACCTTCCCTTGTAGACAGGTCTTTCTCTTATACCACCCCGAGAGTTAGACCATCCATCAAAGTATAATTTTCCAGCTAAAAAGGTGGAAACTCCGCATAGTAAGAGAGAGGTGAAAAAGAGGAGAAGAGTAAATTTCCAGAAGCAATTCATCTCTTTATGAATAAAAGCGAACAAAGAACGGGAGACCCAGTAACTGGGCAAATAGGGATGCTGGCTTAAGCGGAAGTGTCCAAAAATTTGTTTCATGAAGAGAAAAAGGTCTTTCTCCAAGGGAGGTAGAGAAATAACTTTATAAATAAAGTAGAAAATGGGGATGGATAATACTGCTCCTCCTACCAAGTATATCTTCCATTTGTTAAGAGAAAAGACTTTCATAAGAAGCAAAATGAAAATTACGCCTAAGGAAGTAGTGATAAGGGAAAAAGGAAAAAAGAGAAAAAGGGAAAGAATATAGAAGGAAAGAGGGAGTTCCCTACTTAAGCCATAACTGGCCAGAAGGGGGAAACCTAAGAAGACAAAAGACCAGGAAGAATAGAAGAGGGTCTCCAAAAACTTCTGAGAGAAGATAACTCTATGGGAAAGAGGAAGGTAGAAAAAGAAATCCGTCTCTCCAGGGGAGTAAAGAGTAGTATAGGAAACTACAATACTGGAAAAAATCAGGAGGAAGAAGGTAAGAAGGAAGAAAAAATAGAGAAGCCTATCCATTACAAAAATACCTAAGAAAGGAATGGTTAAAAGAAACTGGAAGCCTTCTCTAAAAAGAAGGAAAATTCCCCCTAAGAAGAAAATTACAAATAAAGTAATAATGAATACTTTAAACTTGGATTCCTTCCCAAACCGGAAGGAATTTCTTATCTGTTTAAGTTTTATCTTCCAAAGTTGAAGAAGTGGTTGCATTCTTCTCTTCAGTAATTTGTAAGAAAACCTCTTCCAGACTTCCTTTTACCGAGGCTTCTTTTCTCAAAGTCTCTACTGTACCTAAGGAAATAAGCCTTCCATGATGTATTATCCCGATTCTATCCGCCAGTTCCTGAGCTACAGGAAGAGAATGGGTAGAAAGAAAGACGGTAACTCCTTCTCTACTTTTTTCCTTTAAGATATTTTTGAGAATCCGGGCACTTCTGGGGTCCAGTCCCACCATGGGCTCATCAATTATTAAAATTTGGGGTTCATGAATCAGAGCAGAGGCAAGGGCCAATTTTTGTTTCATCCCATGGGAATAATCCTCTATTAACCGGTCCCCATACTCGGTTAAATCAAAAGTTTCCAGATACTCCTGAATTATGCTTTCCTTTATCTCTTTCCCATAAATCCTAAGGATAAATTCTAAGAATTCTCGACCCGTGAGTTTATCGTATAGATAGGGAGCATCAGAGACATATCCAATTATACTCTTGGCCAGAGAAGGATGTTCTGCCATATCATACCCTCCCACAAAGATTTTCCCCTCTGTAGGTTTGAGAAGTCCAGTAAGCATCTTGATGGTAGTGGTCTTCCCTGCTCCGTTCGGTCCCAGAAATACGAATAACTCTCCTCGTTCAATCCGCAGATTAAGATTTTTCACTGCTACAACTTCTCCAAATTGCTTGGTGAGATTAACAGTCTCGATCATAAACTTATTACTATAGGAG
>CAZSGC010000028.1:0-16394 GCA_964606225.1 uncultured bacterium | reverse complement strand
CTTTTACTACTTCACCTTTTACATGGAGTTTACCAACTGTTACCTGAGGTATATCTCCTTCTCCCCTTATAGAAAATGCTGTAGTCATATCTTTCCCTTCTTTATAAGAATCGTTCTGCTCTTTAAAGAATACAGCAAAGTCCCATGTTCCATAGATATCAGTGGCAAGGTTCCAGTTAACTCCGTAGAGATTTTCATCACTTCCCACTCCATATCCTTCGCTTAACTTTGCTGTAATCAGGTCAATAGTTGAATCTTCATATCTTGAAGAAAGTTTTATAGCATCGAAGGCTTTCCTGGCTCCATAAACATAAGCAGCAGTTTTTGATGTAGAGTTTATCCATATATCGTTAACTCCATCACCTACTAAGAAACCTTCTCCATACTTCAGTTCCTGTCTTCCTACGGTAAGAGAGACAGGATAACCAAACATTTCCGCTAAGGTGAGATAGGCTAAGTCTATATTTACATCGTTTGAATCCGCATCATATATGTTGCCTATAGGGTACCAGTCGGTGCCATAATAATCTCCCCACCATCTCTTATTCAGCAACCTCACATAAGTATTTACATTATCGGTTAAGTCAGCGGATACATAAATGCGAGCAATCTGGTAGGCAAATTGTGCTATCTTTGGAGTTCCTTCTTCATCTATTAAATCTAAATCTTTCTGCCATATACCTCTTACCTCAATATCTCCACCCACTCTTACGTTCTGAACTTCAGCCTTTGCTACATAGGTGAAGCCAAAAAGTAAAGTGATTAAAAGTAATAAGGTAGTTAATCTACTACCCATTTTTTCCTCCTTATTTATCTATCCTCTCTCCGACAACCATCGGAGTTATCTATCCTCACTCCCTGGCTTCCCTCACCGGGCTTTCTTTTTTTCCTCACCTCCTTTCCGCCCCAGATTCAAGGTCACCAGGGACCTTCACCATACCCGCTCCTCATGCGGGTTAGGGAAATATAACAGATAAATTCCCCTTTTGTCAAGGTTTTTTAGAATTTGGGGCGGAAAAATAAAGGTTAATTCCTTACTTAAATTACACAAAACCCGCATGAATACTGGCTTTCCAAAATTTTCCTCTATTTTTCCGCTTTACTATTTTTTCCTCGATTTTGTAAATTACCCTGTAATCCCCCACTCTTAATTTTCTATAACCTCTCAGAGTGCTTCTTAGAGGTATTCCGAATTTTACAGGGTCAGTTAATAACCGTTTCTCTATTGCGCTTTGAATTCTTCCCCAAATATAGGTGAACTCTTTTCTCTTTTTTCTGCAATCTTTTCCCAATAAATATCCTCGTACAACTCCAAGGCCTCCCTTATCAACTCCTGTGCTTTCTTAGAGAGAAACACCCTCATTTTTAGCCAGATTCTTCAATCAGAATAAAGAGAAAAATCAATTACCACATTTATCCTGGGATTTTTTGTAGGCATAATCTAACCTTCCATATAAGGTATCATATGTGATGAACTTATGCACTGTAAATAGGAAATATAATAATTACTCCCAGGCAATTCCAAATTTTAAATCTTCTTTTTCTGCCACTTTCCCCTTTGAAACCACAGAGTGATAAGAACTCCATGAATTACCGTAGAGATAGAAATTCCCATCCCTATTCCCTGCGGTCCAAAAAACTGCGAGAGGGAGATGACTAAGGGAATCTGAAAAAGGATAAGAGTTAACGCAGTTATCAACAGGGGACCTAAGGTATCACCCGCTCCCTGTAATCCTCTTCCCAGAACAGTAGAGAGAGCAAGAAAGGGGAAACTTAAGGAAATAATTTTAAGGAAATCTGAACCCAACTTCACCACTACAGGGTTAGCGGTAAAGACTTTAATTATAGAGGAAGCAAACAAGAAAAAGATAAGAGAAATAAAAATCAAGAAACCCTGATAAATTCCTGCACTCATCCATCCTGTCTTCCTGGCCCGTGCTTTCTTCCCTGCTCCCAAACACTGTCCAATTAAAACAGAAGTAGCATTTCCTATTCCCATACCCGGCATAAGAACTACCATGAGTACTCTCATAACTATACCGTAAGCAGCCAGAGAAGCCGCACCAAAAGGAGCAACAATTCTCATTATCAACACAGCCACAAAATTACGAAGAAGCACCTGTAGGGAACCAAAAAATCCGACCCGGAGTATTCTCCCCATGAGATCAATTCGGGGTCTAAAATTCTTCCATTTCAGATGCAGATAAGAGGTGCCTCTAAAAAATACTCTAAGAATCAAAACCATTCCTACCAGCCGAGCCAGGACAGTGGCTAAAGCAGAACCAGCCACTCCCATACGAGGAAATTTCCAGATACCAAAAATCAGAAAAGGGTCCAAAACAAGGTTAATAAAATTGGATAAAGCCATAATCTTCATCGGAGTTAGAGCGTCTCCTGTGCCTCTTAACACCGCATTCAAGGAGAAAGCAAGAAAAACAGTAAAGGCACCCAGAGAGATAATCTTAAGATAAGAAGTCCCCAGATAAAGAACTTCTCCTCTGGCTCCCAGAAGCCTCAGAAGTGGTTCTGCATATAAGAACCCTGCAAGCATCATAAAGATAGAAGTCCCTCCTCCCAGAAGGATAGCCTGAACAGCCACTTCTTCTACTTTCTGGAAATCTTTCCTCCCCATAAAGCGAGCCACTAAGGCTACCGAACCTATGGAAATTCCTAAAACGATAGTAAATACAAATCCCAGAAGAACTCCACAGATGGAAACAGAGGCTATGGCTTCTTTCCCCAGTTTCCCCACAAAAAACATATCTACAAGGCTGAAAAGGTCCTGAAAAGCAATAGTTACCATGGTAGGCCAGCCCAATTTCCAGACTGCTTTTAAAATACTTCCCTCCGTTAAAGAAAAGACCCTTTCTTCAAAACGCTGGTATCTCATTTTCGTCTCCAAGCAGGGATTTCTTTAAGTCTATCAAAATTCTTTTTTTGAATATAGAACTTTCCCTTTATAATGGAGATATGAAGTCCTTTCTTCTTGCTTTTATTCCTATCTTTGTAGCAGTGGACGCTCTGGGGACTCTTCCTATATTTATCTTCTATCTCGTGCATATCCTCGGGAAAACCGGAATTAAGCCAAGGTTATCACTATCCTCCTGGCAATATTGCGGTGATGTTAATAAGGCGAGGACTATTTCAGATAATGAGAAGGTAAGAGGATTTTAGGAAGAAAAAGTTATTTAGTTAATTTCTTACTTCCTTTTAGCAAAGAAAATTGAGGGGTTTCTTGTCTGCAGATAAAGTCTCCCTGTTCCCTTCACATCCATTACCAGTCCTTCCCCTCCCAGAAGGAAACTTTTAAGACCTCCAAATTTTCTTATATTAAAATCTAAAGTATCATCCATACAAACCAAATGGAGATTGTCTAAAGTAAATTTTTTATCTCCTTTTATTTCTTTTTCTACAATTTCTCCACATCCATTTATCCAAATTCCACCCTGACCTTTTAGCCTTAGCCACAAAAGCCCTCCTCCACCTATAATTCCTCTAAATCCTCTCCAAATCACCTCTTGCTTTATTTCCCCATGATGAGCCAGATAGGCGGTGGAGACTACCACTACTCCATTATCTTTTAATTCTATGTACCTTATATTTCCGGGCAAGGATGGGGCAAACCAGATAGAACCACTCTCCTTAGCCACAAATTTATTTAAAAATAAACCCTCTTCAGAAATCAACGCTTTAAATAATCCCCTGGACCTGGTTTCAACCTCAAAATCTCCTTCCATAGCCACCATACTTCCTGCTTCTACAAATACTTCCTCTCCCGCCTCCAAATTAACTTTAACCAGAGAATAACTGGGCTCTCCTATTACCTCATAATTCATCTTCGCACCTCCTTTTATTTAAAAACTTAGTTGTTTTTCATTTTACCATTAACCAAATTCATCTCCTACTTTTTTCTGGAGGCGAATTATTGACACATACCGCAGGATAATGGGATAATATATTGGTGATGAGAGTTAGTGTGAACTTAGCCAGAAAATTAGAAAAAATAGAGCCTCAGTTGAGGGAGGTCTTGTTTGCTATTTTGGAAGAGATAGAAAAGCAGAGAAAGGAGAATGTAACTCGGGAGGATCTCAAAGAATTAACCAAGATCGTTAAAGAACTGGCTACCGCTCAAAAGAAAAGCGAGGAAAGAATGGCTGCTCTGGAAGAAAGAATGGAAGAACTGGCTGCTGCTCAGAGGAGAACCGAGGAAAGAGTGGAAGAACTGGCCGCTGCTCAGAGGAGAACCGAGGAAAGAGTGGAAGAACTGGCCGCCGCTCAGAAAAGAACCGAGGAAAGAATGGAAGAACTGGCTGCTGCTCAGAGGAGAACTGAGGAAAGAATGGCTACCCTGGAAGAAAGAATGGAAGAACTGGCCGCCGCTCAGAGGAGAACCGAGGAAGAATTACAAAAACTTATTCAGGAACACAGAAAAACTCGGGAGCAGGTGGGAGGTTTAAGCATCACAGTGGGATATATCCTGGAAGACCGCGCGTTGAAATCTCTACCTTCCCTCCTGGAAGAGGAATTTGGCTTGAAGGTAGAAGGTAAACTGGTGAGGAGATTTATTCCCGATGCCCGGGGAGAGAAGATGGAAGTAAATATTTTTGGGAAAGCCTCAAAAGAGGGGGAAAGATTTGTAATTATAGGAGAAGGAAAGGCGCAACTTTCTAAGAATAGAGTAAAAGAATTCATCAACAAGAAAGTAAAAAGACTGCAAGGTGCCTTCTCAGAAGAAATATTCCCCATTCTTATAACTTACATGACTACTCAGCCGGATGTGGAAGAGTACGCCAGAAACTTGGGGATTAAGAGAATATTCTATTCTTATGAATTCCCTCTTGCTTAGTCTCAAAATTTTAACCAAGCCCTGTAAAATAACCTTTTGCTAATTTCCCTTCCTTTTTAAAGCAGAGTTGACAAAAGAGTAAAAATGTTTAAAATATTTTAAACAAATGAGTGATATTTCTGAACAACGAGACAGGTTTATAGAAGCGGTGAGCAATTTTGGAAGTAAATTCGGATTAAATAGTGCCCTATCCCAGATATACGCTCTTCTTTATTGGGAAGGTATGCCTCTTTCTCTGGAAGAAATAAGCCATACTCTTAAGATGAGCAAAGGTAATGTGAGTCTCAACATACGTAAACTGGAAGAGTGGGGAGCAGTAAGGAAAGTATGGAAGAAGGGAAGCAACCGACATTTTTACCGGGCTAATCCTCACCTTACTCAGTTCCTACCTTCCCGAATAAAAGATAGCCTCACCTACAGGATGGGACTTCTGGTTTCTCAACTGGAGTCTCTCACTCCCTTGCTGAAGGAGGAATCTAAGAAAAAAAGAGTCCAAGAACTTAAAAACTTAACTTCTCGGGTAAAAAAACTGGTAGAAAAGATTTTTGATGAGAGGTTGATAAATTTAACTCTTTCTTCCGGAGGAGAAGTATAAGAAATGGGGTAACAAGAATTCAAAGTCAGGAAAAAGGAAAGATGGAGAGTGTTCCCGTCACTGTAATTAAACCTACTACTGGTTGGGTTCCTCTAAATCTTAAGGAATTATGGCGACATCGGGAACTACTGTATTTTCTTGTCTGGCGAGACCTCAAAGTGCGTTATAAACAAACCGTACTTGGTGTAGGCTGGGCTATCCTTCAACCTCTCCTTACCATGATTATATTCACTATCTTCTTTGGTAAATTAGCCCGTATACCTTCTGAGGGAGTCCCATATCCTATATTTGCTTTTACTGCCCTGGTCCCCTGGACCTTTTTTGCTCATGCTCTCTCCCAGGCTTCACGGAGTGTAGTAGACCAACAACATATAATAACCAAAGTTTATTTTCCTCGGCTTTTACTTCCTCTTTCTTCTATACTCTCTGGTTTAGTAGATTTTTCTGTGGCTTTTTTAGTACTAATCGGTATGATGTTTTTTTTCAAGATACCTCCTACTCCTCTTCTATGGATAACTCCTCTCTTAGTACTCGCCATAATCCTCACTGCTCTAAGTGTGGGACTATGGCTCTCTGCCTTAAATGTAGAGTATCGAGATATAAAATATGTAGTCCCCTTTTTAACTCAGGTGTGGCTATTTCTTTCCCCTGTAGTTTACCCCAGCAGTATGGTCCCGGAAAAATGGCGTCTTCTCTATGGGCTGAATCCCATGGCAGGAGTAATTGAAGGATTTAGATTTGTGTTGCTGGGTAAAGGAACCCTTTATCCTCCCATGTTATGGGCATCATTTTCTGTTATAGGAGTACTTCTTATTGGTGGACTTTATTATTTTCGCCGTATGGAGAAAACTTTTGCAGACATAATTTAGAAGAAAATGAGCGAGACAGTTATTAGAGTGGAGAATCTGAGTAAGAGGTACCGCATAGGACCTCGTGAGCCTTATAAAACCCTGCGTGATACTCTGGCTCAAATGTTTACCGCTCCTTTCCGGAAAGGGAAAAGGGAAGAGACCTATCCTCATATATGGGCATTAAAGAACGTCTCTTTTGAAGTTAAAAGGGGTGAGGTAGTGGGGATTATTGGCAAGAACGGCGCAGGGAAGACTACCCTTTTAAAAATTCTATCCCGTATAACTGAGCCTACAGAGGGATATGCAGAGATAAAAGGGAGAGTGGGAAGCCTTCTGGAAGTAGGGATAGGATTTCATCCTGAACTTACAGGAAGAGAAAACATTTACTTTAGCGGTGCCATCCTGGGGATGAAAAAACAGGAAATTGACCGCAAATTTGACGAGATTGTAGACTTCGCAGAACTGGAGAAATTTATTGACACTCCCGTAAAGTATTACTCCAGCGGGATGCATGTGCGTTTAGCCTTTGCCGTAGCAGCACATCTTGAGCCAGAAATCCTGCTGGTAGATGAGGTGCTGGCAGTAGGAGACGCAGCATTTCAGAAGAAATGCTTAGGGAAGATGGGGGATGTGGCCAAGGAAGGGAGAACGGTATTGTTTGTGAGTCATAATATGGGGGCGATAAGCAATCTTTGTAAAAGAACTCTATGGATAGATAGTGGTAAAATTAGAGCTGATGGGAATAGTATGGAGGTTATCCCAGCCTATCTTTGTTCTAATATCTCCGTTAGTGGAAACTCTTGGAGTCGTCCTCCCTCTTTAGATATACCAAACGAAATCGCAATTCTTTCAGCTCGTATCATACCTAACGATAACCAAGGAAAAGGGATTATTGACTTCAGAAAATCTTTCGCTATGGAAGTAGTATATCGAATAAATCGTAGGATCCGTGACTTATCAATCACATTTCGGCTGTATGATGCCCAAGGTAACATTATTTTCTCGGTCAGGAACACTGACACTACCACTTTCAAAGGAACAGTTATGGGTACAGGAGTATACTCTACTAAATGTATTGTTCCAGGCTCTTTACTCAGACCAGGACAATACTGGGTATCTATTATTGCTCATATTTTTAGGGTAAAAATTATAGAGCAACTAGACCATATTCTAACCTTTGAGATTTCAAGGACTACATGTCCCTGTGAACCAGAGCGTCCCGGGATTATAACCCCTTCTTTTCTTTTGGAATGGGAAACTACTAGGCTAGAGTAGTTAAAATGTTGCTCTATCTCAGACAGAGCTTTAATCATGAATACACACCGTGCAGATAGTGTACAAAGAGCTCTGTGGCAAGCCTTACAGTACTTTTTATACAACAGTGTCAATATCCTTTTACTTCCTAATTCAGTGAATTTTAGAAGGCTCGATAAAGAGCCCCTCACTCAAGTGTACACATTGCTAAAAAATGCTGAGAGTGAGAATCTTCCCGAACTACAAGTATCGGGTTACTCTGCAATGGATCCCATTTCTTTTGCCAATTTACTCGCTAAGGCATTTAATATTTGGGAAAAAGTGATCCCCCAAGAAAATGCGGATTGGAAAACTCTTCCTTTTGGAAAGCACTACTCAGAATGGGAAAGTGAAGGTGGTGCTTCAAGTAAGTATTGGGCAATACATGTTCTTCGGAATTTGATGGCTCGTTATGGTTGCCAGTTTTTCCTTCGTGCCATAATCCACGGCAGTATTGCCACACTGGACGATACACCGGGCTTCAGCGATATGGATCTGGCTTTTGTGATACGTGCATCAGTACTTAAAAATCCAAAGGAATTACTGCGACTTCGTCACTTGGCAATGAAGATTCTTACATTGATGTATGCTTTCGACCCATTTATGCATCATGGACCCTATTACCTCTCAGAAATAGACTTAGCATGGTATCCTGAAGCAATGTTCCCTTCTGTACTTTTTCAGTATGGTGTTGAACTATTAGATAATCCACCGGAACTCAAAATCCGGGTGCGTCCATCCCATGATTTCACAGACCAACAGTTAGATATGTTTGAGAAATTCTTCCAGAACTGGCCTTCTAATCCATTTATCCTAAAGGACAGTTATGAACTGGAGTGGGTTCTGGGAAACACTATGATATTGCCTGCACTTTACCTTCAGCGGCGAACAGGCGAATTCCGCTATAAGCGCGACACGTTCCCGCTGGCGGAGAAAGATTTTTCACCCCAAGAGTGGGAACCGATTCATATAGCCTCACATCTCAGGCATAATCTTGGTCCTCGTCCGAAACCACCACGATGGCTTATACAGCTTACTCTTAGACTTGGAGTACCCGGGTTGGTGCAGTGTTTGGCTCGTCGTCATCCTCTGAGCATTCGGCGTGCACAAGAAGCAATAAAGGTGTTGGGGCCGGACTACTCTCAGCGTGTACTCCACCTTTTGAAGAGTATGAGAAGGAAACTTTGCCAGGAGACGACCAACCCTGCTACAGCGCTTGATAGAAAGGTAATACTCCACCCACCGCGATCTCTATCCACGCTTAGATATTTTGATAACATTCCTTCTTCCCCCTTTACCGATCTCCCACATGCAGTGCCAAAAGAAAAGTATGATGCTGCTATTGAAATGCTGGTGACGCGGTGGAGTAAATTACCTCAAGCTCCCATATCTATTTATCAAATTGGCGAGGTGGGTGCACCAGGAATCTCTGATCTTGATTTTATTCTGGTGTTTCCTAAAGGTAGGCCCATAGACTGGAGCCAGTTCCAGCCACAGACTTTTCCCAATTGGGTTCAACAGTTAATTACCCACCCACCCTACTGTTGTACTGAATCTGCCTGGCTTAATCTTCTTGGTTGGTATCCTGTCTTCAACATTCGTTACTTGTGGGGAGATATCCTACCCGAGCCTAAAATCCCAGAGGAACTCGTGGCTGGTTGTGCTTTGGGGATGTTAGTGGATTATCTAATTGTAAAAGTGCCAAGGGATTTTCTCTGGATAGCGTGGGAACGTCCACTCCGTGTCCGTACCCTGCTGGCTATGCTCCACAGTTTCAAACATACCCTTAAACTTGCTGAGCAAGCTGGTTTCATAATAGATAAAAGTTCACTGGAAACCATTTCTAAAGTGGATTCTCTGCGGGCACTTTGGTTTGAGTTAGATTCTTCTAAACGATTAGAAAAACTTACTCACTTATGTGCCGAAATATGTGATGAAACAGGGAAACTAATAACAAAAGTAGATTTGCGATTGTCCGAGAGTATCGGTAAGTTGAGAGAGAATTCTGGGCAAGAAGAATTTGCTCAATTTCACACTGGCCTCTTTAATTTTACAGCCCCTTGGACATTTAAGGAATCTATAAAGTTGGCTTATGAAAACTACTTCCAGAATAGTCAACTTATCTGGACAAATCCATTAACTTTCTCGCAGATTCTTGCGATATATGCTGACGAATGTCCACAGTTTACCCAATACTTCTGTGCCCAAGGCTATAAACCGAGACTACAGTGGAACGGTGGACCCTGGAACAATGGATTACGTTATCATGCAAGATCAATGATGGTATATACTAAGAGTGCCTACAGTCTCGGGGTGTTACCTCAGAAATACATTGCACTTGGTTATTCACTTTCTCCTACTCCATGGAAAGTAAGATGCTATCATGCAATCCAGTTCTTTAAAGATAAAATTGATATAGGGAAGATAATAGGAAGAATCACCTCCAAGCGGGCAAAATGTTAATAACGGTGTATTATCCTTTGAAGAAGACAAAAGCAATGGCCAGAGAAATACTTACCTGGTTAACTTCTCCTCGAGCAGTGTTCTTCTTTGGTGAGATCTTCTTTAACTTAGTGGGGATGCGTCTGAAGAATTGGGGAAGCCTTTCACAAGTCAAACGAGTACTTGTAGTGCGATTAGATGAAATTGGGGATGTGGTAATGACTATACCCTTTCTGAGAGAACTCAGACATAACCTGATAGAGTCGTGGATTACTTTAATAGTAAAATCTCAACTTTATAACCTTGTGGAATTGTGTCCATATGTAAATGAAGTAGTAATTTACGATGGAGAAGTAAACGGTCGATTTGTGCTTCTTCGGAGACATGGACGAGCTCTTTTATTAGCCTGGCGACACCTATGGCGACATCGCTTTGAACTTGCAATTGTCCCCCGATGGGATACAGACTACTATCATGCATCTTTTGTGGCTTATTTGAGTGGTGCAACCTGGCGAGTAGGGTATTCTGAAAATGTCAACCCACACAAGAAACAGTTAAACAAAGGCTATGACCGCCTATTCACTCATCTTCTTTATGAGAATAGTCCTAAACACGAAGTAGAACATAATCTGGAGATAATACGTTTTTTAGGTGGAAAAGTAGAAAACGATAAATTAGAGTTATGGATTGAGGAAGATGACAAAGAATTTGCAAGACAGTTTCTAAAAAGGCACAGGGTGAAATCTGATGACCTTCTCATAAGTATCGCTCCCGGGGCTGGGGCGCCTAAACGACAATGGCCTGTTGAGCGGTTTATTGAATTAGGTTCCTGGCTTAAGAAGACATATAAAGCACGACTTTTAGTAACAGGGGGAGAGGGTGAAGAAATATTAGGAGAGAGAATGAAAGAGGCATTAGGAGATACAATAATCAATGCAGTGGGACGAACTACTCTTCGCCAAACGGTGGCTCTCTTGAAATTCTCTCGTCTTTTTGTAGGGAACGATGCTGGCCCCATGCATATGGCAGCAGCAGTCTCTATCCCCATAGTGATGATTTCCTGTCATCCGAAAACTGGCTCTCCCCTTAGTCCTAACTCGCCTTCAAGATTCCGCCCCTGGAAAGTCCCTCACAAAATCCTTCAGCCTGAAAGTCCTCAACCACCTTGTGTGGAGGAATGTGTGGCTGATTATCCCCATTGTATCCGTAATGTTAAAGTAGAGGAAGTAAAAAAAGCAATAGAAGAAATTCTATCTTCAAGGGTAGAGAAACTATGAGGGAAACAAGATTTTCTCCTATTCGATTGAGTATTGTTACCCCCTCCTATAATCAAGCCCAATTCTTAGAAGAGAGCATTGTTCTGTAATTTCTCAAAGATTATCCCCATCTGGGATACATTATCGTAGACGGGGATTCTACGGATGAAAGCATAAGTATTATCCGAGAGTATGAGAAGAAGATTGCCTGGTGGGTGAGTGAACCGGGTAAAGGACCCATGATGCTCTAAATAAAGGTTTTCTCATTCTACAGGAGAAGAAATGGAAGATAAGAACCGACTTTCTACCCTGGTGAAGGATGAAGAAAATTTTATTCTTAAGGATTAACTGGAAGAGATACTTCCTTATGCTAACATTGGTGACTTATGGTGGCTTACGGAGCATTGTATCCATCCCTTAGATTGCCAGCGATGGGAAACTGGATGTGGAGAGTGCCCAAATCTCGCCATCTACCCGGCTGTTAAGCGTGATGCCATGGCTACAACTGGCAGCGTGAACGGATAATTATGAAGTGTTTTGTTTTTAAAATAATGCTCGTTGCATCATACAAAAATTTTCTTCCAAATCAGATATATTTTCTGTTCTCCTTTCTCTTCCCATTTGGAGAAGATTTTTGATGATGCAATTCGAAAACTTGATTGGTATGAAGAAATCTTGGAAAATGGTAATAGAAAAGGAGGGAGAGAAATTTTAGTAACTATAATAACGCCTTCTTACAATCAGGGAAAATTTTTGGAGAAAGCTATAGAAAGCGTTCTCTCTCAAAGAGGGAATTTCTCTCTGGAGTATATTATTGTAGATGGGGGTTCTACAGATGAATCTCTTTCTATTATCCAAAAATTTGCTCAATCCATTCAAAAAGGATCATTTTCTGCAAAATGTAAACAATTGCATTTCTCTTGGATTTCTGAACCAGATAAGGGACAGGCTGATGCTCTAAATAAGGGGCTACGTATGGCAAAAGGAGAAGCTATTGGATGGATTAATTCAGATGACTACTATAATGAAGGAACTCTACAGAAAATCGTCACTGCTTTCAATAAATATCCAGAAGCAGGGGTAATTTATGGAGACTGTAATATGGTGGATTTAGAGGGAAAAGTAATAGAAACTCGAAAGAGTATTCCCAATGTTACCTTAAAACATTTTCAGAGGAGGGTGCCTATTTTTCAACCTGCTGTCTTTTTCCGTAAATCGCTCTTATCGAAAATTGGTTTTATAGATGAGAATCTTCAATACACTATGGACTATGAATACTGGGTTAGAGCACTTAAAAATGGGATTAAATTCCAGTATATTCCTACTGTATTAGCAAACTTCAGGGTTTACGAAGGGAGCAAAAGTTCGGGTGTTCATCATCAAATCTTTGTGGAATCCCTATTAATTCAAGCTAAATACTTTGGATTAAATCGTTCTTTCTTAGAAAATCTGGCTTGCTACACAATAGGATATGCTCAAAAAAGAAGACTGACTGTGGAGGAATCTTTCATTACTATAAAAGGATCTTTTTTAAAAGAAATTGAGATGTATAAAGATAGAGGGCTAAGCCAATTCTTGGATAAAGCCCTTCATTGGGCCTATTTAAAGGAAGGGGTTGAGGAAGTTTTTAAGTGTAAAGAAAAAGCCTTAAAGAAAGCCCGGTCAGTTTTTTTATCTTCTCCCTCTTTATTTTTTACCAAAGATGCATTAGTCTTCTGGATCAGAGTATTTTCTTTCCATCCAAAATTTTACTTCCTTCTTAAGAATTTAATTTTGAAAAATAAGTTTAATATCCACTCGGATGGGTACACAGTATAAAATCGCCTTTTTCATGCATTCCTTAGCAGGAGGAGGCACAGAAAAGGTAATGATCAATATCCTTAGAAGGATTGATAGAGCAAAATTTTATCCTCAGCTTATTCTGATGTTAAAAAAAGGGGAATTCTTAGAAGAGGTACCAAAAGATGTGCCAATTTACTCTTTGGAGAGAACACAATTAAGGGATGTGCTTATCTCTTTAATAAAGGTTCTCCATTGTTTACGTCCTCACATATTAATAGCAGTTTCTGAGTATGCAAATGTTATAGCCTTACTGGCCGCGTATATGTCACTTACAGGGATGAAAAAAGTATTAACTTTTCATCGGCTTGTTTCTTTACCTAAAAAAATATCCGATTATTCTCCAAGAGAAAAAGTAGTCTTTTGGATATCTCGCAGAATTTTCCCACGAGTAGACGGTATAGTAGCAGTATCTCGAGGAGTGGCAGAAGATGTCTCCAAAATCTTCTCCATCCCTCTATCTAAAATTAAAGTCATATATAATCCAGTGGTAGATGAGCATATAATCTCTCTATCCAGGGAGGAGGTTAAACATCCCTGGTTCAGGGAACACTCTCATCCTATAATAATCTCTGTAGGTAGCCTTACTGCAGGGAAAGGGCACCGTTACCTTTTGGAAGGGGTCAAGAAATTAGTCCAGCGCATACCTGTTCATGTGGTCATCTTAGGACAAGGGCCAGAGGAGAAGAATCTACGTCTTCTGTCTCGAAGATTAGGGATAGAGAAATTTGTGGATTTTCTGGGTTTTCAAAAAAATCCTTATAAATTCATCGCTAAATCTGATCTTTTCGTTCTCCCTTCTCTATGGGAAGGTTTCGGTTTAGCAGTAATTGAAGCAATGGCTTGTGGAATACCTGTAATAACTACTAATTGTAAAGGTGGAATTAAAGAGATTTTTTCTACTCCGGAGGAAGGTTGTCTGGTTCCTCCAGCAGATTCTGAGAGTTTATATAAATCTATTTTAAAGTTATTAACCGATAAACAACTTTATCAACAAATGAAAGAAAAAGGGCGAAAAAGAGCTCAAGAATTTAGGGTGGATAAAATAGTGCGGGAATACGAAGAATTTTTTATGGAGATTTTAAGAAGGAATAAAAAGGAGGAGGGAAATGCATAAGATAGATGAATGGTCTATTCAGAAGAGATGGAATCCTTTCAATAGTTATAAACTCTTGGCTCAGGTATATAGATGGAGGAAAATTGAAAGGGGTAGCAAAATTCCTCAGCCTGTTCTGGTTACTGTAGACCCTATAAATGCCTGCGACCTTAGGTGTATATGGTGCAATTCTGAATATGTAATCAGAAAAAGGAAAGGAAAATTTATCAGTACAACTAAGTTATTGGAAATAAGTGAATTTCTCTCCCAATGGCAGGGCTCACCTGATTGGGAAGGGGGAGTGGAAGCAGTGTGTGTGGCAGGAGGCGGTGAGCCTTTACTGCATCCGGAAGTAGACAGATTTATTCTTTCTCTAAGAGAAAATAATATAGAGGTGGGAGTGGTGACTAATGGAACCCGGTTGGATAGATTTAAAGAAGCCTTAGTAGAATGCACCTGGGTGGGAGTATCTGTAGATGCTGGAAGCAAAGAGACTTTCCAGAGACTGAAAGGCAGGGATTTTTTCTCCAAAGTAATTAAGAATATGGAGGAACTGGTAAAATTCTCTGAAAAAAGAAAAAGTTGGTTGGCTAGAAAAGGACAAGGATACGGAGTAACTTATAAGTATCTTCTTCATCCTGCCAATGTAAAGGAAGTTTACCAGGCTGCCAGGCTGGCTCGCGAAATAGGATGCAGAAACTTTCATCTCCGTCCTATGGGACTGCCTTGGCATCTGATTGGTAAGAGGGAAGAGGTCTTCTCTCAAAAGGACCTTGCCCTTCTGGAAGAACAGGTAGAGAAAACTCGAGAACTGGAAGATGAAAACTTTGGAGTATTTATCATAACTCATAAGTTTGATGAAACTTTAAGAAGATACAATGCCTTCCCTCGTTGTTATGCTATTTTTATGACCTGCGTTTTCATGCCTGCCTCTGACGGTAATCCCCAACATTTCAATTTGGGTTTATGTTGTGACCGGAGAGGGGATGAATTATTAGAACTGGGTAAGAATTTGTCCTCCACTAAGAGTGTAGAGCGTCTCTGGGGTTCTCCAGAACACTGGAAGATTTTCGATAAGATAGATGTCTCCACCTGTCCCCGCTGTACTTATCAACCTCATAATCAGATCTACGAATATGTAATTAAAAGAGACTTTATGACCTATAAGTTCATTTAATTGTCGGGGCCTGTCAGAAGAGATTAAGAAGAGGGAAAAATAGATAGGCAAAAGAAAGGGGAAAATATCAGATATTGAGAATATCTCTAAATTTTTAATTTCGGCCTTTAATTTTCCTATTACTTGAGAGAAGTTAAGGATTAACGGCTCGATCCTTTCCCACTTTAATTCAAACCCATATATATGTCTAAAAAGATGTCGAAATCTCAAGTATTCTTTCATCTTTTCATAAAGTTCCTGAGATAAAACAGGGGGGCGGAGATTACCTGCCGGTTTTGCCATCTGGGTTAGCAATTCAATATGCCAGCTTTCTCCTGTGGGAAGATGATTATCCACTACTAAGGCAATCTTCTCAAATATTTTCTCCACTCCGGAATAAAAGTCATGCAAGATGCTTGCGGAAGCTCTTATTTCCATAAAAGTCCATTCCCTTTTCTTCTTCAACAACAGAGTTTTCATTTCCTTCTCCAGCCTTTGAAGATTTTTAATTTCTTCCTCTATCTCCGCGAAAAGTTCTTTCTTATCCATAAATCAGCATCCCCTTTTCCTTAGTTCTCTCCTTTAGACTCTCGAAGGCATCTTCAAAAGGAATTAAGTTGACCTCAACCTTCCACTGAAGAAAATCACTTAATTCCACCAGTGCTTTTATATATAACTCTGGTCTTAAGCCTTCCACCACAAGGTCAATATCGGATTTTTCATGAACTATTCCGTAGACAGGAGAACCAATGAGAAAAACCCTTTTAACGTGGAATTTGTCTTTCAATATTTTGGCGCACTCACGCGCCAATTTTATAAGAACTTCTCTCCTTCTCTCCTTCTCCATCTTCTGGATTAAAATCTACTCTCATCATACCTCAGGACAGGGTTAAAAGTAAAGGAGAAGAAATTAGAGCAGGATTCATTTCTCAAAAAATCTCCCCTTTACACTTAGCCACAATTTATAGAGACAATCCTTTCCATCTAATTATTATGTCACTCTATATGATGTTACTAATC
>CAZSGC010000027.1:0-16483 GCA_964606225.1 uncultured bacterium | reverse complement strand
ATGTTGTTTAAGGAATGGGACCTTGTTCATCTCAGAGATTATGTAAAGAAGGGAGGCTCTTTGATTGTTCTCGGTGGATTATGGTCTTATCCATTTTATGGAGGGACAATATTTGAGGAAATTCTTCCTGTAAAAGTTGACTCTCAGTATAAGGGGCCCTCAGGAGAATTGGTAATAGTTAATTCTCTTCATCCGGTAACCAGAGGGTTACCTTTGACAGGTCTTCCCGAGTTGGAGGTAAACAGGGTCATGGTTAAGAAGAGGGGAGAGGTATTGGCAGAGGTAAAAGGCAAGCCGGCTATAGTAGTTGGTGAATACGGGAAAGGGAAGGTAATGGCGTTTCTAATGCGGCTGGGAGAGGAAGGAACCTGGCATATGAATTATAACCGTTGGGGTAAGTTATTGGTAAGATGGAATTTTTATGATGACCTCTGGAGAAATATTATAGACTGGGCTACGGATCGAGCAAAGACAGTATCTTTCGCTTATTTAGATGCTCCTCAGGGAAAACTCCTTCTTCCTTGCACTGGTAAGATAGAATGTATTATTAAAAACTTTGGTCAGGAAAAACACAATGGAAATTTGTTGTTTGAATTATATAAAGATGGACATAAGATAAGGGAGGAAAATACAGATTTTATTCTATCTCCTGGGAAAGGAATAAATAAAAGTTTCACTCTACATTTGGGACCATCAAGAGGAAATTACTTTTGGAAAATCTCCATAAGGAATGCCCATGGAGAAGTCCTTTCTTTTAGAGATGGCGATTTTTCTACTCTCCCCCGAACACATTTAGTTTTAGATCTGGGGGTAACCAATGTCTATGGCAAGGGAATTAAGATAGAACTTCCAATACGGGTAATTTCTCCTGAAGAACAAATATTAAAACTTAAGACAAGCGTGCTTTCTGGTAATTTAGTGATAGATCAACTTCCAGAGAGAGAAGTCAGAGTTAAAAAAGAGAGAAATATCTCTCAATATTGGAGAGTAGGGAACTTGAAACCAGGCAGATATATGTTCAGGGTGGAACTGTATAAGGATGAAAGAAGAGTAGATGCTATAGAAAAGGAATTTTTTATTGTTCCGGAGTTTGATGATAAAAAATATTTTCCTCTCCTCATGTGCTATGGAATAAACTGTAGTGGAATAGACCCGGGCAGGGAAGTATTGATGACAGGAAGAGATAAGATAAAAGAAGACTTAGAAAAAATGGTTTCTCTGGGTATCAATGGATTATATCTCTGGAACTGGTGGGTTATTACCAGTTTTGAGAATAACTGGGCTAAATTCTGGCGATTCAGATTTATTATGGACGAAGCACAAAAATTAGGAATGAGTTATATGTCCTGGTGCCAGGAATTGGCTAAACCTTTCTTCTGGGGTAGGGAATGTCCTAATTCCGGCATTCCTTTATCTGAGATAGAAGAGAACATGAGAAAATTTGATATGATTCATGGAAAGTCACCGGGTGAATTAGCAATAATCTTAGATGATGAACCTGACTTGAACAGACATGATGCCCTTCATTGTCCTAATTGTAGAGAAGCATTTAAGAAAGAATATGGGTATGATATGCCTACGGACACAAAGGATAGAAATTATTACTATACTCATCTTTTCAGGGCTAAGAGTATGGTGAGACAGATGGAAGAAGTGGAGAAAGTAATAAAGAAGTATGGCTATAAAAGTATGATTATCTTCTCCCCTGGTGCCTGGTGGGCAAGACCTCCGGGAATAGATTTCCTGGCGGCCCCCAGTAGCGTGGATTACGCAGGAATAGATGTTTACAGAGGACCCGGTTATAGCAGTTGTTTGGGGATGGAGCTGTTATACAGTTCTACCATGTTTGGGAGAAACGCAGAACCATTGTTTGTGGTAGGAGCAGCATTACACCCTGAAAATATTGGGGAAGCAAGTTATTCTGCCTTGGCTCATGGAGCAAAGGGGATAATATTTTATTCCTGGAATTCTCCTTCCGAAAATTATTTTCTTTCTAAGGAGTCCTCTGCCTTAGAAAAGATAAAAAGAATTTGCCATGAATTTTCTATTATTGGTCCCCTATTTAAAGATTTGTACAAAGAGAGGGCAAGGGTCGCTCTTCTCTATCCCTGGACTACCCTGCTCTTTGATACTAAAGGAGGCTGGAAAAGAAGCGAGAATGAATATACATCAGTCTATGCTCTTCTGCATAACCTTTTTGGTCATGTAGATATACTGTATGAAGAGCAGATTAAAGAGGGAGAACTTGATAAATACCAGCTTCTCTTTTTAAATCAAGCTTCTTATTTGCGGGAAGGTGTAATGAGAAACATAAAGGATTGGGTGAAAAAAGGAGGTTTATTAGTTGCCACACCAGAGAGTGGTTTATATAATGAACATCAGGAAAAGACAGATACTCTAACTTCAATTCTCTTGGAAGGAGAAATTTTTAAGTTTGGGAAGGGGGAAACTTTCCTGCTGGATAGTATATCAAAAGGTCTCCGGTCGATAAAAGATTTTGTCGGAGACAGAATAACACTTATTTGCCGTTCAACTAACCCTAATGTTTGTGCCCAGTTATTCAAGGATAAAGATAGCCATGCTCGATATATAATAGCAGTAAACCATGCAAAGAAACCACAGAATACCTTTATTCAAGTTAATCTTCCCTCGAATAGGTACTATGTTTATGACCTTCTTACTGGAAAAGAAATTTTATCTAATTATAAAGAGGGGATTTTAGAGATTCCTTTAAAAATAGATAGTCTCTGGGGAAAAGCTATGGTTATCCTTTTACAGAAGCCAGTGGATTTAATTTTATCCTTGCATACTAAAAGAGTCAAACAAGGAGAACAGCTTAACTATACTATCAAATTAATGGACCCCTTAAAAAAGGAAGTTAATAGTGCCTTACCCTTGTTTATTCAAGTTAGAGATCCGGGAGGAAAAGTAAGGGAAGAGTATGGCGGAATACGGATATTGAAAAGAGGTTTCTATTCTGGTTCTATTCAATTGGCTGACAATGACCCCTTAGGTGAATGGGAAGTGAGAGTAAGTGAGAGGATAAGTGGAAAAAGAGAGAAAGATAAATTTGTGGTGATTTCTTCTCCCGATTGAAGAAAAATAGAAATTTTTTCATGTTGTTGTTAGTTTTCAGTGCTCATCCGGATGATGCGGAATCCTGTGTGGGAGGAAGTATTCTTCATTCTCGAAGTAAAGGATACAAAGTCTTAATTGTCCATATGACCGCGGAACCTGAGAATCGGGTGGAAGAAGCTAAAAAAGCAGCGAAGATACTGGATGTAGATGTGGAATTTCTGGGTTTTAAAGAGGGAGATATACCTGTAGATAAAAAATCGCTGGAAGTGGTGAAAGAATTTATTAAGAAAAAGAATCCTGATGTAATTTTTACTCACTGGCCTTTAGATTTTCATCCGGACCATCAAACTACGGGTATCCTTGTTTTAAGAGCCTTGAATAGTCTGGAAGGAGAAATTGAAGCAGAACTTTATTTCTATGAAGCATGTACCGGCTATCAGACTTACTATTTTCATCCCAATGTTTATTTTGATATAACCCCTTATAGGGAGTTGAAAAAGAAAGCAGTTTTCTGTCATGCAAGTCAGAAACCGGAAAACTGGTATCGCATCCATGAGACAATGATGAAGTTTCGAGGTATGGAATCAGGGAATCTTTATGCAGAAGCATTAATTAAGTTAGCATTCAGAAAAAAAAATGTAAGAGACAAAATACTTTGAGGGATGTGTATTATATTAGGAGCAGGAGTAGTTGGCTTAGGAGTAGGGCGGATTCATTGTAAGGGATATATTGAATCTAAGGATGCCGAATTAAAAGCAATATGCGATATTTCTGAGGAAAGATTAAAAAAGGGTGAGAAAGATTTTAGGGTAGAAGGATATAAAAATGTAGATGCTTTTCTGGAGGGCGAAGATATATAATTAAGCGAAAATAGAGTTGTTAAAGGAGAGTTGAGAAAGATGGGACCAATGGAAAGAATTCTGAAGACATTAAATTTTGAAGAGGTGGATAGACCTCCTATTTATGACCTTCCTCATAATGATGCTATGATTGATTATTATGGAGGGGGTGATGTTTTTAAGGCTATTGATAATACATTAGATATGACCAGGAATATCCGCTTTCCTCAAGAGGAGAAACTGATTGAACGGGACGGGTTTGTAATTGAACAAAAAAGGTGGACAGAATGGATAAAGGATAGACCTTTTAAAACCCTACCGGAATTTAAAAAATGGGTTGAGAATAGAGTAAAGAAAAACAGAGATTATCTTAAAGAAGACATACAAAAGGAAGCCGAGGATATGATTAGAGTAGTTTTAAAAGATCAAAAACATCTTAGGAGAACACATCGGATTCTCACCAGTCCCTCTCTCGGATTAAATAAGGCATATAATCTGAGTGGCTTAGAAATGTTTGTAATACTTTATCATGAAGAACCATCCTTAGTCTCTGAATGGTTAGAAACAGAAAAAAATCTACTCATGGAGAGGATTTTCTATCTAAAAGAACCCTCTCGCGTTTCTCCTATAATTTTTGTGGGAGAAGATATTGCTCATAAAAATGGTCCCATCTTTTCGCCCAAATTTTTAGAGAAGGAATTTTTCCCCCGATTAAAAGAAGTAATAGATGCTTTTCATAAGAAGGGTCTGAAGGTAATGTTCCATTCTGATGGAAACCTTTTCCCTATACTGGATGATTTGGTTTCCTGTGGGATAGATGGTCTAAATCCTTTAGAAAATATGGATATAGGTAAACTCCGTAGTAAGTATCCTAAATTATTCTTAGCTGGAGGGATTGATTGTTCCCATCTTTTACCTTTTGGTACTCCCAGAGAGGTTAGTCTGGCAGTAGAAAAAGCAATAAAGGATGGAGATAGAGGATACTTTTTGGGTTCTACTTCTGAACTTCACCCAAACATTCCTTTAGAAAATATAAAGGCAATGCTGGAAACCTGTTGGAAGAAGGGAAGATGAATCTTATACCTGAAGTAAAAAAGGCAGAATTCTTAGGGAGAAAGATAAAAATTAAGCCCCCTTTAAATTTTATAGTTTATGGAGAAGGAATGGGGAAGGAGATAATCAAAAATTGGATAGAAAAAAAGAAGATTTCTGGGAGAGGTGAGGGGAGAAGAATTGTTATCAAGATAAAAGAAGGAAAAACTACTTCGCAGGCTTACCATATTCATTTTTCTCCTCAAGGAGATGGATGGGAAATTTTTATAATAGGTAAAGGTAGATTAGGGACCCTTTATGGAGTAGTAACACTCCTTCAAATTTTTGAATTAGCCCAAAATAAAAATGGGATAATAGAAGCGGTCAATATCTGGGATGAACCAGGAATAGAGAACAGAGGTATTCTTTTTGACTTAGGAGGGCAGATGGCTTATACCGGACCTGCCAGTTGGAATTTTGCTAAGTGGAAAGAAGCCATTGATTGGATGCGTAAATATAAATTAAATCTTCTTCTTTTAGAAATATGTGGAGCAGCTGATTCTAATAATTATTGGAATCCATATCTGCAAGGTCCCTTAGGTTATCCCATAAAACTGGAAAAATATCCTCACTTAGTTACTAAGGATATGCCTATTCTTAGGTGGGATAGAAAAAATAAGAGATTCTTTGCGGATAAATTTACTCCTCCCTTAGTAAAGAGAGATTTCTTACAGGATATTATTGACTATTCTCATAAACAAGGTATTAAAGTTTATCTTTTTTTAGGTTATTACTATTTTGCTACTATAGTTGATTTTTATCATAAAGTTTTTACTGAATGCTATTCCCATCCAGAGAACATAAAATTTTTTAACTATCTTTTGAAGACTTTACTTACTCGTTATTCTGGTTGGGATGGTATTACTCTCCATCTTCCAGAGACTATGATGTGTGAGTGTTCCCAGTGTAATAAATACGAAACAAGAGCCCAGAAAGAAGCAAGAATTATTAAGAGAGCCTATAAGATTGTGCGGGATGAACTTAAACTTTCTATTGACTTTCGAATACTGGATGATCGGTTTAGATTGAAAGACTTAGAAGAACTCAAAAAGATTATTCCTTCTGATATAGGTATAGATTGGGTTCCCGAGAGAAGATATAAAGAATGGAAAGAGGCATGGGGTAATGTCTGGGAATACCTATATCTCACCAAGGCGATATTTCAAAAAAATTTTCATTCTACAGTTAAAGAAGCCAAAGAAATCTTACAGAAGATTTCTTCCTTAGGTTACCAGGGAGCCTATACCCAGGGCTGGTATTGGGATAATTATCAGATGAACTTTCTGGCGCTCTCTGAGTTTTCCTGGAGACCAGAAGCAAATTTAGAAAGATTCTGGGATAAGGCTTGTGCCTTGCTTCTTGGGGAAAACTCTCTTCCGGAAGCCAAGCAGTGTCTTAAAAAGACAGAAGGAAGGAAAGAATGGATAGCGCCTATTATGAGTAAAATTTTGGATGAACAATTAAAGTTTAGTATGGACAAGAAAGAGATAGAGAAGGCTTTGAGAAGAGTGAATGAGTGTTTATTTTTATCTAAGAAGGTGGAGAGAAAAATTAACTTTAATCCTTACTTAAAATCTCTAATTTTATCTCTTCAAAGAAGAAAATATTTCTGGAAAGCAGTAAGGGAATACAGAGAGATGGTTGATACTATCTCCCAGAAAGACCAGAAAAATTTTATACGTCATTACCTTAAAGGAAGAAAGTTCGCTTTCCAACTTTACGACCTTCTAAAAGAAATTCAGCCTGATTTCCCTTGGCTTACTATCGAGGCTAATCTTCTATGGGTTTTTGATAAGGCGTATATTGAGGCTTCTGGGGCAATGGAAAAGGACTCATAAGTTAATATTTCACTACTTCCCTCTTTACCTGCATAAATTTTATTTATTCTTTTTGCTTCCTGAATGTATCCTCTGTGGAAGAACCTGCTTGGGGAAGGCACCTACAATTCTTTCTACTTCTTTCCCTTTCTTAAAGAGTATGAAGGTAGATATGCTCATTATTCCCAGATGAGCAGCCAGGTCTGGATTTTCATCTACCAGAACCGGGAGGGGATTGCAGAACTTCTTTCTCAAAAACTCCTCATGGATTTTATTTTTCTTTATCTTACTTCCTTTATCCACTTAAGGAGTGCCTCCGCTAAAGGAGGAGAGTCCACCAGAAGGGATACTTCGTTATTCTGGGTAAGGGAATGATAACTCCAATTATGGCTTCCTATTACACAGTATCTATGGTCTACAATCACAATTTTAGCATGGGTCAGAGTCTCCAAGGAGTCGTAAATTACTTTTACTCCATTGTGGGAAAGTATTTTCCCTACCTCTTGGTTCTCCTTAGAGTTCTTTTTAAAGTCAGAGGTTATATCCAGAATTACTTCCACTTTCACCCCTCTCTTTTTTGCCTTAATCAATTCTTGAATCAAAAGGTTGGTGGGAGAAAGAGGATACTGTGGATAATACCTCATCTCAAACATCACCACCTGAATGCTCTCCTTTGCTTTCTCCAGGAGAGATTTTACTTTTTCAAAATACTCCTTCCCAGAAAGAATTTCTACATCCCGCGCAGGAAAAGAAAACAGGGGGAAAGCAAAGGTGAGAAGCAGAATAAAGAAAAAGAGCCTCAGACCGCCTCTTCCATTCCCATTACCCATAAGATTATTCCTTTCTGAACATGGAGACGGTTTTCAGCCTGGTCCCAGACAATAGACTTACCTCCATCTATTACCTCTTCAGTAATTTCTTCACCCCGATGGGCAGGAAGGCAGTGCATTACTAAGCAGTCAGGAGAAGCCAGAGAGAGAATCTGGGAATTCACTTGATAGGGGGGAAATACCTTCTTTCTCTCTTCTTCATCCTTCTGCCCCATACTTACCCATACATCTGTGTAAATTATGTGAGCATTTTCTATGGCTTTTTCCGGCTCCTCATAGAGATGAAAATTTTTCTTTTCTCCTAATAATCCTCTTCTCTTTAGTTCTTCCACATGGGGAGAGTAGGAGGGAGGAGTGGCAATATGGAGGTCTAAACCCAGAATAGTAGAGGCAATTATCCAAGAATGGCAGACATTATTACCATCCCCTAAGTAGGCAATCTTGAGGTTCTGATAGGTTCCCCTTTTTTCCAAGATGGTGAAGAGGTCGGAGATTATCTGACAGGGATGAAGAAGGTCAGTTAGACCATTTATTACCGGGACGGTGGCATACTCAGCCATCTCTTCTACTCTCTCCTGTCCAAAGGTGCGGATAAGGATAAGGTCCAAATAGCGTGAAAGAACCCTGGCTGTATCGGCAATAGTTTCTCCTCGACCCAGTTGCATTTCTTTCCCTGAAAGATATATAGCCGTGCCTCCCAATTCTTCTATGGCTACCTGGAAGGAGACACGAGTGCGGGTGGAAGGTTTCTCAAAAATCATACCCATGAATTTCCCCCTTAGGAGGGGTATGATCTTCTCTCCCCGTTTTCTTCTTTTCTTAATTTCTCTGCTCAGGCGGAAAATTTCTTGGAAATCCTTTTCCTTCAAATTCGCTAAGGTGATAAAATCACGCTTAGACACAGGCTTCTCCCTAAAGTTTTTCCAGAACCTCTTGAAAAATTCTCATCCCTTCATCGATTTCCTCTTGAGAAATTATAAGAGGAGGGAGAAAACGTAAAGTCTTCTCCCCTGCAGTGCCTATGAGTAATCCTTTTCTCTCACAGAGGTCTTTTATCCTCTTAGCCTCTTTAGAAATCTCTATACCTATCATCAATCCTTTCCCTCTTATTTCTTTTATCCAAGGAAACTCCTGTTTTAAAGTTAAAAGTTTCTGGAGTAAATACTTTCCCATCTTCTCCACATTCTGGAGTACTTTCTCCTCTTTAAGAATCCTTATTACTTCCCAAGCCACTCGGGTAACCAGAGGATTACCTCCAAAAGTGGAAGCATGGTCTCCAGGCTGAAAGACATCTGAGAATTTATCCCTGGCAATTATAACCCCGATAGGAAGACCTCCTCCCAGTCCTTTAGCCAGACAGAGAACGTCTGGTATTACTTCAAAGTTCTGGTAGGCAAAGAGTTTCCCCGTTCTTCCCATCCCACACTGTACTTCGTCAAATATCAGCAAAACTTCTCTTTTATCCGCAATCTCTCTGGCACCCTCTAAAAATTCTCTGGAGGCTACATGTATTCCTCCTTCTCCCTGGATGGGTTCTATAATAATGGCACAGGTTTTGGAGTTCACACTTTTCTGGAGAGCCTCTAAATTATTGAAGGGGATAAACCTTACTCCGGGAAGGAGAGGTAAGAAATTTTCTTGATACTTCTTTTGCCCGGTTAAGGAAAGTGACCCACAAGTTCTTCCATGGAAAGAGTTTTCCATGCTTATTATCTCAAATTTTCCTTTCTCCTTCCCCCATTTGCGAGCCAGTTTTAAAGCAGCCTCCACTGCTTCTGTCCCAGAATTACAGAAGAAACATCTCCCTGGGAAGGAGAGTTGAACAAGCATTTCTGCCAGTTTAATCTGATGAGGAATAAGGTAAAGGTTAGAAGTATGAAGAAGTATCTCCGCCTGTTCTTTTATGACCTTAACTATGCGGGGATGACCATGACCCAGGATATTAACTCCTATACCAGAGAGAAAGTCCAGGTATTTATTCCCTTCTACATCGTAAAGATAGACCCCTTTCCCTTTAACAAAGGCTATTCTTCTTTCTCCGTAAGTGGAAAGGATAAACTGCGAATCTTCCCTCTTCCAGAAGCGAGTGTCCTTTTGCACTTTCAAGTAGAAATTTTAGGAGACAATCTCTGTCCCCACTCCTTTATCTGTAAAGACCTCCAAGAGAATGCCGTGAGGGATATTTCCGTCAATAATGTGAACTTTCTCCACCCCTCCTTCTAAAGCCATGCAGGAGGCTTCTACCTTGGGGAGCATGCCTCCCACTATACTACCTTCCTCCACCAGTTTCTTCAGTTCTTCAACATTAAGGGAGGAGATGAGAGAGGAAGGGTCATGAGGGTCTTTCAAAATTCCCGGAGTATCGGTAAGGATAATAAGTTTAACTGCTTTTAGATAGGAGGCTATCTTACCTGCTACCATATCCGCATTTATATTATATCCTTTACCTTCTCTATCTACTCCTAAGGGAGATAAGACAGGGATGAATCCTTTCTCGTCCAATAGTCTTAACAAATCTGGCTTAACTTCTTTTATCTCTCCTACCCACCCCATTTCCTCACCAGCCTTCTCCACCTGGATCATGTTATCGTCTTTACCACTTAATCCTACTGCTCTCCCTCCAGCCAGATTTATAAGGGATACCAGTTCTTTGTTGATTCTTCCCAGCACCATCTCCACCACAGAGAGGGTTTCCTCGTCCGTCTTTCTCACCCCTTTTTCAAACTTACTTTTTTTCCCTAACTTTTCCAGAAGTTCATTTACCTGCACCCCTCCTCCATGAACCAGAATAGGCTTTATCCCCACATGCCAGAGGAGGACAATATCAATAGCCAGATTCTTCTTTACCTGTTCAGAGTTTAAGATTTTTCCTCCGCATTTTATTACCAAAATCCTTTCTTTAAACTTCTTTATATAGGGAAGTGCCTCTACCAGAATCTTTGCCCTTTCCATGATGCTTAATTCTATCACATTCAGGTCCGGTAATGAGCGTTAATTTTTATATACTCCTCCGTTAAATCACATGTCCACAAGGTGGTCTGGTGAGGACCATGATGGAGGTCTATTTCTATAACTATTTCTTTCTTCTTTAAAGCCTCCCTCAGAAGGGCTTCCCTTTCCCACAAAGGTTCCCCCTCTTCAAATATTTTAATTCCCTGAATAGAAAGGGTTACCTGGTGAGGTTTAAATTTTGCTCTTGCTCCTCCTATAGCAGAGATTATTCTTCCCCAGTTGGGGTTTTCTCCATAAAGAGCGGTCTTTACCAAGGGAGAGCGGGCTACGGCTCTCCCCACCCGATGAGCATCTTTCCTGTCCCAGGCTCCTTTCACTTTTATGATTATAAATTTAGAAGCACCTTCTCCGTCTCTGGCCACCTGTTGAGAAAGTTTCTGGCAGAGGAGGGTCAGTTTCTGGGTAAATTCTTCCCACTCTGGTCTGTCTTGCTGGATACGGCGATTTCTGGCTAATCCATTAGCCAGGATTATCACTGTATCATTAGTGGACATATCTCCGTCTACCAGGACTCGATGGAAACTCTCTTCTACTGCCTTCCTTAGTGCTTCTCTTAAGGCTTCTAAGGAAATGCAGGCATCTGTGGTAATAAAGGCTAATAAGGTGGCTAACTGGGGAGATATCATCCCTGCACCCTTCACCATCCCTCCCAGTTTTACTGTCTTTTTCCCTCTTCCGGGGATACCTGTATCCAGAGAAGCCTCTTTGGGAAAAGTATCTGTGGTCATAATAGCCTCCGCAGCCTCCTTATTTCCCTGGAAACTGAGTCTCTTCACCAACTCAGGCAGGATTTTCTCTATCTTCTCTACCGGGAGGGGCACTCCTATGACTCCTGTAGAGGCTACCAGAATCAATTCCTCTTCAATACCCAAGATAGAAGCCAGAGAGGAAGAAATCCTCATCACATGTTTTAATCCCTCTTCTCCAGTCAGAGCATTGGCGTTACCACTGTTGATTATAATAGCCTGCGCCTTTCCCTTTCTTAACCTTTTAATATCCAGTAATACTGGAGCAGCCTTAAATTTATTGGTAGTAAATAATCCTGTTGCTACACAGGGAACCTGGGAATAGATTAAGGCCAGGTCTTTATTCTTCTCTTTTATTCCACACCTTATTCCTGAGGCTTTAAAACCTTCAGGAAAACAGATTCCTTTCTCTTCCATCTGGGGGATTTTACTGAAACTTCCCCTATTTGACAAGGAAAGAGGGGTAAGATACTATATCAGAAGCAAATTTTCCGAGTTGGTGGGAAGAGAAATGAAAGGTACTACGATAATCTGTGTAAGATACAAAGGGAAGGTGGTAATGGGAGGAGATGGACAGGTCTCCTTAGGAAATACTATTATAAAACAGAGGGCAAGAAAGGTAAGAAAAATATACGGAGAGAAAGTCTTAGCAGGTTTCTCGGGTGCTACAGCAGATGCTTTTACCCTTTTTGAGAGATTTGAGGGGAAACTGGAGTCTTTCCAGGGTAATTTACTGAGGGCAGCTATTGAAGTGGCTAAGGATTGGAGAACAGATAGAGCACTTAGGAGATTGGAGGCTCTCTTGGTGGTAGCGGATAAGGATATTACCCTTTTGATCTCGGGGACTGGAGATGTAATTGAACCTGATGATGCAGTTATTGCAGTGGGTTCTGGAGGACCTTATGCCCTGGCTGCTGCCCGGGCTTTACTCAAGCATTCTCAATTGGGAGCAAGAGAGATTGTAGAGGAAGCCCTTAATATTACCAGCCAAATCTGTGTGTATACTAATCAGGAGTTCGTGATAGAGGAATTGTAAAGAAGGGAAATGAAGATACTCACTCCCCAGGAGGTAGTAAGGGAACTGGATAGATACATTATTGGTCAGGATGAGGCTAAAAAATGTGTATCCATTGCTCTAAGAAATAGATGGAGGAGACAGAATCTACCTCCTGAGTTGAGGGATGAGGTGGCTCCCAAAAATATTATAATGATTGGTCCCACAGGTGTGGGGAAGACAGAGATTGCCAGAAGATTAGCCAGACTGGCTCAGGCTCCTTTTCTCAAAGTGGAGGCTACCAAATATACAGAAGTTGGATATGTGGGAAGGGATGTGGAGTCTATAATAAGGGACCTTACAGAGGTGGCGGTAGAGATGGTAAGGCAAGAAAAAGCTAAGGAAGTGGAGGATAAAGCCGCCCAACTGGCAGAAGAGAGACTTCTGGATTTACTTCTACCTCCTTCCTCAGGGAAAGATGAGGAGGCAGTGAGAAGAACTCGAGAGAAGTTAAGAGAAATGTTGAGAAAGGGGGCTCTGGAGGAGAGGATGGTGGAGTTAGAGGTAAAGAGCACTGTACTACCGGTGGTGGAGATTTTTTCTTCTGCAGGGGTAGAGGAGATGGGATTGAATTTTCAGGAATTATTTGGGAAGATGTTACCCACCCGAAAGAAAAGAAGGAAGGCTACAGTTAAAGAAGCCAGGAGAATCCTTATTCAGGAAGAAGCCCAGAAACTTCTGGATATGGATGAAGTCATTAGAGAAGGAATCCAGAGGGTAGAGAATGCGGGGATTGTTTTCTTAGATGAATTGGACAAGATTGCAGGCAGAGAAAGCGGGCATGGGCCGGATGTCTCTCGAGAAGGCGTGCAGAGAGACCTTTTACCTATAATTGAAGGAACTTCTGTAGCCACCAAGTATGGAGTGGTAAGAACTGACCATATTCTCTTTATTGCTGCGGGTGCTTTTCATGTATCTAAGCCCTCTGACCTTATACCGGAACTACAGGGTAGATTCCCTATACGAGTAGAGTTAAAATCCCTCACCAAGGAAGATTTTAAGAGAATACTGGTAGAGCCGGAGAATTCCTTAGTAAGACAGTATACCGCTCTTCTGGCTACGGAGGGAGTAAGAATTACCTTTACTCCGGAGGCTATTGAAGAGATAGCCTCTATTGCTCAAGAGGTAAATGAAAGGACAGAAAATATAGGTGCCCGGAGGTTACATACTATAATGGAGAAAGTTTTGGAGGATATTTCTTTCCAGGCTCCGGATTTAAAGGGGAAAGAAATTGTTATTGATAAAAATTATGTAGAAGATAAACTCTCCAGTATAGTGAAAGATAGAGACCTCTCCCGGTATATTCTCTAATTACTCTAAAACCTTTCCTTTCCATTTCTCTATTTTTTCCCTTACTTTCGTATTATCAGGATCCAGTTGTAAGGACTTTTCCCATTCTCTAATAGCCTCTTTAATTTTACCCAGATGCTGGTATACGTCTCCCAGATGGTCTCTAATTACCGGGTCATCTTCTCCCTCTTTCTCCAGTAATTTCACTGCTCTCTCCAATTCTTCTTTTGCTTTCTGGAACCATCCTTTTTGAAAATACACCCAGCCCAAGGAGTCCACAAAATACCCATTTTCTGGTTCTATCCTTAAGGCTTTAGTGATTAGTTCTAAGGCTTCATTTAGCCTTATTCCTTTTTCTGCAAACATGTACCCCAGATAGTTTAGGGCTTCCGCATTTTCAGGGTTTAACCGGATGGCTTTTCTTAGATGGTACACTGCTCTTATCCAACTTCCCATCCTCTCATAGGCTGCGCCTAATCGGAAGTAGACTTCATCAGACTCAGGAGCCAGTTCTCTTGCCTTTTTAAAGTTCTTTAGAGCCTCCCGGTAATCTTTCTTTTGCATATGTAAAAGACCTATAGCCAGGTAGATATCCGCTTCTTGAGAGAGGGAGTTAGAGAGAGCCTGCTTTAGAATACTCATAGCCTCTCTTTCTTTCTTAAGATGGGAGTAAAGATAGGAAAGCAAGGTATAGGAGGGAGTAAATTTTGGGTTTGCCTGTATAGATTTTTTAAGATAATCTTCTGCCTCCTGCCATTTCTCTAAATGGATAAAGCAGGAACCTATAAGGTAATAAGTGTAGGCATCTTTTCGAGAAGAGGATAAGAGAAGGTCAACAGATTTTTGATACTCTTGTTGATTGTAATACAGTAAAGCCAGATTCTGTAAAGCCAGATAATCTTCAGGATTCATCATAAGAAGAAACTTATAAATGGAAATAGCATCTTCAGGTTTTTGGCGGGAGTAAATTTCCCCCAAACGGTGATAGAGAAAAGGAGAGAAGGGAGACAGAGCCAGAGCATGGCGATAACATTCCTCCGCCTTCTTAAAATTTTTTTCTCCCTCATAGAGAGAACCCAGAAGAATCCAGGCTTCTACTCCTTGAGGATTCCTTCTCACTGCTTCCTCCAGGTACTCCCTGGCTTTTTTCTTTTCTCCTGCTCTCAAGAAATTTATCCCCTGCTTGGTGTAATTAGTATAAGTAGGCCAGCGAGAGAGAAGTTCATCACTCCATTTTTTAGCCTCCTTCAGTCTTTTAAACTTAAAACAGAGTTGAACTAAGTGAGAGAATACTTTCTCCTCTGGTTTCTCTTTGAGGAGCTGTTTTAAGATTCTTAGGGCGGAATAGAATTTCCCTTCTTTCTGGTAAATCTCTACTAGTATAAGAGAGAGTTCTCTATCCTTAGGTTTAGATTTAAGAGCCTCTTTTATAGTTTTCCTGGCTTCCTGCAGGTCTCCTTTCCTCAACAGAAGATAGGATAACCTGCGTTTCAGGTATATAGAGGTAGAATCCAATTTTTCTGCTTTCTTCAACTCTTTTAGTGCCTCTTCCTCTTTTCCCTGCCAGTAGTAAACTTCTGCGGTAAGAAAATGGGCTAAGGCTTGAGGATTGATTTTCTCTAAGCAGAAGGCAGGTAGAGATAGAAGAATAAAAATAAGGGAAACAATTAAAGAATTTCTCATTTTTTAAGAACAAACTTTACCTAATAGATGACCTTATTTAAGGGATATTCAATAATATCCTCTGCCCCTGCTTCCTTGAGTTTGGGTATAAGGTCTCTTACTTCTTTTTCATCACATACCGTCTCTAAAGCAAACCAGTTCTTCTCCGAAAGGGGAGAAATGGTGGGTTTTTTCATGGCAGGAAGAAGAGATAATATCTTTTTTAAATATTTCTCAGGTACATTCATCTTTAGCCCCACCTTCTCCTCTGCCAGAAGTGCTCCCTGGAGTAAAGTAGCCAGACGGTTAATCTTCTCTTTTTTCCAGGGGTCTTGGTAAGACTCTTTATTGGCTATTAACTTGGTGGTGGATTCCATCACCACTTCCAGTATCCGAAGATTATGTGCCTTCAGAGAGGTACCCGTTTCGGTAAGTTCCACTATAGCATCGGCAAATTCTGGGGTTTTAACCTCTGTAGCCCCCCAGGAAAACTCTACTTTTGCTTTTATTCCCTTCCTTTCCAGATAGGAGCGGGTTACCTTGACCAGTTCTGTAGCCACCCTTTTCCCTTCCAGATCCTCCACTTTCTTAATGGGGGAATCTTCAGGAACAGCCAGGACCCATTTCACGGGCCGCATTCCCTGTTTGGCGTATATGAGGTCTGCTATCTCTATAACTTGAGCCTGGCTTTCTCTTATCCAGTCCTTTCCAGTTATTCCTGCATCCAGAAGCCCTTTTTCCACATACCCGGGGATTTCTTGGGCTCGTATAAGATAAGGTTGTATTTCCTCATCATCGATAGTGGGAAAGTAAGACCTCTCTCTCACGGTGATATGAAAACCTGCTCTTCTAAACATGCGAAGGGTAGCCTCCTGCAGACTTCCCTTAGGAATAGCCAGTTTAAGTTTCATTTAGCCATAATATATCATCCACATATCCCTTCGTCAAACCGGAAGGAGAACCAATTCTTTGACTTTTATTTGCCACCTAAGTATAATTTCCCAGTTAATTGGGAGGGAAAAGATGGCTTTAATAACCATGGTAAAAGGAAGGGAAATCTTAG
>CAZSGC010000026.1:0-16547 GCA_964606225.1 uncultured bacterium | reverse complement strand
CCTTAATAGTTCCTCATGAGTACCTTCCTCTACTATCTGACCATTATCCATTACCAATATCCTATCCGCATTTTTAATGGTAGAGAGCCTGTGAGCAATAATGAAACATGTTCTTCCTTCCATCAACCTATCCAGTGCTTCCTGAACCAACTTTTCTGTATAAGAATCCAAGGAAGAGGTAGCCTCGTCAAGGATGAGAATAGGGGGGTCCTTAAGTATTACTCTGGCTATTGCCAGTCTCTGTTTCTCACCACCGGAGAGTTTCACACCCCTTTCTCCTACCTGTGTAGAGTATCCCTCAGGTAGAGAGATTATAAATTCATGTATATTGGCTGCCTTGGCTGCTTCTTCTACCTCTTCCAGGGAAGCACTTGGTCTTCCATAGAGGATATTTTCCTTGATAGTACCGGTAAATAAGAAAGGGTCTTGAAAGACAATCCCAATGTTGTTTCTTAAATAAGTCAACTTATAATCCCGGATATCTCTTCCATCGATAAGAATTCTCCCTTCATCAGGATCGTAGAATCTGGGGATAAGACTTACCAAGGAAGTCTTCCCCGAACCAGTAGGTCCAACTATGGCCACTTTTTCTCCTTTCCTCACTTTAAAATTTATATTTTTTAAAGTTATCTTCCTCCCTGAATAGGAAAAGGAAACCTTCTCAAACTCTACTGTACCTTTCAAAGGATGGGAAAGTTTTATCGCTCGGGGACTTTCGTAAACCTCGGGAGGGATTCTTATTATCTGAGTGATATGTTCACTTGCTGCACGAGCATGTTCCCACATGTTTACCAATTGATTTATCTGCCATAGGGGCTGATAAAGAAGATTTAAGTAGAGAAGGAATGCTACTAAATCACCAGGTTGCATTTCCCCCTTAAAGCATAACCAGCCACCCAGACCTATCACCAACACAGTCCCCAAAGAACTAAAAAAAACTATCAGGGGCTCGTAGAAAGCACTAACATCAGCTACTTTAATCCCCAGAGAACAAACGCGATTATTCTCGTAATCAAACTTTTCTTCCTCATAATTCTCCCGGGCAAAAGATTTTATCTCCTTAATACCACCGAGATTGTCATTAACCTGAGCAGAAAAGTTTCCCCATTCTTTTCTTAAGAGTCTGTATATCTTATGAGCAATACGGCTGTAACTGCGAATGAAAATCATAAGAATAGGCATGGGGAGCATTGCAAAAAGGGTAAGTTTCCAGTTCATGTAGAGAGATATAAAGGTAATACCGGTTAATGTTAAGATGGAGACTACCAAGATATGGGAACCTAAGGAAAAAAATCGTTGGATAATAGCAGTATCATTGGTTATTCTGGAGATTAATTTTCCTATCTGGGCATTGTCAAAAAAACTCAGCCGTAATCTTTGCATATGAAAGAAAAGGTCTCGCCGTAGATTAGATGCTATACCTTCGCTCATACGACCTACCAGTTTGCTACGGAATCGAATTATCAGGCTCCTAAAAATAAAGAGAAGAATTAGAATACCCACTGCAAAAAGGAGAAATCTCAATTTTCTTGCTGGTAGCGCTTCATTCAGGATATATCTGATAATCTGGGGAGGTAAGAGATTCAGAAGTGTAATAGATGCAGAGAAGAGCACAGCCAAGATAAACTGATACTTGAAAGGCTTAAGATACCATAAAAAATTTCTGATAGTGGCTCCTTTAGGAGGAGGTTTTTCCTCCTTTTCCATTTCTCCCTCCTTCTTTGAAGGATATTATAACATTATTCAAAAATATGATATAATTTCCTACTATGCTGAGGAGTTTTTTAAGAGTGAAAATTCATGGAGCCAGGGTTACCGAAACCCTTCTTCACTATGAAGGAAGTATTACCTTAGATGAAGAATTAATGGAGAAAGCAGGTATTCTCCCTGGAGAGGAACTTCAGATACTTAACCTTAACAACGGAGCTCGTTTTACTACCTACGCTATACCTGGAAAGAAGGATTCGGGTATTGTGTGTCTCAACGGTCCCGCTGCTCGTCTGGCAGAAGTGGGAGATAAAATTCTCATCTTGGGATATGCTTTACTTACAGAAAAAGAGATAGAAACCCATAAAACTCGATACATTTTCCTTGATGAGAAGAATCGAATAGTTAAGATTCAGGAATAAATTTCCTCCAGTACTCCAGACTTTCTTTATAATCTTTTATTAATCTTAAGTCGCTCTCTTCAGTACGAGGATGAGCAATCTCTAAGAATAGATAAATCTCTTCTACACCCGAGGACTCCAAGGCTTTAAGCAACTGGGGAGGATGGATGATGCCTCTTTGATTGTAAAAGGGAGTAAAAGGCCAATGATAACTGAACTTACCATCCGTCTGTTGGAGATGGATACAGGCGGTAAACTTTCCCAGTTCTTTAATCCAAATATAGGGATCGGAATTTACCCCTCCATCTTTCTTCCCATGGCCGGTATCCAGGCATAGAAGAAAGGGCAGAGGAGAGCCCTCATTTAACTTCTCCAAGATGACTTTTGTCTCCTCAATGGTATGGGGAGGTTCTCGAGGTATAGACATGGGTTCTATCATAAGATACTTTAAACCTTTCTCCTTAGCATAAGAAGCCAGTTCTTTTCTTTCCTGAATAGCTATAAGAATTAATTCTTCTCGTCGCAAAGGGTCCCTTGCCTCTTTTATAGGCAGAGCCCCCAGAAAAGTACCCATAGAGACTCCTCCCAAAAGGGAGATGATATCTACCATGCGATAGAGAATTTCCAGGTAATAGGGTTTAAAACGAGGAACAGGATGAAAGTGAAGATGAGAGTAAGTAAAGGTATAGCCAGTAAAGACGGAATGTATATTTATTTTTCGTTTCTCTGCTTCTTCCTTGATTTCCGAGGCTAACTCCATTAATAGGTACTTAGGGAGAAGGAAATCAAAACTTTCCCATACACACTGAACTATTTTCACTCCCATCTCCTCATCCAGAATCTTTAACCACTCCTTAGGTCGAGGGTATCTTCCGATTATAAAGGCGTTATTAACTCCCAGATGAATCTTCATAGGAATTCACTCCTGAAAAACCATCCAGAACGGCTATCTTCATCCTTCCCCTTTAACCTGATAAATTCTCCTCTTCCCTACCCTGAGGAGAAAAGGCTCACCCTTCTTTAAAGAAATTTCCGAGGAAGGGTCTTTAACCCTCACTCCCTCTATCTCCACTGCTCCCTGCTCAATCAACCTCCTGGCTTCCGAATTACTTCTGGCTGCCCCAATGGTGCTAAGCAGACGACAAATCCATATTTTCCCTTTGGGATATTCTAAAAGAGGAATAACTACTTCTACTGGTTTCCATCCCTTTACTCTTTCTTCCCATCTAATGCCGGGTTTATGACGGGCATAGAAAATCTTTTTTGCCTCCTTTGCCTCCTGACAAGAATGGAGTTCTTCTACAATCAGAGAGGCAAGCCTCTCCTTAATCTCCATGGGATGGTACTTTTCCTCCTTTACCCCCCTTTCTAACTCTTCCACTTCCTCTTCAGATAGAGGAGTGAGCAGAAGGTAGTACTTAAACATTAGTTCGTCAGGTATGGACATCACTTTACCAAAAATTTCCTCTGGAGGTTCATTAAGTCCGATGTAGTTACCAAAACTTTTACTCATCTTACGAGTCCCATCCAGACCTTCCAGAACCGGTAGGGTAATAACCACTTGCCCTTCCTGACCATATCTTCTCTGAAGAGTCCTTCCCATAAGGAGATTGAACATCTGTTCAGTAGCTCCAATCTCCACATCTGCTCCCAGAACTACCGAATCGTAAGCCTGCAGAAGTGGATAAAGGAACTCTGTAAGACGGATTTCTTTACCTGTAGAGAGTCTTCTCTGAAATTCATCCCTCTCCAAGATTCGGGAAACGGTATGGAGGGAAGCCATTTCCAGAAAATTCTTAAGTCTCATATCCTTAAGCCAGGAAGAGTTATACACAACTTTAGTCTTTTTTCTATCCAAGATTTTGAATACCTGATCTTGATAGGTCAAAGCATTTCTCTTAACTTCTTCTTCACTCAACACAGGTCTGGCTTCATCCCTACCAGAAGGGTCTCCGATAGTAGCAGTAAAATCTCCGATAAGAAAGATAACCTGGTGCCCTAACTCCTGGAAGTCTCTTAACTTCTTGAGTATTACCGCATGACCCAAATGAAGGTCTGGAGCAGTAGGGTCTGCTCCCCATTTGATCTTTAAGGGCTTACCTTCTTTATGTGATTTTATAAGTTTTTTCTCCAGTTCCTCTTCCCGAATAATTTTTTCTGTCCCTCTTTTAATAAGAAGAATCTCTTTTTTTACATCCATGAGGGGAAGGATACCTTAAAGAGTTTCTCTTTCCTTTATCTTTTCCCGCAATCGACGAATAAATCTGCTCACAATTTCTTCCTCTAAGGGAGATTTATCAAAATTTCTTCTAGTTATGTAAAGTTTCTCCCACACTTTTAAGGCTTCTTCCAGTCTCCCTGCTCTTTCTAAGGAATGAGCCAGCATATGATCTACATAGTTAGGTCGCTCAGGAAATTTGGTAGCTGCTTCAAAGTAAAAGGCTGCCTTATCATAATCCCTGGTTTTATAAAAGTAAGTCCAGCCAATTTCAAAGTAAAGGTCATATTTATCAGGATTCTTATTTAATCCTTCCTTAAGAACTTGGATACCTTCTTCTACAAGTAAAGCCTTTTTAAAGGGGTCCTTAGTGCGGGCATATACATTATAAGCAAGGTGCCACCCTAACATTTTCCACACCGTCAACCAATGGGGAGTTAATCTTACAATTATCTTCATAGTGGGAACAATACGTGACCAGTCAGGAGACTGATACCATTGGGTCACTTTCAACCAGAGAAGGTCAGCCACAATCTCACGGAAACCTAAGATTGCTCCTCCTAAGGCCTCACGGGCAGGTATATCTAAAAGTTCTTTATGATACTGAGAGAGATCTGAATCTATAGCATGAGAAGTGAAAAAAATTATCAGGCAGAGTACCACCAGAGAAAAAAATTGGGAGAGTCTGAGTTTCCACTCCATTACACTTCTCTACGAGAGAAAATAATCACCCCCAGGATAAGAAAAACGAAAATATAAGAGAAACCATAAATCACATTCTTCAAGATTAAAGAGGCAGGGATAGGCATTTGATTAACTGCCTGAGAGGAAAGGTTAAAGTTCTGAAAGTTGGGTAGAACCCGGTAAAAGAAGAGTGCCATATATCGAATTATGGTATTCTCTGCCTGCCCTCCCAGAAATTTTAAGTAGGAGGAGAGCAATCCCATAACGTAGATAAATAGAGTGGAGGCAGCGTTTATAGTAGGGGAAACAAAAGTAGAGAAAAATACTGCCAAAGCCAGAAGGAGTAAAAGTTCTATAGAGAAGAGAAATATTGCTTTTAGAGCTAAAAAATTAAAGACCTTTTTAAATCCCAAGACTATCAAAAACACGCAGGTCATCAAAAAAAGATTAAAGAGAAGGGTAAAAGCACCTCCCAAGTATTTCCCTGCTACCACTTCTCCTCTTCTCACAGGCATGGAAAGGAGAGGATAAATGGTGCGCTTTTCTATCTCTGTAGGGATTAAAGTCATTCCCATAAATACAGTTATAAGCATTCCAAAGAGAAGAATTCCCCCCAGACCCACATCCTGTATCATCTTTATCTGTTCTTCGGGAGTAAAAGTAGCCAGCAGGTTAGTACTACCAATAAAAACCAGAGCAAAAACTAATAAGACCCCTACTATCTTCTTCCTTATAGCCTCCTTAAAGGCATTTAGAGCCAGTACTAAAAGTCTCCTTACCATCTTAACTACCCCTTATTGCTTCTATAAAGAGGTCTTCCAGAGTAAGTTTCTCTTCTTCCACTCTTCTTATACTCCCCCCCTCTGAGGTTATTAAATTAATTAACTGGTCGGAGATTTTTCTATTGGGTACATGAATAACCCATTCCCCATCTTTCTTCTCCACCCTCTGAGTAACTTTCTCCACTTTTCGTTGAGTCTCTTTACTCAATTGGGAAGCCACTATCTTCATCCCCTCCCCTCTCTTCAGCAACTCCTCCACCTTTCCTGACTCCACTGCTTTCCCTTCATTAAGAATAACTATGGATTGGCTAAGTCTTCCGATCTCGGAGAGATGGTGAGAATTAAGAAGTATAGTCTTACCTCTTTCCTGGATTTTGAGGATTATTTCTCTCATTTCCTTCTGCCCAATGGGGTCAAGCCCAGAAGTGGGCTCATCTAAGAGAAGTAGATCCGGATCATTTATAAGGGCTCTGGCAATTCCAATTCTTTGTAGCATACCTTTAGAGTATTCTTTTAATTTCCTCTTCCGGGCTTCTTTTAACCGAACCAGGTCCAACAGTTCTTCTACCCTTTTGGATAAGTCTACTCGATTTATTCCAAAGATTCTTCCTGTAAAGTACAGCAACTCCTCTCCAGAAAGAAACTCATAAAAGTAAGCATTCTCGGCAAGGTATCCAATTCTTTTCTTTGCCTCGATGTCTCCTGCTCTTTTACCCAAAACATAGGCTTTACCCTGGGTAGGGAAAATATGTCCCAGAAGTAACTTACAGAGAGTAGTTTTACCCGACCCATTAGGCCCCAGAATCCCAAAGATATGTCCTTCTTCTACCTCCAAATCCAAACCGTTAAGAGCCACTACCTTCTGATTTCTCCCTATAGGATATACCTTGGTAAGTTTCTCCGTGCTCACCACAATATTACTCATGCTACCCTCTCTTTCAAAGTCTTACTTGGTTTAAAAAATGGATATCTCCTTACCGGTATTTTTATTTTTTTTCTTAAGCGAGGATGAATCATCTCCCTACCTCTACGAGGTCTTACTTGGAAAACTCCAAATCTCCTCAGTTCTACCTTCTCTCCTCTCTCCAAGGCTTTTTTTATTTCCTCTAAAAAACTTTCCACCACCAGTTTTACTATCTTCTGACTTAGACCTGTCTCTTCAGAAATCCTTCCTACAAGTTCCTGTTTTCTCATTCCGCTCTTAACCTTTCCTCCCTTTCCCTTCTTTTCTCCTCTATCTTACTCTCCAATCTCTTTCCTATTCTCTCCTTAAGACCGGTATCCACCTTTATAAGTTCTCGTCTCGCCAGAAAGGACTTTAATTTCTCCCCCAAACCTTCTCCCTCCTTTACCTCGGGAGGGGGCAGGAAAAGAGAAGCCAAGCCGTAGAGAATAAAAATCACCACAATCAGGAATATAAGAGTGGTGAGAGGATGGCGAAGAAACCTTTTAAATTTTACTCCCAAAGCACTTACTCTTGCCAGTTCCTCTCTCTTGTTTTCTAAACTCCCTAAGATTTTATTCAAGGCTACTAAAGTAGTATGCCAATCATTTTGAAGTTTCTTAATCTGCAAGGTAGTAGAATGAATCTGTGCCAAAGAAGGTGATTGAGAGATTATATCCACGATTTGAGCCTCAACCGGGAATCCTCCTTCTAAATTTTCGCTTAAAACTTGCGATTTCCTGGCAATCTCGCTTTTAAGTTCCATAAACCTTTTCTCTTTCTCCTCAGGCACCTTTTCCTCTACCTTAAGATGCAAAAATTCTCCTAACTCTTCCCAAAGCCGGATAAATTCCCTCACCAGAATTATATACCGTTCTAAAGTTTTATCCCGCATCTTTTAGAATTCTACTTGATTTTATCCTTCCCGTCAATTATACTTACTATCTTTACTAAGGTATAAGGTTGACGATGACCTTTCTTCTTGTGATAGCCCTTTTTGCTTTTATACTTGTATACTATAATCTTTTTGTCCTTACCTTCTTCCAGCACCTCTCCCTTTACAGAGGCTCCTTTTATAAAAGGAGTACCCACTTTACTTCCCTTCTCTCCCTCTATCATAAGTACCTCTTTAAACTCTACCTTTTTCCCTGGTGAGAGGGATAACTTCTCCACTTTGATGGTATCTCCCTCCTTTACAATATACTGTTTACCACCAGTTTTAATTACTGCTTTCATATTCCCTCCTAAACTTTTATCTCTTTTCCTGTAGGTAAACAAAAGATATACTCATTCCCTTTCAGATTCTCCCTCTCTTCTAAAACAATCTTTCTCCTAAGAGTCCAGGGGAATTTTTTCCAACCTTCATTATGAGTGAATCTTCTATAAAGCTCAGGAGCAAGAACCAGTTTAAGAGACCTTATCCTCTTATCCTTCAAAACCTTCTTTGCCTTTCGTATAACCTCATTCTCCACAGTAAGGAGAGATTTTACCATACCAGACCCTCCACAGTAAGGACAAGGGTCACACAGTAGATGGGAAAGAGAAGGACCTGTCCTCTCTCTGGTCATCTGTATAAGCCCAAACTGAGTAATCCGGGAAATCTGAATCCGTGCTTTGTCTTCCTTAAGTTTCTCCAAAAAATGCCTCTCCAACTTTTTCCTATGAGCAGGTACCCTCATATCTATAAAATCTACTACTATAATCCCCCCCAGGTTTCTTAAGCGAATTTGCCGGGCTATCTCTTCACTTGCCTCCAGATTTATCCGGAAAGCAGTGTCCTCCAGACTCTCCTCCCCAGTAAATCTACCAGTATTAACATCAATACTTACCAAAGCCTCTGTCTCATAAATAGTAATATATCCTCCACTCTTCAATCTCACCACAGGTTGTAAGACCTTCTCCAACTCCTCTTCCAAATGATAAGCCTCAAAAACTCCCTCTCCTCCCCTGTGAAGCTGAATATTTACCCTTTCCCGGGGTAAAATTTGAGAAGCAAATCTCTTAAGTCTCTTAAAGGCAGAGGGAGAATCTGTAATGATGCAGTCGGAATCTGACTCATAAAAATCTCTTAATAATTTCATCCCCAGTTCTACTTCTTCATAAATAAGAGAGGGAGGAGAAGAGCGTTCTGCTTGGTATTGAGCCTTTTTCCAAATTTGCAGAAGATATTTAAGGTCCTGGGATAAGTGAGAGAGATTCTTACCCTGAGCCATGGTTCTAACAATCAATCCCATTTCTTTAGGTTTTATTTTCATGGCTATTTTCCTCAAACGTCTCCTTTCCTCTGCTTCCGCAATTCTTCGAGATACTCCCACATAAGAAGAGAAAGGCATGAGTACCAGATACCTTCCTGGAATGGTTATGAAGGAAGTCAGGCGTGGGCCTTTACTCCCAATGGGATCTCTGACCACCTGTACCAGAACTTCTTCTCCCTTGTGAAGAAGTTTTTCAATAGAGAGTTTATTTTTCCCCTCCTCCCACTCCGGTTGTTCCACATCCACAGCAGGAGGAATGACCTCCGAGATATACAGATAGGCTGTCCTCTCCCAACCAATATCTACAAAAGCAGCATCCATACCTGGGAGAACATCTTTGACCTTACCTTTATAAATATTACCTACTAAGGAGGGGGAAGTTTTTTTCTCTACAAAAAAATCCTTTACTTTCTCCCCCTCTATAACTGCAGCACGGAGAAGGGTAGTCTCTTCACTCAATAAGAAAATTTTCATCCCTTAGAGAGCATCCATTCTATAGAGTGTGGCACCACAGTGTCTGCATTCTTTCTCATCTTCCAAATATCCATCCACAATATGACAAACCCTGCATTCAATATTGATATGAATTTTATCCCGGGGTATATTCAAAGGTCTTCTCTGTACAGTCTCTCCTGGCAGAGGTAACATCTCTCTTCCCACTGCCTGAAAGGCTTCCGGAGTAAGAAGAGAGTAACCGGATTTTTCAGGAAAAGGTTTTAAGTATCCTTCTCTTTTCAAATCGCGAAAGGTTCTTTCTAAGGAAGTAGATTTTAAGGGTTTTTCTCTCTTCCGATTAACCTCTTCTAAAATATTAGAAATGGTCCGCAGAGAAGTACCTATTGCCAAATCCTCGATACGATTAACACCTTCTTTAATCAAGCGATTTTGTCTCTCGCAGAGAATATCCAAGATCTTTAAAGGATACTTTAAACCCTTCTTTTCTTTACTCATTTTTTCCTCCCCAGAATTGACTTAAGGAAGTTAATCTGTTTAAATTCTATCAGGCTTAAGGGAGAGTGTCAATGAAGGGTCTCTTTAAAAAATTAAAAAGATTACTGAAAGGAAAAAAGTTTCTCTGTAAGACCTGTAAGTATAATTGGAGGGAAGCATGCACGGACCAGAGAGACCCAATGCTATGGAATGCCTGGATTACAGGAGGAAAGGATGAGATCCGATATTATCAAGAAGGGACTGGACAGGGCGCCTCATCGTTCTCTTCTTCTGGCCACTGGACTCTCCAGAAGTGACCTGGAAAAACCCTTTATTGGAGTGGCCAACTCTTTTACTGAACTTATACCTGGACATGTTCACCTTCTCCAGATAAGTAAAGCGGTTAAAGAAGGAATCAGGGAGGCAGGAGGAGTCCCTCTGGAATTCCATACTATAGGAGTATGTGATGGTCTGGCTATGGGGCATGAGGGAATGAAGTATTCTCTCCCCTCCCGCGAACTTATAGCGGATTCTATAGAAATCATGGCTATGGCTCATGCTTTGGATGGCATAGTTTTAATACCTAACTGCGATAAGATAGTTCCTGGAATGTTAATGGGTGCCTTAAGGGTTAATCTGCCTGCTATCCTAATAAGTGGTGGACCTATGTTGGCAGGAATTTATAGGGGAGAAAGTGTAGATCTGATAAGCGTCTTTGAAGGAGTTGGAGGGGTAAAAGGAGGAAGTTGGAAAGAGGAAGAACTGGAAGAACTGGTGGAGGTAGCCTGCCCTACCTGTGGGTCCTGCTCAGGAATGTTTACTGCCAATTCCATGAACTGTATAAGCGAGGCTTTAGGGCTTGCTCTTCCCGGAAATGGGACTGTGCCTGCAGTTTATGCCCGAAGGAAAAGGTTAGCCAGAGAAGCAGGGAGAGTAATAGTGGAGTTAGTAAGGAAAAATCTTAAACCCAGAGATATAGTGAAGGAAAACTCCTTCTACAATGCCATTGCTTTGGAGATGGCTCTGGGAAGTTCTACTAACACCGTTCTACACCTGCCTGCTATAGCCCGGGAAGCAGGGATAGAACTCTCCTTAGAGGTTTTTGAAGAGATAAGTAAAAAAACTCCCAATCTCTGTCGACTTTCTCCTGCAGGTAAGTATCACATGGAAGATTTAGACCGAGCAGGAGGAGTTTTTGCAGTATTGAAAGAACTTTTTTCCTCCGGACTGATTGATGGAGAGGCTCTTACGGTAATAGGAAAGTTAAAAAATCTTCTCCCAAAATTTGAGGTAAAAGATAGAGAAGTGATCCGTCCTGTTAATGATCCCTATTATCCAGAAGGTGGTATTGTCATTCTTAGAGGTAACCTGGCTCCCCGAGGGGCAGTGGTAAAACAATCTGCAGTGAATCGTGAGGTAATGAAGTTTGAGGGAAGAGCCAGAGTCTTTAACTCCGAAGAGGAAGCCTGTAAGGCTATAAGGGAAGGAAGAATTAAAAAGGGTGAAGTGGTGGTAATAAGGTTTGAAGGACCTAAGGGAGGACCGGGGATGAGAGAAATGCTTTCCCCTACTTCTCTCATCTCAGGTATGGGACTGGATAGAGAGGTTGCTCTCATAACCGATGGAAGATTTTCTGGGGGCACCCGAGGTTTGGCTATTGGACATATTTCTCCGGAAGCAGCAGAAGGGGGACCTATTGCTTACCTGAAAGACGGAGACCACATAAAGATAGATATCCCCTCCAGAATAATCGAAGTAAGAGAGGATATCCTGAAGCGGAAGCCTGCTTCTCAGAAAAAGAAATTACCTCTGAAGGAAGGTTATCTGGAAAGGTATAGAAGATTGGCCACTTCTGCAGATAAAGGAGCAGTATTCAGAGACTAAAGCCTTCCACCTTAAGGCTATACATGGAGAGAGGGGAGGGAAAAACCATAATTTTCCCGAAAGATGAAAAGGTAAGAGTGGATGTGTACCTGAAGGAAAAACTTAAAATTCCTCGCTCTCGTGTTCAGAACTGGATTAAGGAAGGCAGAGTCAGGGTAGAGGGTAAAAAAATCTCTCCTCATTATCTTCTAAAAAAGGGACAAAAAATTGAATTCTTTCCTCCTCCAGCTTCAGATGAGATTAAACCAGAAAATATACCTTTAAAGATACTTTATGAAGATGAGTATTTAGCAGTTATAGATAAACCTGCAGGAATGCTTACCCATCCTGCGGGGAGAAGGAAATCCGGCACCCTTATAAACGCTCTTCTTTATTACTTAGGGGAGAATCTCTCTACCAGAGGAGGTCCCTCCCGTCCGGGAATTGTTCACCGGTTGGATAAAGATACCTCAGGTATTCTGCTCATTGCCAAGAACAATTTCGTCCACGAAGAACTGGCTCAGCAATTTAAAGAGCGGAAGATACAGAAAACTTACTTAGCCTTGGTGTGGGGTAGATTTAAAGATAAAGAAGGAGAAATTAGTGCCCCAGTAGGTAGAAGCCCTACTCATAGAAAGAAAATGAGCATTTTTTCTCCTACCGGCAAGGAAGCCCTTACCCGATATAAGGTTCTTAAAGAGTTTTCTGACCTCACTTTCCTAAAGATAATGCCCCTTACTGGGAGAACTCATCAGATAAGAGTTCATCTCTCTTTCCTTGGACATCCCATAGTGGGTGACCAGTTATATGGAGGAAAGAAATTTACCGGCTCTTCCCTGCAGTTATTCCGGAAGAAGATCCAGAGAACTATGTTACATGCTCATTCCTTAAAATTCTTACACCCTGTTTATAATCACCAGATAGAAGTAGCCTCTCCCTTACCAGAAGATTTTTATACTCTTCTTTCTTGGTTAGATAAACATGGAAAGTAAAAAGATTATTCTGCTTCTTTCCCACTGTCTTCTTAACCAAGAGGTAAGAGCAGAAGAACTGACTCCTCATCCTGAGGCCCTGGGATGGATAGGTAAGATTTTAGAAGAGTTTGCGGTGGGAATCTATCAGATGAGATGCCCGGAGTTTGAATTTCTGGGTAGGCGAAGAAAAATGAGATATGATGAATACGCAAATCTTAAAGGATTTAAAGAACACTGTGAAAAGATAGCAGAAGAGGTAGCCAATTATGTAAATAGGCTATCTTCCTCACATGTGGTAGTAGTAGGAATAGCCCGTTCCCCATCCTGTTCTCTCTCTAAGGTTAACATAGAAGGAAGATGGATAGAGGGTAAGGGTATCTTCATGGAGTCTCTCCAGAAATCTGTTAAGGCCTCCTTTCTGGAATGGGATTATGAATGCTCTTCTTGTTCTTATGAAAACTTAAAAGAGTACCTGAAAAGTATGTTAAAATAAGAATCTTATGACCGTAACTAAAGAAGTAATAATCGGGAAAGTAAAAGTAGGAGGAGAGAATCCTCTCTTACTTATTGCTGGTCCCTGTGTAATAGAGAATGAGAAGATAACCCTTACCACTGCGGAAAAATTAAAAAAAATCTGTGAGAAACTATCCTTACCCTTCATCTTCAAATCTTCTTATGATAAAGCAAATCGCACCTCTATCCATTCTTTCCGGGGACCGGGACTTAAGGAAGGACTTAAAATCCTTGAGAAAGTAAAGAATTGCCTGGAGATTCCGGTTCTTTCGGATGTTCATTGTCGGGAAGAAGTCCAAGAGGCTAAAGAAGTCCTGGATGTCCTTCAGATTCCTGCTTTCCTCTCCCGTCAGACTGACCTTATACTGGCGGTAGCCTCCACGGGCAAACCCATTAACATAAAAAAAGGACAGTTTCTCTCTCCCTGGGAGATGAAAAATGTAGTGGAAAAAGCTCTCTCTGCAGGAAATGAAAAGATCCTTCTTACAGAAAGGGGAACCTGTTTTGGATACCAGGAGTTGGTGGTAGATTTTAAAAGTTTCCCTATAATGAGAGAACTGGGTTATCCAGTTATTTTTGATGTGACTCACTCTGTACAGATACCCGGAGGAAGGGGCACGGCTTCCGGAGGGAGAAGAGAATTTGTCCCTTACTTAGCCAAGGCTGCGGTAGCCTGTGGAGTAGAGGGTATTTTTATGGAAGTGCATCCAGAACCAGATAAGGCTTTATGTGATGGACCCAATATGTGGCCTCTTAAAGACCTGGAAGAATTACTAAAAATTCTCTTAGAAATTAGAAAGGTGGTCTCCTTTGGATAACTTCTGGAATTTTTTATACAGAGAAAAAGGGCTTTATTCTCTTTTTTCTCTTCTCAGTATAGGGATAATTTCCTGGATATTTGGGATGGTATGTCGGATATTTGACCGTCGGTAAGATGCAATTCCCTTTGAGTGATACCTCTGCTTCTCCCTGGTGGCTTCTTCTCTTAGGCTTCACAGCAGGTTCTTCCTCTGGATTCTGGGGAGTGGGAGGAGGATGGGTAATTACTCCAGCCCTTTTTATCCTGGGATTCCCTTTAAATATTGCGGTAGGAACTTCTCTTGCTTTCATTTACGGACAATCTATAGTCTCTACTCTGAAACACCGGGAACTGGGAAATGTTCATTTACCCTTAGGTTTAATTCTGTCCTGCGGTATGATACCCGGAGTAGAAGTGGGAGTTAGAGTTATTCAGAGGTTGAAAAAGGTAGGAGAAGTGGAAAAAGTGCTGGGAACTTTCTATATATTCTTCCTTCTGGCTATCTTTATATTTACCCTTTGGGAATCTTTAAAAGCAAAAAGACAAACAGAAGGAGATAAAGCAGTAATTAGGTTCAAACAACCTCTCCAGTGGTTATCTTTACCTCCCTATATTCAAGTAAAAGAGGAAAATGTTCCTGTAACATCAGTATTGGGTGTAGGTTTTATAACTGGATTTTTTGCTGGATTACTGGGTATCGGAGGAGGAATAATTAACCTTCCCCTGCTAATATATGTTATAGGACTTCCTACTAAAGAGGCAGTGGGTACTTCTCTTCTCTCTATCTTGATAGCGGGAGCCTACGGAACCTTTTCCCACTCCTGGCAAGGTAATGTGGAGATCATAGCCACCTATCTTCTCCTGGCAGGAGGACTGGTAGGCGCACGTATAGGCTCCCTGGCTACTCGGTATACTCCAGGAGTGAGTATAAGACTCCTCTTCTCCTTAGGAATAGGGGCTACTTCTTTATCTGTGGCCTTAAGAATGATGGGTAAGGTAACTATTTCCTTCCTTCTCATTTTTGGAGTAGCCATTATAATGTGTGTGATAATCCTGGCCTATCTCTTAAGAGGAGTTTATGAAAGAAGAAATAATAATAAAGTGGGCTGAGGAAGTTATAAAACTGGAGTCAGAGGCTATAAGTTCTCTAAAAGAAAAATTAAACCAGAGTTTCTGTAAAGCGGTAGAGTTAATACTCTCAACTCCTGGGAGGGTAGTAGTCACAGGGGTAGGAAAATCAGGGATCATAGGGAAGAAAATCTCTGCCACTCTCTCCTCTACAGGTACCCCTTCCTTTTTCCTTCATCCTGGAGAGGCAGTGCATGGAGACCTGGGAATGGTTTCTCCGGAAGATGTGATTCTGGCTATCTCCAACTCTGGAGAGACAGAGGAGATAAATCGCCTTCTTCCTTTCTTCAAAAGGCAGGGAAACTCTATAATCGCCTTTACAGGGAACCTTCGTTCCACTTTAGCCAGAAACTCCGATGCAGTGATTTATGTAGGAGTGAAAAGAGAAGCCTGCCCTCTGGGTCTGGCTCCCACCTCCTCTACAACTGCTACTCTGGCCATGGGTGATGCTTTAGCCATTGTTCTTCTTAAGATAAAAGGGTTTAAGAAGAAAGATTTCGCCCGGCTACATCCAGGAGGAAGCTTGGGGAAAAGACTCATGCTTAAGGTTAAAGATATAATGAGAACAGGTGAGGCAATACCCTGTGTGAGAGAAGATACTCCCATGAAAAAAGTGATAGAAGAAATTACCTGTAAGACCTTAGGCTTTACTACGGTGGTGGATAAGAAAGAGAGGCTGGTGGGGATAATTACTGATGGAGATTTAAGAAGGGCTATCCAGAGAGAGGTGGATTTTTCCAAGGCTACGGCTAAAGAGATAATGACCCCCCGTCCCATGCTTATAGGGAAAGAAAAACTGGCTCATCAGGCTCTGGAGAAAATGGAGAAAAATGCTATAACCTCCCTCATAATTGTGGATAAGGACAGGAAGGTGGAAGGTGTACTTCACCTCCATGACCTCTTGGGAAGAGGAGAATTTCAGTTCGAATTCCATGGATGAACTGAAGGATAAACTTAAGAAGATAAAGATACTTCTTATGGACGTGGATGGAGTATTGACGGATGGAAGAATTACTCTCTGGGAAGATAGAGACCTGGTTTTTTTTAATATTCATGATGGACTGGGAATAACTGTGGCTCAGAAATTGGGATTGAAAATCGGCTGGATTTCCAGTAGAACTTCTTTTTCCATCTTAAGGAGAGGAGAAAATCTTAAAGTCTCCTATCTCTATGTGGGAAGAGAAGATAAAGAAAAGGCTTTATGGGAGATTCTTGGTAGTGAGAATCTATCTGCCAAAGAATGCGGGTATATAGCGGATGATATAAATGATTTACCGGTTTTAAAGAAAGTAGGAGTAAGATTTGCCGTGGCTAATGCCCGTCCGGAAGTAAAATCCCTTGCTGATTACG
>CAZSGC010000025.1:0-16711 GCA_964606225.1 uncultured bacterium | reverse complement strand
CCTCCTTTCCTTATAAGAATTTCCCACATCATATACTACACCATAAGAAATTTTTTCTCAAGAGTGTATCCTAACCTTTAGGACTGATATAACTCTGGGCCTTTTACCTCTTACTGGTTTCAACGGATGAAGTTATTATTGCAGACCTATGAGGGGAGTACCATGGAGAGAAAGGGTTTTTAAAGAATCCGGGAACAGGTTTAAGGGTAAGACCCTTTAAAAAGAGAAACGTAATCTGTTATACTTTAACATGGGGCAGTAGCTCAGTTGGGAGAGCGCTACCTTCGCACGGTAGAGGTCGCCGGTTCGAATCCGGTCTGCTCCACTTACAAAAGAGATTGCATAAGGAAAGTTTTTCGTCTATAATACCCCCATTAAAAGGAGGAGAAGAATGAGTGTGAAAGTAGCCATAAATGGTTTTGGGAGAATAGGAAGACTGGTCTTTCGTGGAGGATGGCAGGATTCAGAGATTGAGTGGGTAGCGGTGAACGATATTACGGATGCCAAGACTTTAGCCCACCTTTTGAAATACGATTCCACCTATGGAATTCTGGATGCTCAAGTAGAGGCCAAAGAAGAAGCCATTTTAGTGGATGGAAAAGAGGTAAAGGTTCTTTCTCAGAAAGACCCTTCTGCTCTTCCCTGGAAGGAGTTGGGGATAGATATAGTAGTGGAGTCTACAGGAATTTTCCGGGATAGGGAGAATGCCTCCAAGCATCTTGAGGCAGGAGCAAAGAAGGTGATAATTACTGCCCCAGCCAAAAATCCGGATGTCACCGTGGTTTTAGGAGTCAACGAGAATATGTATGACCCTAAGAATCACCATATAATTTCCAATGCCTCCTGTACTACTAACTGTCTGGCACCCTTGGTCAAGGTTCTGGATGATAATTTTGGAGTGAGAAGAGGGCTTATGACCACTATTCATTCCTATACTAATGACCAGAGGCTTCTGGACCTTCCCCACAAAGACCTTCGTAGAGCCCGAGCAGCTGCCCTTTCCATGATTCCCACCACTACAGGAGCAGCCAAAGCCATTGGCGAGGTGATTCCCAAATTGAAGGGGAAGATGAACGGAGTGGCTATTCGAGTCCCTACTCCTACTGTATCCTTAGTGGATTTAGTAGCAGAACTGGAGAAAGAGGTGGATGTGGAGATGGTGAATGAAGCCTATAAAAAAGCAGCAGAAGGGGAACTTAAGGGTATTCTGGAATACTGTGACCTTCCCTTGGTCTCTAAGGACTTTACGGGCAACCCTAATTCCTGCATATACGATGCCCTCTCCACTTATATAATTGAGAAGAACTTGGTAAAGGTATTTGGCTGGTATGACAATGAATGGGCATACTCTTTAAGGGTGGTAGACCTCATAAAATTTATGGTGGAAAAGGGTATTTAGAAGGAGAGAAGAATGGCTAAGTTGAGCATAGAAGACCTGGATTTAAAAGGGAAAAGGGTTCTTATCAGGGTGGATTTTAACGTCCCTTTAAAAGAAGGTAAAGTAGCGGACGATACCCGAATTAAGGCTGCCCTTCCCACCATAAAATACGCTATGGAGAGAGGAGCCAAGGTAATTCTGGTCTCTCACCTGGGCAGACCCAAAGGGAAAGTGGTGGAAGAACTCAGGATGGACCCGGTGGCGGACAGACTTTCCCAACTTCTGGGTGTAGAGGTGAAGAAAGCACCTGATTGTGTGGGAGAGGTAGTAGAGAAGATGGTGGAGGAGTTGAAGGAGGGGGAGGTGTTACTTCTGGAGAATGTTCGCTTTCATCCGGAAGAGGAGAAGAACGACCCTGAGTTTTCTCGCCGTCTGGCTTCTCTGGCTGACTACTTTATTCAGGATGCTTTTGGGACAGCTCATCGAGCCCACTCCTCCACCGTAGGAGTGGGAGAATACTTGCCTGCAGCGGCAGGGTTTCTTATGAGGAAAGAGATTGAGTATTTTCAAAGAGCCCTTCAGAATCCGGAAAGACCTTTTCTGGCTATCCTGGGAGGGGCTAAGGTCTCGGATAAAATTGGGGTTCTTAAGAATCTCCTTAAGAAGGTAGATAGTCTGATTATAGGAGGAGGAATGGCCTATACCTTCCTTAAAGCAGAGGGAATTCATGTAGGAGATTCACTCCTGGAAGAAGAGAAGGTGGATTTAGCCAGCCAGATTAAAAAGGAGTGTGAAGATAGGGGGATTGACTTTCTCCTCCCTGTAGACCATGTAATTGCTCAGGAAATTTCCCCCCAGGCTGAGACACGTATTACCTCTGATGAGAATATTCCTGCTGGATGGAGGGGGGTGGATATAGGTCCCTGTAGCGTAGAAAGAATTAAAGAGATGGTAAGGAAGGCTAAAACCATCATCTGGAATGGACCCTTGGGAATCTTTGAGATGGAGAAGTTCGCAGAGGGAACTCGGCAGGTGGCTTTGGCTCTGGCAGAAAGCCAGGCTCTTACCATAGTGGGAGGAGGAGATACTGTGGCAGCAGTGGAAAAATTTGGGGTAAGAGATAAAATCTCTCATATCTCTACGGGAGGAGGAGCATCCTTGGAACTTTTAGAAGGAAAGGAACTTCCCGGAATAAAAATAATCAAAGAGAAATAGGAATGTTTACCTTTCTGTTAACTCTCCATATTTTGGTAAGTATACTCCTTATTCTTATAGTGCTTCTTCAGGCTGGTAAAGGGGCAGGCTTAGCCAATATCTTTGGAGGAGGAGCAGGTAGCATCTTTGGCCCCTCCACCAGTGTCTTCATCTCTCGCCTCACTTCCATAATTGCGGCCATCTTTATGTTGACCTCTCTTTACCTTTCCCTCATTGCTCACGAGAGATACACTCACTCTCTTCTTAAAAGGGCGGTAGCCAAAGAAAAAGTGGTTCCTCAAGGAAAGTGAGAATCACCATTTCCCTTTTATCCATCCTTCTTTTCCTTCCCCTTCTGGGTGAGGAAATTCCAGAGTATGGAGATGCTATAGTGGTGGGTTCCATTGGGGACGCCTCCACCCTTGTTCCTATCGTTGCTTCAGATTCTGCCTCTCACGATATAATAGGACTTATATTTAATGGGCTTCTTAAGTACGATAAGAATCTTAAACTTACCGGAGATTTAGCAGAATCCTGGGAAGTTTCCGAAGATAAACTTACCATCACCTTTCATTTGAGAAAAGGAGTAAAGTGGCAGGATGGAAAACCTCTCACGGCCAGAGATGCCCTCTTTACCTATCAGAAACTGGTAGACCCTCAAGTTAAGACTCCCTATAGCAGTGATTTCCTCCTGGTAAAGGAAGCAAAAGTCCTGGATGATTACACCTTCCAGGTTACATACTCTGAGCCCTTCTCTCCGGGGCTGGCTTCCTGGACTATGTGGATAATGCCTGAGCATCTTCTTAAAGGAGAGGACCTCAATCGCACCTCTTTCAGTCGGAATCCTATTGGCACCGGTCCCTTTGTTTTCCTCTCCTGGAAAACCGGGGAAAGAATAGAACTTAAAGCCAATCCCCATTATTTTGAAGGCAGACCCTATCTGGATAGATACATTTATCGGATAATCCCCGACCAGGCTACAATGTTCATGGAACTTCGGGCAGGAGGGATAGACGAGATGGGACTTACACCTTTCCAGTTTAAATTTCAGACTACTTCCCCTTTCTTTAAGAAGAACTTTCAGAAATTTCGTTATCCCAGTTTTGGTTACACTTATTTAGGATATAATCTTAAACACCCTCTTTTTAAGGAAAAGAAAGTAAGGCAGGCTCTCACCATGGCTATTGACCGGGAGGCTATAATTGAGGGAGTGTTGTTAGGTCTGGGAAGAGTGGCCACCGGCCCCTTTGTCCCCTCCTCCTGGGCTTATAATCCAGAAGTAAAACCCCTTCCCTATAATCCAGATAAATCCAAGGAGATACTTAACTCCTTAGGGTGGCAAGACCATGATGGAGATGGTATTCTGGATAAAGAGGGGATACCTTTTGCCTTTACCATAGTTACCAATCAGGGAAATGTGCAGAGGAAAAAGTGTGCGGAGATAATTCAGGAAAACTTAAAGAAAATCGGGATTAAAGTGGAGATAAGGATAGTGGAATGGGCGACCTTCTTAAGCGAGTTTGTGGATAAGAAAAAGTTTGAAGCAGTTATTCTGGGATGGGGAGGGCTGGCAGGAGACCCTGACCCTTATGCTATATGGCATTCCTCCCGCACCAAGGAGGGAGAATTCAACTTCATATCTTATAAAAATGAGGAGGTGGATAGACTTCTGGAGAAGGCACGCAGAACCTTTGATATAGAGGAGAGAAAGAAGTGTTACTATCGTATTCACCAATTGATTCATGAAGACCAACCCTACACTTTCCTTTATGTTCCTGATGCTTTGGTGATTCTCCATAAAAGATTCAGGGGGGTGGAACTGGCTCCTGCAGGTATTGGACATAACTTCATAAAATGGTGGGTCCCTAAAAAGGAACAGAAGTATCATTTTACACAGTAGAGGGTTTCGGTGTATTTCCAGGAAGTTATATTGAAGTTACAGCAATACTGGGTAAAGCAGGGTTGTCTTCTCGGACAACCTGCTTCCAGTGAGGTAGGGGCAGGGACTTTTAATCCTCTCACTTTCTTTGGAGTTATAAGGGAGAGGCCCTGGAGAGTAGCCTATGTGGAACCTTCCCGCCGACCCACGGATGGTCGGTATGGAGAGAATCCCCATCGTCTTTTCCAGCATTATCAGTTTCAGGTAATAATCAAGCCCTCTCCGGAGAATATTCAAAGGCTTTACTTGGAAAGCCTTAAGGCTTTAGGGATAAAGGTTAAAGAACATGATATAAGATTCGTGGAAGACGACTGGCAATCTCCCACCCTGGGTGCCTACGGGATGGGATGGGAAGTATGGATAGACGGGATGGAGATTACTCAGTTCACTTATTTCCAGCAGATGGGGGGGAGAGAACTGAGACTGATACCTGTGGAGATTACTTACGGACTGGAGAGAATAGTCATGTTTCTTCAGGATAAAGATAATGTTTTTGATTTGGAGTGGGCTCCGGGAATTACTTATGGGGATATGCATAAGAGAGATGAGGTGGAATACTCCCATTACAGTTTCCAGGAGGCGGAGGTTGATTTTCATAAAAAGTGGTTTGAGGAGTACGAGAAAGAGGCTAAAAGACTCCTGGATAAGGGCTTGGCTATCCCTGCCTATAACTTCGTTCTTAAACTCTCCCATACCTTCAATATACTGGATGCTCGCAAGGTGGTTTCTCCTACAGAAAGGATAAATTACATCACCCGGATAAGAAAGTTAGCGGAAAGATGTGCTCAAGTTTATCTGGAGGGAAAGTATGGAGATAGCAGAAAGACTTAAAAGGCTTCCTCCCTATCTCTTTGCTCGTCTTGATTCCTTAGTCTCGAAGTATCTAAAAAAGGGGAAGAAAATCATAAGTTTGGGGATAGGAGACCCAGATTTACCTACCCCTTCCTATATTGTGGAGGAAATCAAGAAAAGAGTGGAGGAAGGAGAGAATCATCGTTACCCCTCTTATGAAGGAATGCTCCTCTTCCGGGAGAAAGTGGCTTCCTGGTATGAAAAAAGATTTGGGGTAAAACTGGACGCAGAGAAAGAGGTTCTTACTCTTATCGGCTCCAAGGAAGGAATCGGGCATTTACCTTTGGGGCTCATAAATCCTCAAGATTTGGTAATTGTTCCTGATCCTGGTTATCCTGTTTATGGAGGGGGCACCATCTTGGCAGGTGGAGAGGTTTACCCCCTCCCTTTAAAAGAGGAAAACAAGTTCCTACCAGACTTGGAGAGTATACCGGTAAAGGTGAGAAAGAAGGCAAAACTTATGTTTCTTAACTATCCCAATAATCCTACTTCTGCTACCTGTGAACTGGAGTTTTTTAAAGAAGTAGTAGATTTTGCCAAAAAGTTCCAGATAGTGGTTTGTCATGATGCTGCTTACTCAGAGATTACTTACGATGGTTACCGGGCTCCCTCCTTTCTGCAAGTTCCGGGAGCCAAGGAGATAGGAGTAGAATTCCATTCCCTCTCCAAGACCTTTAATATGACGGGATGGAGAATAGGTTTTGTGGTAGGAAATGAGGAGGTTATCCGGGCTTTAAAAAAAGTTAAGACTAACCTGGACTCTGGAGTATTCCAGGCTGTGCAATGGGCAGGCATAAAGGCTCTGGAAAAAGGGACCCCTGAGGAAGAGACCCTAAAGACCTATAGAAGGAGGAGAGACTTACTGGTGGAAGGGCTAAAAGATTTAGGTTTGGAGGTATCCAAGCCCCGGGCTACCTTTTATCTGTGGGTAAAAACTCCTGGGGGTATGAGTTCTGAAGAGTTTGCTATGTTCCTGTTGGAGAAAAGCGGGGTGGTGGTGACTCCAGGGAGAGGATTTGGGGAGCATGGAGAAGGGTATATAAGAATATCCTATACGGTTCCTACAGAGGAAATTGAAGAAGTTTTGAGAAGATGGTCAAACCTCTCCTTGGATTAAAGAGGTTTTCCATCTTAAAGTCCAGAGAAAATTTACATAATGAAAATTTACCTCTCTTTGGGTTCTAATATAGGAGACCGTCTTTCTAACTTGAAGAAGGCTTGCCAACTTCTGGAGGAGAAGGGGATACTTATTCTAAAGAAGTCCTCCTTCTACCTTACCCAACCCTGGGGGATAAAAAATCAGCCAGAATTTATAAATCAGGTGATAGAGGCAGAAACCTCTCTTCCTCCGGAAGAACTTCTAACTCTCTTAAAGGAGATAGAAGGAGTTCTGGGAAGGAAGAAGGGCAAGCGTTGGGGACCCCGGATTATAGATATAGATATCCTTTTCTATGGAGATGAAATTATCCGCAAACCAGACCTCATCATACCCCATCCTCTACTTCAGGAGAGAGCCTTTGTCCTTATCCCCCTGTGTGAGATTTCTCCTTCTTTAATGCACCCGATACTTAAGAAAAAAATAGTGGAACTGGTCAGAGAAGTTAAGAAAGAGGGGGTAAGAAAGTGGGAAGAAAAGGTTTAATTTTTTCCCTCTTTTTACTTTCCATCCTCCCTCTTTATGCTGAAGAAAACCTTATCTTTAATGGTGACTTTGAGGAAGGGAGGGATTTTCCTTACGGCTGGGGAAGTAAAGTTAAGGTCTATCCAGGGATTAGAGTGCTTCCCTCTGACCCCCGATATCCGGGAGGAAAGGTGAAAGAGGGAGAAAATATCCTCTGGGTGGAGAGAGAAGGAGGAAGATGCATTTTGTTTGTAATGGACGAACCTGCACCTCCCTATGCCTCTATATCTGAGACCACAGGAATTACCTATGCTTCCGATCTTATAGAATTGGTCCCCGGTAAAAGATATCGGTTGGAAGTAGAAGCAAAGAGTACTGGGCCAGAAGGTATAGTGTTTTTAAAAGGATATGGGAAATTGGAGGATGGAACTTACCAGGAAAGGTACCGGGCGCCTCTCCATCTTCATTTTCTAAAGGAGATAAATAAATGGAAAAAGTTTTCCCGCACCTTTTATATTCCCTTTCCAGAAGTAAGATGGGGAATAATCTCTCTCTATGCTTATGGAAGAAGGGGAAAAATCTGGTGGGATAGGGTTAGTCTTTATCCGGAAGAATAAAAGGGGTATACTTCAAGGTATGGAGGTTATATCTTTACCGGCAAAGATGCAGGAAAAGGCACTATATTTGAGGGAGAAGAGAAAAATTATAGGCTTTGTACCCACCATGGGGTATCTGCACCAAGGACACTTAAGTCTAATCAGAAAAGCCAGGAGAGAGTGTGAGGTGGTGGTTATAAGTATATATGTAAATCCCACTCAGTTTGGGCCGGGGGAAGATTTTGAACGATATCCTCGAGACTTAAAAAGAGACATAAGGCTGGCGGAGAGGGAGGGTGTGGATATAATATTTGCTCCCCGGGATAAAGATATGTATCCGGAGGATTTCTCTACCTATGTAGAGGAGAAAGCCTTAAGCCAAAGATGGGAAGGAGAGTTTCGTCCTCATCATTTCCAGGGAGTGACCACCATTGTGGCTAAACTTTTCAACATAGTCTTACCCCATAAAGCCTATTTTGGAGCCAAGGACTGGCAACAGGCAGTTATTATCCAGCGTATGGTTAGAGACCTTCACTTTCCTGTGGAGATAGTAGTCTGTCCCACCATAAGGGAAGAAGATGGACTGGCTCTTTCTTCTCGTAATACCTATCTTTCTCCTGAAGGGCGAAAGAAGGCTACCCTGCTTTATAAAGTATTGAAAGAAGGGGAAAGAAAGATAAAGGAAGGAGAGAAGGATGTGGAGAAAATAGTTAGTCAGTTAAAGAGTATAATTGAGAAAGAACCTTTGGCAGAACTGGATTACTTGAGTATTGTAGACCCGGAAACTTTGGAGCCCTTAAGAGAGATCCAGAAGAAAAATCTTTTCCTTATCGCCTGCAAGGTGGAGGGAGTGAGACTCATAGACAATCTTCTGGTGGTGAGGGATGAGGATTAAGTTACTTTTATTGGTTCTTTCAGTTTCCTTATTGGGAGGAGGTGCGGTAATGGGAGAGAAAGTTAGAAGGCCTGTAGTTGCGGGGACCTTTTACCCTGCGGAAAGGGAGGAGTTAGAGAGGGTGGTAAAGGCTTATCTTTCCCAGGCTAAAATACCTTCCTTAGAAGGAAAAGTTGTGGGAGGAGTGGTTCCCCATGCAGGCTATGTATTTTCTGGCCAGGCTGCTGCCTATGTTTATAAGGCTTTAGAAAGGGAAGATTTTAAAGTGGCAGTAATTATGGGGCCTTCCCATCACCTCTATTTCTCTGGCGCCTCGGTATATCCAGAGGGATCCTATGAGACGCCTCTGGGGAAAGTAAAGGTGTGTGAGAGAATTACCTCCCGACTTCTTTCTTCCTCCCTTATAAATTATCTTCCTTCCGCCCATCTTCAGGAGCACTCCATAGAGGTTCAGATACCCTTTCTTCAGGTTATAAAAGAGGGAAGAGAGTGGGAGATAGTCCCTTTGGTGCTGGGAAATTTGGAGAAGGAAAATCTTATATCCTTAGCGGATACCTTACTGGAGGCTACTAAAGGGGAAGAACTAATTTTTCTGGCTTCCTCTGATCTCAGTCATTATCCGGATTATAAGACAGCCAGAGAGGTGGATAGGAAGACCCTTGAGTACATTCTCTCCTTAGACCCTGAGGGATTACTAAAGTTTTCTTCTCAGGTTCCCCAAAGATATAGAGGAGTTTCCTGTGCTCTCTGTGGAGAAAATGCAGTGGCTACCTTGCTTTATTTATGTTCTAAACTGGGAGTTCGGAAAGCCAGATTGCTTACTTACTATAACTCAGGAGATGTGGAGAGGAGGATGCAGAATCGGGTAGTGGGATACGGAGCGGTGGTATTTTTGAAAGAAGGAGATAAAGGGGAGAAGGAAGGATTAAGTGAAGAGGATAAGCAGTTTCTCCTGCGTTTAGCCCGAGAAAGTATCCAGGCCAAACTGGAAGGTAAGGCTCTCCCTGAGATTAAGATAGAGAGTACTTCTCTCAAAGAAAAGAGAGGGGTCTTTGTTACCTTAAAAAAAGAGGGAAATCTTAGAGGATGTATTGGATACATTCATCCTCTATCCCCTCTGGCAGAAGCAGTGTCCCGTATGGCTATAGCCAGTGCCTTTGAAGACCCTCGTTTCCCCCCTTTGAAGGAGGAGGAACTTCCTTATATAAAGATAGAGATATCCGTTCTTTCTCCCCTTCGAGAGATAAAATCTATCCAGGAGTTTGAGGTAGGTAAACATGGTATACTCCTTCAGAAAGGTCCTTACTCTGCAGTTTTTCTCCCCCAGGTAGCACCGGAGCAAGGCTGGGATAGGGAAACCACCTTGAAATATCTCTCTCTTAAGGCAGGACTACCTCCGGATGGATGGAAAGAGGGAGCCACTTTCTATGTCTTTACTGCAGAAGTGTTTGAGGAGAAAGATCGCTGATTCTTCACAAAGTAGATGGAAAATTTGATTTACCAGAAGATGAAGATTTTATTACATATTTGTTGTGGAGTTTGTGCTACCTCCGTGATAGAGAGGTTGAGGGAGGAGGGGTTTGAGGTGGTGGGTTATTTCTATAATCCCAATATTCATCCGGAGGAAGAATATCTTCGTAGACTGGAGGCAGCCAGAAAAGTAGCCGATTTTTTTGAAGTCCCTCTTCTGGAAGATGAGTATAATCCTGAGGATTGGTGGAAGGAAATTCAAGGCTGGGAAGAGGAACCTGAGGGAGGTAAGAGGTGTGAGATATGTTTCCGTTTGAGGCTGGAAAGAACTTTTAAGAAAATGAAAGAGGAAAATATCCCTCTCTTTACAACCACCCTCACGGTAAGTCCCCATAAGAAGGTGACGGCGATAAACAGGATAGGTGAAGAGATAGGGAAGGAAAAATTTTTGGTACGCATCTTCCGCAAGCAGGATGGATTTAAGAAGGCTATTGAGTGGGCTAAAAAACTTTCTCTTTACCGGCAGAACTACTGTGGCTGTCTTCTTAGTAGAAGATGAATTCTGTAAGTTTACTCCTTCGAAGAGTACTAAACCTCATTTATCCTCTTCAGTGTTTTATCTGTGGTAGTCCCATCCCTGTAGAGAAGGGAGGATATGTGTGTGATAAATGTAAGGAATCTTTTGTGTTTTTGAAGGGGGAGGAGATTTGCCAGATCTGTGGTAAGCCCCAGGTTTCTTCTTTATGCTGGGATTGCCGCCAGAATGTTTATTCCTTTGATAGAGCACGCTCGGTAGCCTTATATGAAGGGAACTGGAGGGAGATGATACATCTCTTTAAGTACAGAAATTTCCCTTACCTCTCCTCTTTCTTCGCTCCTTATCTGGAGGAGGCTCTTTCCTTTCATCCTTTTTTAAAGGATGTGGATCTTATAATCCCTGTTCCCCTGCACTGGAAAGAAAAGTGGAGGAGGGGATATAATCAATCTTTGCTTTTAGCCCGGCAGATTTCCCGCATTACGGGAATAGAAGTGAGAGAGGATCTTCTATTTAAAAAGAGGAATACACCTTCTCAAGTCTCTCTTTCTGCAGAAGAGAGAAGAAGGAATGTTAAAGGAGTCTTTTCCGTAAGGAGGGGAAGGGAACTTAAAGGTAGGAGAGTCCTTCTGGTGGACGATGTCTTCACTACTGGTGCCACGGTCAATGAATGTGCAAAAGTTTTAAAAGAGAGAGGTGTGGAGAAAGTATTTGTTCTTACCTTAGCCCGGGGAGAATAGAAAGGAGGAGAGGATGAAAAACTTGATGGGTAAAGTTAGGAAAGTGGTAGTAATTGGGCTGGATGCTCCTGTAGCCACCAGAGTCTATAAGTGGGCAAGAGAAGGAGAACTGCCTACTTTTAAGAGTTTGATGGAGAGAGGAGTATATGCGGAGAATTGCCTTGTCCCCTATCCCACTATCACTCCTCCCAACTGGACTACCATTGCCACAGGAGCAAATCCGGGTACACATGGAATAACAGACTTTGATGTTTACTTTCCCTCTGACCCTTTAGACTTTACCTATCAGGCTTTTGATACCTCCTACTGTGAGGCAGAGTATATCTGGGATGCTCTGGAGAGAGAGGGTAAGAAGTCCATCCTTATAAACTGGCCTTCCTCCTGGCCTCCTACTCATAAGGAAGGAATCCAGATTGGAGGAGGAGGGGTTGCCATAAATGAGTGGAGAATAAAGGGACCTCATAAATTCATGCACGTTAATGTCCAGATTACCTTGGCGGATGAACAACTCTTTTCCACCAAAGATTACCCAGAGGTTACCCTTATCTCTTTAAAAAAGGAGGGAAATAATTCCCTTTGGGCAGAACTTCCCCTTCGGTTCCGAAGAGCCAAATTCAGTATGAAACCCAAATCCTGGTGGTTGAAAGTGGAAAGTTCAAAAGGTAAGGGGTATGACCGTATAAAAGTCTTCTCCTCTCCGGATACTAAAACTCTCTTAACCCAAATTTCCTCTGGAGAATGGAGTCCAGTTATAAGAGAAGGGTTCCAGACTACCCAGGGGGTTAAAGAGGCAGCCTTCAGGATGAAACTGGTGGAACTATCTCCTGATGCTAAAGAGGTAACCCTCTATGTAACAGACCTCTGTGCTACCGAAGAGTGGGGCTATCCTCCTCAAATCTGTAGAGAGATTAACTCTGAGGAAGGCATCCCTATGGCTCAGGGAGGATTTATGTCTTTTATCCCTTGGGAATGGTTTGATAAGGATACTTTTATTGAGGTTCAGGATATTCGACATGTCTGGAAGAAAGATGCTGCAATTTATCTTCTCCAGAACAAGGAGTGGGACCTCTTCATGATGCACATCCATACTCCTGACTTCATGTATCATCGGTTTTTTAATCGTTTAGATCCCCGCTTCTCCTCTCCAGAAGAGATTAAATACTTCACTGAAGCAGAATTGGGAATCTATAAGAGTATAGACAGGAGAATAGGAGAGGTTCTCTCTATTCTGGATGAGGAAACCTTGGTTATTATCATCTCCGACCATGGGTTTGGTCCGGCAGGAGATAAAGAGGTCCCTGTAGAAGAGATACTTCAGGAAGCAGGATTACTGGTTAAAGATAAAGAGGGCAGAGTAGACTGGAGAAAGACAAAAGCCTATCCCCAGAGATACTGCCATATCTATGTGAACCTTAAAGGCAGGAATCCTGGAGGGATAGTAGAGCCCTCAGATTATGAAAAAGTGAGGGAGGAGATTTTAAAGGCACTCACCAGTTTCGTGGATCCCCGAACCGGTAAAAAGGCAGTAGCCCTTGCTTTAAGGAGGGAGGATGCTCGCATTATAGGACTCTACGGAGAGAAGGTAGGGGATGTGGTTTATGCTCTGAGAGAGGGAGAATATGTGGAAGGACACGGTCCTGTTTTACCTACGGTTCAGGATAAGATAGGAGGACAGAGGGGTCTCTTAATAATGTGTGGCCCAGGGGTTAAGAAGGGAGTTTCTCTTAAAAGGAATGTGCATCTTGCAGATATTGTGCCTACTCTATGCTTTCTGGCAGATTTCCCTCTCCCCCGGCAGGCTGAGGGAGGGATTATCTATCAGGCGCTGGAAGGATTTTAAAAGGAAGCAGGATAAAGATAGAGAAATTCTTAGAGAAGGGAAAAAACAGGGTAAACAGAACTAATAAAGAGATTTTTCTTCTTGGGAAAGTCTCTCCTTAAGAAAAAATACCAGAGAAGGTTCAGGAGGTAATTCTATCCTATGTATTCCCTTCTTCATTCTGTAAGCCATTTCTTTACAGGGCATAATTCCCATTAGAGAAGAGGTGAAGAAGATACCCTCTGCCTGCTCCAGGTCTCTTAAAGTGAGGAAGGTTTCCTTTACTTCCACTTTCTCCCTTCTGGCTATCTCTAAGATCTTTCTTCTGGTTATACCGGGGAAACATCCTGAGGAGAGGGGTGGGGTAAGAAGGGTCTCTCCTTTTACCAGGAAGATATTACTGAAGGCTCCTTCTGCCACCTCGCTTCTTCTATTAAGAAGGATAGCCTCATCATAACCTTCCTGAATAGCCTCCCTTCTGGCAAGAAAATTTTCGTAGGAATTCAGGGTCTTATGAGAAATAAGGGGAGAACGTTCATTTCTTGTAAATGAGGAGAGGAGAGCCCTAAAACTTCTTTTCTCTTCGTAAGGATTCCCTTCCTCTGTCCAGAGGAGAAGGAGGGAGGAGGAAGATAAAGGAGTGAGAATTATTCGAAGTATACCTTCTTTAAGACCATTGCGAGAGATAGTCTCCCTTACTCCAGATTCTATTTTTTTTAGAGTAAAAGGGAGAGGAATGTGAAGAGAAAGGGAGGAACTCTTCATTCTTTCTAAGTGCAGAGAGAGGAAAATGGGTTTACTTCTTTTAATCTTTATGGTCTCAAAGAGTCCTTCCCCAAAAAGGAATCCTCTATTCTCCAGAAGAAGAGGAAGTTTTGAAGAGGGTGTCCACTCTCCGTTCTTCCATACCCACATTTTGAATAACTGTTTGGAAAGCCTTCACCAGAGCCTTTAAATGCCCAGGACATCTTCCATGGAATAAAGTCCCTCTTCTTTATCCTTGAGCCATAAAGCACCCTTTAAGGCTCCCCGAGCAAAAGCCTCTCTACTCTCAGCCACATGGATTAATTCTATCCTCTCTCCCTCGCAGGCAAAGATAACCCGGTGTTCTCCTATAACTCCTCCTCCCCTCACCGCGTGGATACCAATCTCTTCCTCTCTTCTGGGGCCCACCTGTCCTTTCCTTCCGTAAACTACTACTTCCTCCAGTTTTCTTCCCCGGGCAGAGGCAATCTTCTCTCCTAATTTTAACGCAGAACCGGAAGGAGCATCCTTCTTGTAATGATGGTGCATCTCAATGATTTCTACCTCATAACTTTTATCCAGAACTCTGGCTATCTTCTCCCCCAGATTAAAGAGAAGATTCATTCCCATACTCATATTGGGAGCCATAAGTATGGGGATACTCTGGCTGGCTTTCTTTATATCTTCTACCTCTTTTGGTGTAAATCCAGTAGTTCCAATAACCCATTTCTTCTTATTCCTAATCATTATGGGAATATGTTTCAGGGTAGCAGGAGGTTCGGTAAACTCTATCACCACCTCTGCCTGGTGGATGACTTTTTCTAAAGAAGATACTACCTCTTTGCCTGCTACTTGTTTCCCAATCAAAGGATGTCCTTCTCTTTCCACACAGCCTACCACTTCCAGTTCAGGGAAAGCAGGGATAACTTTGAGGATGGTTTGCCCCATTCTTCCTCCTGCTCCACAAATAATTACCTTCATTTTACACCTCCATACATTATATCCTAATTTCCCCTCAGAAACCTTCCTTTTTAAAAGGATTATGATTGACGGGGAAGGCGCAGTTTCCTAAAATTAAAGGTAAAGGAGGAAGAGATGCAGAATTTCCGGGTGGAAGATTTATGGAGAATATTTCGTATAATCTCCGAGTTTGTGGATGGCTTTGAGACCTTAAGTTCTCTGGGACCAGCAGTAACTATATTCGGTTCCTCAAGGGTAAAGGAGGGGAACAAATTCTATGAGGAAGCCAGAAGGCTGGGGAGACTCTTGGCAGAGAGGGGTTATACGGTGATAACCGGAGCAGGACCCGGCATAATGGAGGCTGCCAATAGAGGTGCTTATGAAGGAGGAGGAAGGTCTATAGGACTCAATATTGAATTACCCACCCCTCAGAAGCCTAATCGGTATGTTAAAGAACTTTTAAGTTTTCGTTATTTCTTTGCTCGCAAAGTGATGTTCATAAGATATGCTCAAGCCTATGTAATCTTCCCGGGAGGCTTTGGTACACTTAATGAGATGTTTGAAGCCATCAATCTCATACAAACAGGAAGAAGCGCACGCTTCCCTGTAATTTTGGTAGGTAGGGAATTCTGGCAAGGTTTGGTAAAATGGTTAGAGGAGGAAATTCTACCCCGTAAGTTCGTCTTTAAAAAAGAAATGAGGATATTTACTTTAGTTGATAGAGCGGAGGAAGTGATGGAGATCATCAGAAAGAGGGAAGAGAAACTCTGGGAAACTCGACAACTGGCAGGATTCTGAAGGATGAGAAAAAAAACATATAGAATTCTTATCATTCTTCTGGCAGGTTTCTTTCTCTTCCTCTATCTGGCAAATATTTTTTCCCACCGATCTCTTTATAAGGAGATTGTGGAAATTAGGCGGCATAAGGAACCTGTAAGTAGAGAAGAACTCTTACATTTCGCTGGCTTTGAGGAAAATCTCTTCTATCCTCAGTGGGTAAAGATAAGGGAGAAGATACCTTCTCCACAACCTTGGTGGGAGGAAGCCTTACAGACTCCTTATCCTGATTGGGATGAAGGGATAAGAGAAAAAGTATCAGAAGAGGTAGAAAGGAATAGGGATTTCTACCGGGAACTGACCCCTATCCTTTTAGTGAAAAAGGGATTTTTTCCTTTAAAGTTTAAAGAAGGAGAAACTTCTCTAACCCATATTAAGGAAGTGGAGAGAGTCCTGGATTTACTGTTCCTTAAAGCAGGCTATGAATGGTGGAAGGGGAAAGCGGAAAATTCTGTCCGAGCCCTTCTGGAAGGATTCTTACTCCTGGATTTTATGAAAGAACCCTTGCTGGAGTCTCAGATTAAGAAGATGGACTTCCTTTCCAAACTTCTTCTCCGGCTGCAGGAAGTCCTTAAAGAGAGAGAGATTGATCCGGAACTTTACCGTAAAATTCACCTTATTTTAAAAAAAGAGAGAGAAGAGGACTTTGTCTCCTTAGGTCTGGTGGGAGTGAGGGTAAGAGTAATGGAAGCCTTTCAGGATTTTCGAGAAGGAAGAAGGGAAAGGCTCAAGGCTCTGATAAAAAAGGAGGGTGGGGAAGAGATAAAATTTCCTCGTTATTACACTTTCCCTCTGTTCAGATTCTTAAACTATCGAGATGAGATCCTCACCCTGCGTGGTTTAGCAAACCTCATTTACTGGGGAAGACAGAGGTTCTGGGAGGCTAAGAAATCTTTTCAAGGATTAAAAGAACAGTTGCGGAAGGCTTTTACTCGTTATCCAGTTCTATCCCATCTCCTTCCTTTATATCCTCCTTTGATTGAGAAGGAGGTAGAACTGGACGCCAGATTGGAAGCCTTAAAAGGATTTCTGGCTCTTCGTTATTACAAAAGTAAAGGAAAAGAATACCCATCGGCTCTAACCCGGGATAAAATATTTGAGATTACCTCCACCTTCTTCTCTGGCGAATCA
>CAZSGC010000024.1:0-17104 GCA_964606225.1 uncultured bacterium | reverse complement strand
CTTATCCTGGTAAGTATCTCCTTTAAGCCACTCTCTTCCCATAACTTCCTGAATACATATACAGGTCCCCATATTTTACTCCATTCAACAAAAAGTCCTTTCTCTATATTTACCCATGCCTTCTTTTTACTTATCTCTATCAATTCTTCTATCTTCCCTTTCTTCTCCAATTCCTCTACTCTTCCTAAACACATTACCCCCTGACGAGGTCTGCCTTCTTTATCCCGATAACTTTCCGCTATGTATAAATATCTCCTTATACTTCCGTCTTTGTTCTTGTGTTCAGTTATCCTTATAAACATGACATTAATATTTAGCATATAAATTTTCTCTATATCAAAAAATTTTTTGGATACATGACACTACATCTTGGAAGAATTTTTACCCTTTTCTTCTAAATCCCTTTTATTTCCTTGCTTTTAAGAATTACTCTTGAGAATTTTTAGCGGAAACTGTCAAAGTTGAGTTTAACTTCAGTTTCTTGGAGGAATTGATTCTGGGTAAGGAGAATAATTTTTTTTGTAAAGTATACGTCTCAGAGATGATATTGATTTCTTAACCATTTGTAGATGGCTACAATGTACCTATGCGGTGAGCTATGACATAGTGTATGTAAAATCATTTCCATACTTAGAGGGGAATCTTGTAGTTGTATATAGTCCTGTATTGGAAGCTCATAAATGGACATGTAAGAGTATGTTATTTAGCATATGCTATTCTTAGTGCACTGTGTTTAGTAAACCCTCTCTCTTATTGAGACCTGCCTTCCCTCTACCTTATCAAATATTTACTTCCGGAGGTATATTCTTATCTCATATACCCAGGGTTCCTTATCTCTGGAAGATAAAAACTCAACCTTCACCTTTTCTGATAAAATAACTTTTTCAAATCTACATTTTACAAAGTATTTTGTATTCCCTCTCACTTCCTTAATCTTTTCCCACAGTCCATCTTTTTCAATATATATGTCAAAGTCCTCCGGTATATGCGCCGGGGTATAGAAAGGTGGTATCTGGGTGTATTCATCATCAATATCTGCATCAAAGAGAAATTGAATCAGATTGAATTCTTTTCTATCTTTCAGGTCAATCTCTAAGAACAGGGGAGAGTCCTTTTCAGTATCTGGTATCCATACATTTGTCCATCTTTCAGGTCTTGAGACACCACTTACAATATTTTCAGGGCCAAAAGGATAAATGAAAGGCCTTATTTCAAAATATAGATTATTTCTTATGCACCACTCCTGAAATCTCCATTTTTTATGCGGCCTAAGAATCAATGCACCACCCGGTATCTTCTCTTCAGTTGTCTTCAAAATTACATCTTCATTCTCTTCAAAATAGAACCAGTAGATCCCCTTTTCAAACTCTCTATTTATCTCAATCACGATATCTTCCGCTCCCTTTTCAACTTTGACTTCCCTAAAGACTATATCCTTTTCTGAGGTAAAGTCCCATATATCTGATGAGCCCCTTAAATGGAATTTCAAAACAGTATCCCTTGCAATACTTCCTTTCAGTTTAAGTTGTTCAACCTTTCCGCAAAGGGGAAGCTTCTGTCCCAGTGGTATATCAAGTTTTATCTCTCCTTTATACCCTTTCAATTTAAGTGGTTTGGATGAGGATGCTCTTATTTCCCCTTTTAAACATAAGTCCTCTTTATCCTCATTTTTAACCCCGGGGATAAAACATCCCTCTCTCAACAGAATCTGCTGGAGTTCCCTGTAATATCCTTTCTGGAATATATCTTTTGGGAAAGATTTATATTTCTTACATAGATACACAGAAGTCCCTGCTGCCTGTCCTAACACGCTACAGGTTCCCATAAGGCGGGTACTCCCAAGTGCTACATGGCTTACACTTATATCTCTACCTGCAAAAAGCAAATTTTTTATGTTTCTGGAATAAAGGCACCTGTATGGAATCTGATAAATATATGTATGTCTATTATCTCTTTCCTCTAATCGTCTTTCAGGGTCCAGTGTGTGTGTTGGTTCCGGTGGTTCTTCTCTTGCTAAAATCCCACCCGGGGTATGCAGGTCAATATACCAGCCACCATAAGCAACTGCATCCTCAAATATCTTTCTGCTTTTTATATCCTGCTCTCTCAGGATATAATCTCCCATAAATCTCCTTGACTCCCTTTTCCCAGGTAGCATACCTACCCACTCAAGAACAAAGTTATCAAACCCATGGTTCCCTGCATTCTTCATATGGTCCCATACACCAAGTAAATGCGCAAGCAGATTGTGTTTTATCTCTTCATTGTCGGATATTGTATCAAAAGGCCAACCAATCTCAATCCACCAATATCCGGGTAAGCAGTCATGTCTTCTCGTCTTTAATGTTATATCATCTCTATCATATCTAACCGCCCAGGAAGGTGGAATAAATCTTACAGGTCTTCCAACATCCCTTATAAGAAATAATAAAGAACTACCCATGACTCCCATATCTGCCTTTTCAGGAGCAAGTTCTTCCCCAAATTCTTCTCTACTTTCTCTCCCTATCCTGAATTCTGCACCTGCTGTAAATCCAATCACTCCGTCCCCTGTAGCATCAAGGAAAAAGTCCCCATAGATTATAAACTCCTTTTCTGTCCCCAACTGAACACAATTAACACCTTGTATTGTCTCTTTATCCTTCATTACCGCCTTACGGATAGACGTGTTCAGATATATATCTACACCCTCATTGCGCAAAAACTCGTAAAGAATGAGATCAAGGAGCCCACTGTGCCATGTGCTTAAGTGATATTCAAAATTTCTTTTCCTTTCCTCAAGGAATATCTCTAATATTATGCCTGTTTCCCTTGCCCATGGATTACAACTTGCAGCACCACCGATATTGACTCTTATCTCAGAACTTGCATTACCACCGAATACAGGTCTGTCCTGGATAATACAAGTTGAAAGTCCAAGTCGTTTTCCTGCAATTGCTCCACATACACCTGCAAGCCCACCACCACCTACCACAAGTTCATATCTTTTTTCCCGTAACATTTCAGTAAACCCCGTGTCAAGTTTTCAGATAAAAAATTATTTTGCATTATAATTTTTCTTTATTGATCTGTCAAATCCTCGAAGTAAATGGTTCAAAAGATTGTTACCAGCAGATGAGTGAAATAGAGGCCAGAGCTGGAGGATATCTCTACCTCGGGATAGTAAAGAGTGGTAACGATCTCCTGAACTACTACACCCTTTACTTTCTGGTATTGGAGATTTTATTCTGGCAACTTTCTACTATATTCAGGGGGATAAACTCCGCTGGTTTCGGCACTAAGGACTCTGAGAAGACGGTTTCAATAAGTAAGTTCCTTCCAGCAGAACTTTACCCTTTAAATCTATTACCCTGGCCTGGACTTCTTTCTCTAAACGAAGAAAAGCAAAAGTGGGAGGATATCCTTTATCCATTCCTTCCTTTACATGTCCAGGATTTAAGTAAAGAATTCCTTCCCTTTCTTCCAAAAAAGGAACATGGGTATGTCCAAAGAGAACTATATCCACCTCCTTATTTTTTATAAGGTCCTCTGGTTTTAGGTCCTGAGGTAAATCGTTCCTGTGAGAGGAGAGGGTGTGGGAGAGGAGAACTCTATAACCGGAAAGAATTTCCACTATCCGATTGGGAATATGAGGGTCCTGATAGTATCCGCTGAAGACTCCCGGCACTCTCAGGACTCTTAAACCAAACTTTTCTAAACTCAAAGCATCTGAATAATCGTCTCCCAGATGAATAAACATCTCCACCTGATAACTATCCAGTAGATAACGAGCCCCCCTTTCCAGATTCCGGATATCTCCGTGGCTATCGCTAAAGACACCTATCCTCATATATAGTAAAATTTTATCACAAAAGAGGGAGAATGGAGATTCTTTCCCTTCAGTTTGACACTCCATAGTAGAGATGATAAATTCTACTGAAATGAAAACCTTCTCGCCCATTGAAGATATTATAAAAGAACTAAGGAGGGGGAAATTTATCATAGTAGTGGATGATGAAAGAAGAGAGAATGAAGGAGATCTGGTTATTGCTGCAGAGAAAGTTACTCCCGAGGCTATCAATTTTATGGCTAAATATGGGAGAGGACTGATTTGCTTAGCCATTATTTCTGAACGACTGGATGAGTTGGGAATAGAACCTATGGTTAAGGAGAGTCAGGACAGATTTAAATCCGCCTTTGCTGTATCTGTAGATGCCCGGGAAGGTATTACCACAGGAATTTCTGCCTATGATCGAGCCCACACCATAAAAACCATAATTGATCCTCGAACTAAGCCCGAAGACCTGGTGAAGCCCGGCCATATCTTCCCTCTTCGGGCAGAGAAAGGAGGGGTATTGAAGAGAGCAGGACATACAGAAGCAGCGGTAGATTTAGCCCGGCTGGCAGGTTTATATCCTGCAGGGGTTATATGTGAGATTATGGATGAAGATGGAACCATGGCTCGACTTCCCAAACTTCTTCAATTTGCCTCCCAGTTTAATCTGAAGATCTGCACCATAAAAGACCTCATTTCTTACCGAGTAAAGAAAGAAAAATTGGTGAAGAAGGAAGCCTCCACAGTACTCCCCACCCCTTGGGGAGAATTTAAACTTCACCTTTATCGCAGTGTGGTTGATGATCTAAACTATCTGGCTCTGGTTAAGGGAGAGGTTAGAGGAAAAGAAAATGTGTTGGTGAGAGTGCATTCTCAGTGTTTGACTGGAGATGTGTTTCATTCTCGCCGATGTGACTGTGGGGACCAACTCAGGCAGGCGCTGGAATTAATCTCTCAAGAAGGAGAAGGAGTTATTTTATATCTTCCTCAGGAGGGAAGAGGAATTGGATTGGTCAATAAAATTAAAGCCTACCAGTTACAGGATGGAGGACTGGATACTGTAGAGGCTAATGAAAAACTGGGTTTTGAGCCAGACCTTAGAGATTACGGGATAGGAGCACAGATTCTGGTAGATTTAGGACTTACCACCTTAAGACTGCTCACCAATAATCCTCGTAAAATTGTGGGACTGGAAGGATACGGTCTAAAGATTGTAGAGAGGATACCCTTACAGGTTCCTATTCAGGAAAGCAATCGTTCTTATCTTTTAACTAAAAAGAAAAAGATGGGACATCTGTTAAAGGGGGTTTAGAGAATGGAGAAAACTATTAAGGGAGATTTAGTAAGCAGAGATAAACGATACGGTATCGTTATTTCCCGATTTAACGAATTTATTTCTGCCAAACTTCTGGAAGGAGCACTGGATACATTGAAAAGGCATGGGGTTAAAGAGGAGGAGATAGAGATTTACTGGGTTCCGGGCTCCTTTGAGATACCCTTGCTTGCTCTCAAAGTAGCACAGAAGAAGGATATTGATGGGGTAATCTGCTTAGGCACCTTAATCCGGGGAGATACTCCTCATTTTGATTACATCGCTAAAGAAGTCTCCCGAGGAATCTCTGAAGCCAGTCTCAAAACAGGCAAACCAGTTATCTTTGGAGTAATTACTACCGAAAATATAGAACAGGCTATTGAGAGAGCAGGTACTAAGGCAGGTAATAAAGGAAGAGACGCTGCTCTAGCGGTAATAGAGATGGTGAATTTATTGGAGAAGATAGGTTAAAAGGCGGCTCTTTTTAAATTGGGGATAAGAAGGAAAGCGCGGGAATTAATCTTATCTGTTCTTTATCAGGTTGACCTCTTGAGGAGAAAAGAAGAATGGGAGGAGATATTTCGTAGGACTGTGGAGTGGAAGTCTTATCCTCCTCCTTCCTTAGGGTATGCACACCAAGTAACGCAAGGAGTAATTCTTAATCAGAGTATCTTAGATTCCCTGATTAAGAAGTATTCAGAAAACTGGGAACTGGAAAGAATGGGTATGGTGGAGAGGAACATTCTCCGCCTGGCTATTTATGAGATGCTTTATCGGGAAGATATACCTCCCAAAGTGGCTATAGATGAGGCTATAGAACTGGCAAAAATATTTGGAGGGGGGAAGGAGAGTGGGGATTTCATCAACGGAATTCTGGACAGAATTTATAAAGAGGTGGAGAAAGACAATGCTTAAGGAAAAATTTACTCCTATGATGAAACAATACCTTACCTTAAAGGAGAAGCATAAAGATAAGATACTTCTCTTTAGACTGGGAGATTTTTACGAAACCTTCTTTGAGGATGCAGAAATAACCTCCCGAGTCCTAGGTATAGTTCTCACCTCCCGGGAAGCAGGTAAGGGAAGAAGAGTTCCCATGGCAGGAATTCCTTACCATGCTCTGGAGAGTTACTTAGGTAAACTTATCCGGGAAGGTTATAAAGTGGCTATATGTGAACAGATGGAAGACCCCAAATTGGCAAAAGGGTTGGTGAAAAGGGAAGTAGTGAGGATAATCACTCCCGGTACTATCCTGGAGGAAAACCTTCTTAAGGAGAGTTCTCCTAATTATCTTCTCTCTCTTTTCCCTTCTTCTAAGAGGTGGGGAATGGCCTGGGTGGATATCTCTACAGGAGATTTCTGGGCTTGGGAGGCGGAAGAGGAGAAGGGGAAGGAACTTGTGGAGAAACTTTCTCCCAGTGAAATCCTTTTACCGGAATCTGTTCCCTCCCCTTCTTATCTGGATAATCTCTCCTCCCTTACTCCCTATCCAGATTGGAGTTTTTCTCCACAGGTGGCTAAGGAAACTCTCTGTAATCACTTTAAAGTGCACAGCATAGATGGATTAGGAATACGAGAATTCCCTTTAGCCATGGGAGCAGCAGGGGGACTTCTTTCCTATCTTAAAGATGTGGAAGGCAGAGTTCCCGATAATATACAGAACCTCCGTCTTTACTCCTCAGAAGAATACCTTATGCTGGACTCAGACACTATTCGCAACCTGGAATTGATAAAAACTTATAGAGGAGAAGAGGGGGAAGGAACTCTTCTAAGTATCTTGGATAACACTCTTACGGCTATGGGAGCAAGACTTTTGAGGTACTGGCTTCTTCATCCTCTACGCAAGGTGAAAGAGATAGAAAGTCGGCTGGATGCGGTGGAGGAGATGGTGAAAAGCCTTCCTTCTCTTAAGAAATTGAGGGAAAATCTAAAAGGACTCTCAGACTTAGAAAGAATTATCAGCCGTTTAGATGCAGGTTTAGCAAGGGCTCGGGAATTAATAGGGCTTAAGAATACCTTAAAGAAAATTCCCCACCTTAAAGAAACTCTCTCCACCTTTTCTTCTTCCCTCCTTAAGGAATTATTCCAGCAGTTGGATGAGGTAAAAGAGGTCTCTTCCCTGATAGAAGAGGCTATTGTGGAATCTCCCCCTCTTTCCCTTAAGGAAGGAGGTTTGATAAAGGAAGGTTACTCTCCAGAACTGGATGAACTTAAGAAAATAAGCCAAGGGGGGAAGGAATGGATAGCAGACCTTCAGAGAAGAGAAATCCAGAGGACAGGGATAAAGTCTCTTAAAGTGGGATATAACAAAGTATTCGGATACTATATTGAGGTAACCAAACCTAACCTTCATCTGGTACCTTCAGATTATATAAGGAAACAGACTCTCACCAATGCGGAAAGATTCATTACTCCTGAACTTAAAGAAAAGGAATCCTTGATTTTAGGAGCGGAGGAGAGAATAAAAGAGATGGAATACGAAATTTTCCTTCAGGTAAGGGAAAGAATCCTCAAATATCTGCCCCAAATCCAGAGAACAGCACGCGCCCTTGCCACTATAGATACTTTAGCCTCTCTGGCTATGGTAGCATTGAAGAATAACTATACTCGACCACAGGTAGATACAGGAGAGAGCATTTTAATCCAGGAAGGTCGCCATCCTGTATTGGAGAGAATTTTATCCGAGCCTTTTATCCCCAATGATACAGAGATATCTCCCACCTCGCGTATCCTAATTATTACTGGACCTAATATGGCAGGGAAATCTACCTATATCCGTCAGGTGGCACTAATAGTACTCCTTGCCCAGATGGGAAGTTTTGTCCCGGCTAAAGAGGCAAAGATTGGGGTGGTGGATAGAATCTTTACCCGAGTGGGGGCTACGGATGAACTAACCCGAGCCCGAAGTACTTTTATGGTGGAGATGAATGAGGTAGCCAATATCTTGAGGAATGCTACTTCTGAAAGCCTTATAATCCTGGATGAGGTGGGAAGAGGGACCTCTACTTTTGATGGTATAAGCATAGCCTGGGCAGTGGCAGAATTTATTCATGAGAATATCCATGCTCGTACTCTCTTTGCCACTCATTACCATGAAATTACAGAATTGGAGAGGGATCTTCCCCAGGTAAAAAACTATCATATAGAAGTTAAAGAATGGGGAGGAAAAGTAGTTTTCTTAAGAAAAATAAAACCTGGCTCCACAGACCGCAGTTATGGGATACAGGTAGCCAGACTGGCAGGATTACCCCATAACCTTATTCAAAGAGCTCAGGAGATTCTTAAGAACTTAGAGAGGAAGCATGAGGGTATTACCAAGAAGAGAGTAAAAGATGAAGAGCAACTAACTTTCTTTTCTCCCCGTCCTCATCCTATCTTGGAAGAATTAAAGAAGTTGGATATCCTAAAAATTACTCCCCTTCAAGCCTTTGAGATTCTTAAAGAGATAACCCAGCGTTTAAAAGAGGAAGCCTGATCCCTTCAATTATGTTACAATTAAGGGATGAAGATAAATTTCCTCGTTAATTTCAAAAAGGGATTCACGGCTACCGAACTCCTGATGGTGACCACTCTACTTTTCAGCATTCCTGTCTCCAGTTACATTGGGATAAAGAACAAGGCTTTGCAGATTCAATGCGCTTCCAACTTAAGACAGATTGGAATGGCTATAAATATGTTTGTGATAAGCGAAGGAAAGTATCCTCCCGCTAAATTCTTCCCTGCTCAGCCCCTAAAAGACCCCCAGAGTATAGTGGTTATTCTCAAATCCTATCACCTTCCCCAAAAGGTTTTTATTTGTCCTTCCGCTCCCCCTTTATTACGAGAAAAAGGTCTTACCTATCTCTGGAATGACTACCTCAGTGGTAAGGACCCTTCCCGGGTTAAAAATCCTTCTCGAACCTGGATGATGGTGGATATCACGGCTGTAGACCCCCGCGTTTCCTCTCATCTTGGGGGATACAATATTCTCTATGCAGATGGGCATGTAGAATGGAGTCCTCGTCCTCCTCCTATTAAGGCTGAAAAGTGAAAGAAAAAGAAGAAGAAATTCTTTCTCCCCAGGAGTATTTCTCTGACCTCCTGGAGAGAGTAAATCTCTTGGTGAAGATCAGATGGGCAATATTCCCTTTTCTTATTCTCTTAATTCTTTACTTTTCCTTTCTGCATAGGAAAGGGTTTAATCCTTTCCCTCTTCTCTCCCTTCTCTTTCTCATTTTCCTTTTCAACTTAACCTTACATTTAGATTTAAGAAGACATCGGGTCCCCAAGGAAGCAACTTACCTTAAGAGAGCACTCAATCTTCAATTTTTCTTTGATGTTTTCTTTTATCTATTCCTTTTTCACTTTACGGGAGGAATAGAGTCTCCCTTTTTTATTCTCCTCATTTTCCCGGCTATCTCTTCTACCCTCATCTTCTCTCCTCCAGGTAATTTCATACGGGCATCCTTACTGCTTCTCCTCTTCGCCCTTTTTCTCTATGCGGAGGTAACCCTGCGCCTAAATCCTGCTTTCCTTCTGATAATCACTCCGGGAGAAAAATCCTTTCTCATTTTTCTATCACTGGCTGGGGCCCTCTGTTTATCTATTCTCTTCACTTCGGGTCTTCTGGAGAGACTAAAAGAAAGGCTTAAGAATCTGGTCTTACTTCAGAAAGATTTAAGAAGGAATTATCTGGAGACGGTAATGGCTTTAGCCCAAGCAGTGGAAGCCAAAGATCCAGAGATTAAGGGACACTTGGAAAGGTCTATCAAATATGCTACTTTAATTGGGGAAAGGTTGGGGCTGAAGGAAGAGGAGATGGAAGCACTTCGTTTCGGAGCAGTTCTACACGATATTGGCAAGATTGGGATAGATGATAAGATACTCTTTAAACCAGGCAAACTCACCCCTGAAGAGTATGAGAAAGTTAAGGAACATCCTCGTCTGGGTGCACAGATTATTGAAGGGGTAGAGTTTTTGAAGGAAGTTGCTCCCATAATTCTCTACCATCATGAGCGGTACGATGGTAAAGGTTATCCAGAAGGACTGAAGGGAGAAGAGATACCCCTTCTGGCTCGTATAATAAGTGTAGTGGATGCCTACGAAACTATGATATCTTCTCGCCCTTACAAGAAACCCTTCTCTAAGGAAGAGGCAAAAAAGGAAATGTTAAGAGAAAAGGGAAAGCAGTTTGACCCTTACATAGTGGATATTTTCTTAAAGATTCTGGAGGAAAGATGATATCTCGCTACACTCGTCCTCAAATGGGAGAAGTATGGTCGGAAGAAAGGAGATTTCAATATTGGCTCAAGATAGAGACTCTCCATCTGGAGGCTCTTTCTCAAAAAGGGATGGTGGAGAAAAGAGTGGTGGAGGAGGTGAGAAAGAGAGCCCGGGTTAATATCCCTCGTCTAAGGGAACTGGAGAAGAAAACCCGACATGAAGTAGTAGCCTTTGTAGAGAGTATTATAGAACAGGTCCCCGAGGCAGGGAAGTTTTTGCATTTCGGACTAACCTCTTCTGATGTTATGGATACTGCCTTAGCCTGTCAGTTAAAGGAAGCAGGAGAGATAATATTTAAGGATTTGGAGGAGTTACTTCAATCTCTGAAGGAAAAGGCTCTCACCTATAAAGATACAGTGATGATGGGAAGAACCCATGGAATGCATGCTGAGCCCATCACTTTCGGATGGAAAATGGCTCTCTGGTGGGAAGAGATGAGAAGAAATCGGGAAAGATTTAAAGAGGCTTGGGATGGAGTAAAGTTTGGGAAAATCTCTGGAGCAGTGGGTACCTTTTCCCATCTGGATCCCGAGATAGAGGAGTATATATGCTCCAGGCTGGGTCTTTCTCCTGACCCTATCTCTTCTCAGGTCATCCAGAGAGACCGTCATGCTCATTTCCTTCTTTCTCTGGCTCTCATAGCCTCTTCCTTAGAGAAATTCGCTCTGGAGGTGAGACATCTCCAGAGAAGCGAAGTGGGAGAGGTAGAAGAACCTTTTACCAAAGGGCAGAAAGGCTCCTCAGCCATGCCTCACAAGAGAAATCCCATATTGTGTGAAAGGATATGCGGGTTAGCCAGAGTTATTCGGAGTAATGCTTTAGCCTCCCTGGAGAACATTCCTCTATGGCACGAAAGGGATATATCCCACTCTTCAGTGGAGAGGATAATCATCCCTGATTCCTGCATCCTTACAGATTATATTCTGGAGCGATTTACCTGGATAATCAGAAACCTAAAGGTAAATACAGCCAGGATGCTAAAGAATCTGGAATCTTCGGGAGATATTTTCTTCTCCCAGAAACTGATGCTTAAGATAATGGAGAAGGGTGTAGACCGCAAAAAAGCCTATGAAGAGATACAGAAAATAGCCCTGGAAAGTATAGAGAGGAAAAAGAACTTTAAAGATGCTATCCAGAAATCTCCCTTTATCCGGGAAATCCTAACCCAGCAAGAGTTAGAGGACTGTTTCAATGTAAAGGAGTATCTTAAAAACATAGACAAAATATTTAAGAGATTAGGACTTTCTCCTCCCGAGGGAAGATAAATCAGAAGAATTCAGGATGAACAAGAAGGAAGCCCTACGGAAATTAAAAGAAGAGGTGGAGAAATGTACCAAATGCCCTCTTCATCAGCATAGAACTCATATTGTCTTCGGAGAAGGGAATCCCGATACCCGCCTTTTGTTTGTAGGTGAGGCTCCAGGATTCTACGAGGATAAGATAGGAAGACCTTTTGTAGGTCAGGCAGGTAAACTCTTAGATAGGCTCCTCCAACAAATAGGATTGAGGAGAGAAGAAATCTACATTGCCAATGTGATAAAATGTCGCCCACCTCAGAATAGAGACCCGTTTCCGGAAGAGATAGAACTCTGCAAACCCTATCTTATGAAGCAAATAAAGATTATAAATCCTCCGCTAATATGTACTCTGGGAAGATTCGCCCTTCAAGTAATTTCCGGGAGGAAACTTTCCATTACTAAAGTGCATGGAACCCTTATAAAAAAGGGGGGTTTTCTCTTGTATCCCTTGTTTCACCCTGCTGCTGCTTTGCATAGAGGGAATCTCTATGCTTCTTTAAAGAAGGATTTTATCCAACTCCAAGAGATACTTGAGCGTTTACCTTCTTTCTCCTCTTCCCTTCCTCTTTTTGACCTGTAAGAAAAGGGAATTTGATAAAATACCGGTGATAATATAATCTTAAATCTAGAATCCACTCTCCATTCTATCCGTATAGCAGGTGCTCACACAAGTAAAGATACGATCGCTAAATTTGAGTGGATATCATGAAGACCATGATTACGTTTTAGCCAGTTGTTTTCCTCCTCTCAAGGTCATCTGGAAGACTCAGAAACAGTCCCTATTCTATGGACTTACCTGCTTGATACTCTGCAGAATATCATCACTTTTATAATCATCCTCAAGTCTTCGAAAAAATCAGGAAGTAAAAAGGACAGTTGGCTGTGGTGATGGTGGAGGAAGTACAGGGAGGATGTATCCCCGCTAAAAAAGAATTCCTAAAAGATTTAAGAGAAGTCACCAGAGTGGGAAGTGCTTCTCCTTTCTTCAGTATCTCATGGAGCATAAAGAGATTTCATAAAGGTTCTGAGAGAAAGGGGGAAGTTTTGTCTTCTATACCATTCATAACCTTCAACCGGATGTTCTGGAAGAAAATCTCTCTGCCTTTATAGAAACCCTAAAGGAAGAGAGAAGTTAACCTAAGCAGATTCCATGCTTATTATTCTATCCAGCCTAAAAGTTCTCTTCTCTCCCTTAAGTTGGCAGAAGGCTATCAGATAAATCCTTTCTCTATACACTCTTATATCTACGGGTTTAAGTATTCTCTCCGCCTTCCCACCGCCTGAGGAGATATAGGTTACCTTAATACTTCTTCTCTTCTTTAGAGCCTCCTGAAGGAGAGGGGGGAGTACAATCTGAGGAGTAGGAGGAGGATAAATTTCTCCACCCTGAAGATAGAGAAAATCCTTAAGAGTGGTAAATCCTGCTCGGGAGAAATCTCTTAAGAAACGCAAGAATATCTTCTTGGTTATACGAGCATCCGCTATAGCCCGATGTAAACCCTGGCAAGAGATCCCCAGAAATTCTGCTATTTTCCCTAGGGAGTTAGAGGGGAAACAGTAGTTCCGACGTGCCAGTTGAAGGGTATCCAGAACAGGATTGGAAGGTGCAGGAAGATGAAGGAGCCTCAGTTGATAAAAAAGGAAACTCAAGTCAAAGTAAGCATTATGGCAGATTATTACACTGCCTTCTAAGAAGGATAGTATCTCCTCTACCACTTCTAAAAAAGAGGGAGCATCTTTCACCATCTCCTGAGTAATTCCATTCACAGCAGAGGCTCCAGGAGAGATAGGACAATGGGGATTTATAAGAGAGGAAAAGGAAAGGGTTTCCTTTAAGCCTTCACATCTTATCAGCCCTACTTCGCATATTCTATCTCCCAATTGAGGAGAAAGTCCGGTGGTCTCCAGGTCCAGAAAGACCCAGGGGTAATCCCAGAGATTCCTCATTCTTCCGTGCTGCCAAAACCATGTGGATGAGAATCTGGACATAGGATATGACTTATATTACTTAATCTACGGATTTCCACTGCTTCCACAAACCTATTATCAGAGATTTTGTCTCCAGAATATGCAACTCTTTTCTAAGATGAAGAAGTTTGGACCTCACTTTTACTTCTCCTTTTAAGGATAAAGGTAAGGTTCATCAGGAGGTGGCACTTTAACCACTCTTACCGCCTTTAAGTAAGGTTTCTCTTTTTCATCCAGGGTAATAACTCCCTCCACTTTAACCCATTGATTATTTTTAAGACTCTCAGTTTGCTCCCACTCTACTCTTAAAATTAAAGGAGTAGCATCTGCTGCACAACAGGTTATTAGAAATCTTATCAGACGGAAATAATTTTTTTCTTCCTTTTCTCGCCATACAAATCCAATAGTGGCTACCTTCTTACCTTTCATAAGTTTGGGATACTTATGAATACCACTGACTACGGTTAAAAGATTTTCTTCCGTATAACCTTCCTTCTTACTTAAGAAATCCTTAGCCAGTTCTTCGCTGAAGTATCCAGAGTAAGTAGAGACTTTATCGGAAAGGAGTTCCACGTTAAGACTGGTGGTGGGTAGTAGCCAGTATAATAAAAGGGGTAGAAGGAAAAGCAAGGCACCAAAGATGTGAAGACGATAATAGTTTTTTTCCTCTTCTTCCATCTCCTCCCAGGGCTTAATCTTTTCCTTTATACGTCTCAAATCACCTATAAGAAAAGCAAGAAAGAAAAGAATAGTGAGATAGGGAAGAAAAATAAGATGTTTATTTAGGTAGTGGTTAATCTGCTTAGAGAGCAACAGTTGAAGATGAAAACCGATGAGTATTAGAAGAGCAACCGCTCTGCATATGCTTAAGAAATTAAATCTCATTTTATCCAGATCCCCAGCAAAAAGAGGAAGAGAAAAGTAAGAAATATCATCCAACCAATTACCTTACCTTTAAATACTCCCATCATCACCAGAACATTCTTTATACTTATAGTGGGTCCCACCAGCATAAATACAATGAGAGAATAAGGAGTGAAGAGGTTCTGAAAACTGGCAGCAATAAAAGCATCCGCTGTAGAGCAAAGGGAGAGACTGAATCCCAAGATGGACATAATTCCTATAGAGGAAATTCTTCCTTTCCCCAAAGCCATAAGAACATCCTTAGGGAGGTAGGCTTGAAGAAAAGCAGTAAGGAAGGCTCCTAAAATGAGGAAAGTCCCCAGAGTGAAGAATTCCTCGCTCATTGAATGAAAAAGATCAAACACCCTTTTCCCCTTTTCCTCGTGAGGATGATATTCACAGACTAACTGGCAGGAAGATTCCTGAAAGGTGAGAATATCTTTTCCCCTAAAGAATCTTCCCAGAAGATTTCCTACTACCAGAGCCAAGAGAAATCCCACCCCCAGTCTGGTAAAGACAAACCACCAGCGGAAGTGAAAAGCAAAGGCAGTGGATAATGCAGTTAGAGGATTAATGATGGGTATGGCAAAAAGAGAGATTAGAGCGATACGAGGAGGTATACCCCTTCTAATTAATCCTCTAGCTAAAGGGACTGTACCACAACTACAGATAGGGACATACATCCCCATTAAGGAGACTCCCAGCATCCCTTTAACAGGATTTTTGGGAATTAAGCGATAGACAGCTCTTTCCGAAAGGACATAATGAAAAAGAGCAGAGGCTAATATTCCCAGGAGAAGAAAAGGAAATGTTTCAATAAGCACACTCAAAAAAATAATGGTAAAATTTTCCAGTTTAGCGGGCCCCTTCATGAAAAAGTCATTGATCATTACTTGTAGGATCAACAGAGAAGGTAAAACTATGAGAAGTATTATTTTCTTCATTTAATCCCCTAATTTACCACTCCTCTCTCTTCTCATCAACTGCCTTAACTGACCTTCAGACTCAAGTTCGGACAACTAATAAAGAATCCCTAAGACTATCCTTCTTTTATCTTCTTCTATCCCTCCTGTAAAAGTTTTTGGTATATTATATCAGTTTATGAAAGGGGACTCCGAGTCTCAGTCCTAAGGAGATAGGAGACCTTTACTAATTTACTTTCTTCTTTTAAAATATGTTTGGAATTGTGCAATCTTAAAAAATAAGGAGGGGGAGAAATGGGTTTATGGAATCTTAACAATTTTCCTCTTGACCCTATAAAACTATCCTCTAAATTAAAGTCAAATGGTGTGTTTGCCCTTTTAAACTCTGATTTTGTAAGGAAGAAGATTGGGTATTATCTTAAGAAGGATAAAAATGGGAAGACAAGACTGGAAGTCATTGCAGAAAAGTACAGTCAAGATAACAGACCTATTTGGGAAAGAATATTTAGAGATACGGAAACAGTTGTTCCTTATATAGTTTTTGATTACTTAAGGAGACTGTTTAATTTTGAGAAGAAAGATTTCTCAAAAGTTATGAATAATCCAAGAATTAAGAGAGCAGTCTTTAATGTTGTAGAAACTGTAGAAAAGTTTGGTGTAAGGATGCCTCTTACCTTCGCTCAACCTCTTATGGTTGTCTGGAATATTACTGCAAGATGTAACCTGAGATGCAAACATTGCTACGAAGATGCAGGTGTTCTTTCCAAAGGGCTTCCTAATGAACTTACAAATGATGAAAAGATAAAAGTTATGGAGGAACTCTGTAAACTGAATATACCCACTTTTGCTTTTGCAGGTGGGGAGCCTTTAATGGACCCTGTATTCTGGGAACTTGCCAGAATAGGGAAAGAAAATGGTCTTTATATGTCTATAAATACAAATGGAACACTGATTACAGAAGAGGTAGCCTTTAAACTTAAAGAGATTGGTTTTGCTTATTATGGAGTAAGTCTTGATGGAGCAAGTGCTGAGGTTCATGATAGTTTCCGGGGAGTGAAAGGTGCTTTTGAGAGGACAATAAGAGGAATTAAAAATTTAATTAAAGCGGGGGAGGCTGATAAGACGTGCATTTCCTTCACTGTGGCAAGGGAAAACTCGATTCTTAAGGATGAGATACCCAAAATGCTCAGGCTGAGGGATGAACTTGGTTTAAGGAAAGTAGTTTTTTATAATTACATTCCCTGTGGTAGGGCGGGTATAGAGAATGATTTAACTCCTGAAGAGAGGGAAAGGTTATTTGAGATATTTTATAAAGACCTTCAGGACGGTAAAGAAACACTTTTATCCACTGCACCCCAATTTGGTAGATACTGCAAACAGATGTATGAACAGGGAAAAGGGGAATACACTGTTTTGGGACATTTTTCCTCTGGAAGCAGGGAAAAATTACAGAGTCTTGTTGAATTAATAGGTGGTTGTGGTGCAGCAAGAGCTTATATTGCATTGCAACCCGATGGTTCAATAACTCCCTGTGTGTTCATGCCCCATCTTGTAATAGGAAATATAAAGAAAAATGGAGAGATAAAAGGAGAACATATTATTGAAGTATGGGATAATTCTCCAG
>CAZSGC010000023.1:5510-17460 GCA_964606225.1 uncultured bacterium | reverse complement strand
ATGGGTTAAAGAACCTGCCCGGGAAGGAAAAGCAAATAAAGCCCTTTTAAAAATTCTCTCCCAGCATCTGGGGGTTCCCAGAAAAAATCTACGTATAATTCAGGGGGAAAGGGGGAGAAAAAAATTAGTGGAACTTCAAGAGTAAGTTCAAGATCTGGGGAGAGGGAAGACCTATCCCTTCTGGGATACTTCTCGATACTTCTGATAGGCTTTATTCACTCCCTCCACAAATTTTTCCCACTCCTCGGGCTTAAAAGCACAACTGGCAGATACATCCGCAGAGGCAATATAAATTCCTATTTCTTCCCCCTCCATCTCACATCCCATGGAAAGAAACTCCCCAATTTTGGTCTGAGGTAAAAGAACTACCTTCATCTCCTCTCTTTAAAGTTTAAAAGGGAAACTTCCAGGCTTTTCTTATCAGCTTCCTGCCGATATATTTATTCTTCATTCTTCGGGCTATTTTCTTGGGGTCACCACTGGCAAGTTTTTCCAGGTCATTAGCCATTCTGGCCAGGCGATACAGAAAACTTACTGTCTTACCCATCTAACACCTCCCTCCTAATTATACCATAGGTAAATATGCTACAATGCCTGAAAAAATGAAGATAGTGGTCCTTATTCTTTCCCTTATTCTCATGCTTATAGGTCTGATGGGGGTCTTCCTCCCTTTACTTCCTGGTCTTCCCCTAATTTTCTTAGGGGCTCTTCTTTATGCTATTTCCACTCACTTCCAAGTGATAGGAGGGAAATTACTTCTGGTCTTAGGGATTCTAACTGCGGCTGGGCTCTCCATGGACTGGGTAGCCACTCTCTGGGGAGCAAAAAAGTGGGGAGCCTCCCGGGGAGGAATGGTAGGGGGAGTTATTGGGATTATAGCAGGGATGATCCTCTATCCTCCCTTCGGCATCCTGATAGGAGTGGTGGTGGGAACTATGATAGGGGAGGCGTTAGTCCAGAAAAAATTTAAACCCGCTCTTAAAGCAAGTCTTGGTTCTCTGGCCGGCTATATGGGAGGTATACTGATTAAACTGGCTCTTTCCCTTACTATGATTTATCTATTCTTGAGAGCCCTTCTTTAATCCTTCCTTACATAAATAGGATTGGTAAAGAGCCAGGGTTTTCCTCCTATATATCCCTCTATTCGGTAAAATCCCTCTTCTCCTATCTCCATTTCCTTAAATCTGGCAAAGAACTCCTCCCTCACCTTCCCATTATGAATCAATCGAAAATGAGCCTCTCGAGGAGAGGTAATTTTTAAAGTGAGTCTCTCCCTTAACTTTACCTCCTCTCCGGGTAAGTTACCCTCTTGAGTGGAGAAGACAAATCCCCGGGAGGAAGCTAAGAGGTCTAAGGCTATAAAAGAATGACCTTCTTTAAGGGAGGAGAGAATCTTTTCTCTGTCCCTCCCTACCTTCCCTTCTAAAGGAGGAGAAAAGACATGAGTCCTTACCGTGCGAAAGGCAAAGGAGTAAGAAAATATAGAGAAAGGGAAGAACTTGTTTCCATGAGCATCTGTCCCCCCTATAGCCACTACCTTCCTTCTTTTATTGAGTTCATCCCATAACCAGAGAAGTCTTTCCGAAGGTCCTTCTGGAGCATGATGGGGAAAGAATAAGTAATAGAGGAGTTTTATGGGGTTAAGTTTCCTAACCCAGTCATACATGAAAGACCATATCTCAATCCCTGTAAATCCCTCATAAAGGTAAAAATTTTCCCAGGGATGGGGACGAAGCCCCAGGAGAGGATTGCCCCGGTAGAAGGGATGGCATACAAACCCGAATCCACCCTGTCTGTTGACCTCATCAATATACTCCTGAGGAGAGCCTTCCCTATACTTAATCTCTTCTTCAATATCCAGAGCCAGGTAATGAGAACGAGAAGGACTTATCTCCTCTCCAAACAGTACCAGGATACCTTCATACCATCCCTCCTTTTCCCGAGGAGGTAGGACATCATGATCGGTGATAATGAGAAAATCTACCCCTGCCTTCTTACCCGCTTCTATAACCTCCCTTAGACTCCCACTCCCATCCGAGTAACGGGTATGGATATGAATCACTCCCACATATTCCTTTTTCTCCATTTCCCTTCAGTATACCAGGCTTGCCTTCTTCTGGGAAAAAGTTTTTATCTATTACCTTTAGAGATGCTTCTTCATCCTTATTATTTTCCTTTAAAGGTGTATAATAGAAGAAAGGAGGCTGAGAAATGATGCTGGAGAGTTTAAGGAAAGTTTTCCTTTCCGGGTTAGGAGCATTGTCTCTGACTAAGGAAAAACTTAAAACTCTTATCGAGGACCTCATCAAGAGGGGAGAACTTACGGAAAAACAGGCTAAACCCCTTCTGGAAGAACTCTGGAAAAAAGTTCAGGAAAGCAAGAGCGTCCTGGAGGAAAGAATTGGCACCCTGGTCCAGAAATGGGTGAAAAAAATGGACCTGGTGAGCCGGGAAGAATTTGAAGAACTCAAGAAGAGAGTAGCCACCTTAGAGAAAAGAAAGCGCTCCACTCCCAGAACTACCCGGAAGAGAAAATAACATCCGGAGAATTCCTTGTTTAAAAAGAAAAAAATAGCCTTGGTCCTGGCAGGAGGAGGGGCGAAGTCTTTATGTCAGATAGGGGTACTTAAAGCCCTGCAGAGAGAGAAAATTCCCATAGACCTGGTAGTGGGATGCAGTATGGGGGCGGTAGTAGGAGCCCTCCTCTCCTTGGGCTTTACCGCGGAAAAGATAGAGGAGATGACCCTTAAGTTTTGCCAGTTAAAACAGGTAAGGGATGTGGAGAAGAAATTTAGCCGGGAGGGAAAGGGTATAAGAAAAATAGGGGAATTTATGCGGGAACTCAGCCTTTACCTTATTGACTGGCTTAAAGAAGGCATCTGGAGAGAAGAAGACCTTATGAAAGGGCTTCAGTACTTCATCCCTCATAATCTCACCTTCCATCAGACCCATATCCCCTTTGTCTGTGTGGCTACGGAGATAAAAGAGGGAAAAAGGGTAATTCTAAAAGAAGGAAATCTTCTCTCTGCAGTAGTAGCCTCCTCCACTATTCCCGGACTCTTCACTCCTGTAAGAGAGGGAGAGAAAACCCTGGTGGATGGAGGAGTGTTAAGCAAAATTCCGGTCATGGCAGCAGAAAAGATGGGAGCAGACTTCATAATAGCCATATCCTCCGGTAATCTCACTCCCAAAGAACCCTCTCGAGCGATAGAAATTCTGATAAGGATGAATGAAATAAGAGACTGGGAACTTTCTCGCATAGAGACTCAACTGGCAGATTTCCTCTTCTCTCCATCCGTAGAGAAATGGCAGTGGTTCTCCTTCTCCCAGGCTAAAGCGATAATAAAAGAAGGGGAGAAGGAGGGAGAGAGAAAGATACATTACCTTAAAACCCTTTTAAAGAAATCCAATCGGGAGAAGAGAAATTTAAGGAAATCCCTCCTTCCCCTCTTCTACTCCTAAAAATCCTTGCGCCCATGAGAATTGTCCTCACCTTCCTCCCCTTAAATCCTCCCCTCCGCCTCCCCCTTCATTACAACTACATCCTGCAGTCTTTCATCTATAACTCCTTGGAGAAATCCATAGCCAAAAAAATCCATGAGGAAGGATTTCCTTTCCAGAAGCGTAAATTTCGTCTCTTCACCTTCTCCCGTCTCCTTTCTTCCCAGGTAGAAATAAGAGAAGAGGAAATAATCTTCCCCCACACCTTCGTCCTCAAAATCTCCTCCCTCCATACTCCCCTTTTAGAATCCCTCCTCCACCATATTTTAAAAAATCCTCAAGTGCATCTTCACGGTTCTCCCTGTCTTATAGAGAGTGTAGAAGTAGAGCCCAAAATCTCCCCTCCTTCTAGGCCTGTCCAAGTAAAGACTCTTTCCCCTATTACCGTATACAGCACCCTCTACACACGGGAGGGAAAGAGAAAAACCTACTACTATACCCCCTGGGAGAAAGAATTTTCCTCCCTTATCCTGGAAAACCTAAGAAAAAAAATCCACGCCTTCCGGGGAGAAAACATCCCCTACCAGTCAGACAATCATTACATAAAACCCCTTCGAGTATCCCGAAGAGATGAGAAGATAGTAAAGTATAAGGGAACCATCATAAAGGGATGGATGGGTATCTACGAACTCTACCTCCCTATGGAATACTTTCCCTTTGCCTACCACGCAGGTCTGGGCTCCAAAAACTCCCAGGGTTTTGGGATGATAGAGATAACGGAAAAATCTTAAGGAGATGCGCCAGAGCATAGAAATAACCCCGGAATTTGAGAAAGCCCTCAACCTTCTGGAAAACACCTCTCAACATGTCTTCCTCACCGGAAAAGCAGGCACAGGAAAATCTACCTTTCTGGATTACTTCCGCCGAACCACTTCCAAAAATATTGCGGTTGTGGCTCCCACGGGAGTGGCAGCAGTAAACGTAAAGGGAGAAACCATCCACTCCTTCTTCGGATTCCGCCCGGACATCACTCCGGATAAAGTAAGAACAAGTAAACACCGGGCTAAGGTCCTCCGTAGATTAGATACCCTCGTCATCGATGAAATCTCCATGGTCAGGGCAGACCTCCTGGACTGTATAGACAAATCCCTCCGTCTCCATCGGGAAGAACCCTCTCTTCCCTTCGGAGGAGTCCAGATGATATTCATAGGAGACCTCTATCAACTTCCTCCTGTCATTAAGGGTAAAGAAAGAGAGGTATTCCAGGGTTACTACCAGAGTGGTTACTTCTTCCATGCCCATGTGTTTAAAGAACTGGAAGTAGAATTCATAGAACTGGAGAAAATCTATCGCCAGAAAGACCCCCAGTTTATAAAGATACTAAATGCCATCCGCAACAATACGGTAACCGAAGAAGACCTTTCTCTCTTAAATCAGCGAGTAAGAAAAGACATAAAAATAGAAGACCTCCCCTACTACATCTTCCTCACCTCCACCAACCAGACCGCGGAGAGGATAAATCAACGGCAACTGGAGAAAATCAACGCTCCTCTCCACATCCTGGAAGGAGAAATAGGAGGAGAATTTCAAGAAAAATACCTTCCCACAGATTATCGTCTTCCCCTCAAAGAAGGGGCTCAGGTGATGCTCCTTAACAACGATGAACTGGGAAGATGGGTGAACGGTACCCTGGGTAAAGTAGTAAAGATAGAAGAAGGAGAAGAGCCAGCAGTTCTGGTGGAACTGCCCGAAGGGAATATAGAACCGGTATATCCTTTCAAATGGGAACTTTTCCATTTTCAGTGGAATGAAAAGGAAGGAAAAGTAGAGTCAAAGGCAATAGGTTACTTCATCCAGTATCCTCTAAAACTTGCCTGGGCTATAACCATTCACAAAAGTCAGGGGAAAACCTTTGATAGAGTGGTAATAGACATCAGCGGGGGCATCTTTGCTCCCGGGCAGATTTACGTAGCCTTAAGCCGATGCCAGACCCTGGAGGGAATCATCCTCACTCAGCCCATTGAGAGAAAACATATCTTCTTAGATAGAGAAATAGTGCGTTTTCTTACCCACTTTCAGTACCAGCGCTCGGAGAAGAAACTGCCTTTGAAAGAAAAGGTAAGAATAATAGAAAAAGCCATAAGAGAAAGAAGCCCCCTCCTTATAACCTACCTCAAACCCACCGATGAAAAGACAAAAAGAATCATTCATCCTTTAAGAGTGGGCGAGATGCAATACCGAGGGAAGCCTTTTCTGGGGGTGGAAGCCTACTGTGAGAAAAGAGGAGAAAAACGCATCTTCCGTGTGGACAGAATCCTGAAGATAGACCCTTTACCTTAAGGAAGCACTTCTTTTTTACTTCCTTAAACTGTCTAATTTCTGTTAATCCTCTATTAAGACCACACAGGAATTAAAGACCAGACTTTCGTGATATAATCTTACGAAAATGGCTACTTTTGCATAAAGAAAAATATAAAATGTTTAAAGCAGATGCAGAGCGGGAGGAGAACTCTATCCCTACTCGAATAGAGTCCTATTTTAACACCTGTTTCCATTTAATAGAGGCAAACCTCGCCCAATTTGGAATCCACTGGAAGATGTAGCCTATATATTCTTATTCGGCTCCATCGCAAAAGGCAAAGGAGACCACCGCTCGGATGTGGACATCCTGGTAGTCCTGGATACAGAAGAAAAAAATTTCGAAAATTGCTTTAACCCTTGAAAAACAATACGATAGAAATATCCAGGTTCTTTTTACCAATAAAAACTTTGATGGTTTGGAAGAACACTTGCTGGAAGAGGTGATGAAAGAAGGAATTTTATTGTATGCAAAGTCTCCCTTCATAACCATTCAAGGGCTAAAATTGGAACATTATACCCTGATAGTATTCAGCCTTGAAAATCTCAACGCAAAGGAGAAAGTGAAAGTCAAAAGACTACTCTACGGTCATAAAACAAAGAAAATTGTAAAAGAGAAATTGTATGAGAGCGAAGAACCAGGATTAGTGAGAAAATTGGGAGGCTTGCGGACAGGAGCAGGAGCAGTAACAGTACCTAAGGAGAACTTATCTACTCTGGAGGAAGAATTAGAAAAAAGGAGAGTAAAATTCAAAGAAATAGATATATGGCTCACCCCCGACAGCATCCAAAGACTCAAACTCCTCCCTCCCCAGCCTGGAGAGAAGAATCTTAAGAGAGGGAACTTATCATAATTCCATCTCTTTCCCAAATCCTTCATCCTTGAGAACTAAATACCATTTGCCATCCTCCAACTATCACAAAAATATTTACAACCCGCCAATTTCATGTTAGGATAAAGAGTCGGTGGAAAAGAAAATCACAATATTTTTCCAAAGTATAAGAGTAAGAAGAGAATTGGGGTATTTCTAAGGGGTTTTAACAAAAGGGGTATAATTGAACTCTAAACCTCCTCTGGAATTCACAGGGAATTGGTTCATCGATGCAGGAATTCTGGGATTTGTGAATTTGATGGAGGAGGTTTATAGTGGGATATGGGACTCACCAGCAAGAGATGATTTTTTAGATAGTTTGTATATAAGGTTATCCAAACTCAAAGACAAGTTAAAAAATTTCTTTATATATGCATTTTGGTATAAAACAATCAAAGATACAACTTTGCGATGGATACATAAAGATAATTTCAAAAAGAAAATTTTGAAGGATAGCTATAACATTGATTCTGAAGAACTAACCAAAAACATAGAGGGACGTGTTTCAACAAAATTAAAGGAGTGGAACTCTAAAAATGTGTTATCTCTTGTCGATAAACCCAATCAAGAAGTTTATCAAATGATTCTCGAATTTAATGACTCTGTAAAAAGTCTACTAAAAGATTCTTATGTTCCATATAAAAGTGCTTTACGAAAAATTTATGCCAGCAATAAAAAAACAATTATAGATAATCTAGGAAATATAGGATTAATAGCTTATAATAACTTTTTTACCAACCTAAACTTTTTCAACCCGGCATCAAATAAACAGGGGAAAGAGCAGAAAATACTTGCACAATTTGAAGATTTTTTAAATTCTTATTTTGTCCGAAAAGATAAAAAAGTTAAATCTTTACCTGTCGATTTGTTCGATAAGGCATTGTCTCCGTTCATATACTCAGCAGCGGATTTTAATAATCAGCTTTATGGTACGCCCACAACACTTGGTAAACTAGAAAAGATTTTTGGAATTAACCCTGTTTATTATCTTTTGAGTTTTCCGTTGGCATTTATATGGGTACAAGGGAGATATTACCTATTTTATTCTCCACAGCTAGATTTTACTTATAAAGTAAATCGAGAATTAGGATATTTACTTTCATCTCTAAAAGAAACTCCAGAAACTATCAAAAGATCCATATTTGAAGTCACTTGGGAAGTTATTTTGGATAGGGTTAATGAGTATAGGGCGATTTCCTCCTTAGAAAATATGTATATCATCGAATATTCTGATATAACAAATCAGCAGATTCAAAATGTGGAGTATATAGGAATCTCTAAACTAGAGGCATCTTTCATTATAGACGATACCATAAGAGATGCCCTAAACAAAAGTATCCCAACCCCAAAAAAGGATGCAAATAGAAGAACCATATGGGTTTGGCTTTTGAAAGAATTCATAAAAAATAGACCTCTCTTACCACACATAATTGCTTATACTCATGGTTTAGTCGCTGATAAGTGGACTGGAAATGAGAGAGGTGTTGGGAAATATACACTCATAACTGCTCTTGCAGTAGATGCAGTAATTAAAGAGATGGAATCATCCAAAGTGTATGGAGAAAATGTGTTTGATGATACTTTCTTTTCAAATTATAAAGAAGTAGTTGCCGAGGTAAAGCGGAAGATTTCTTCTATGTATTACTCCTCTCAACTTGCTTTAAAAATAGTGGAAGAGACTGACAGAGATAAAATGGCGACTCTTCTTTTTGGCAAAGTTAAAGGGAGAAACAAATATGGGTTTGTAAACACGCTTTTAAAATACACTTGTGGAAGGGCTGAACAGAATGATGAAATAGGACAGCTCGTAGGGTATCTCTTCAATAACATCCTTCAGAACGATATATGCTGGGAAAATTATGCTCTATCACTTGTACTTGGATTATTAAAAGGAGGTGAAAGAAATGAAGAGAAAGGTTATTGAAAAAACACCTGAGGGAGAGTTAGAGAGGATTAAAGAGTACACAGAAAAAATCTTTCGGGAGATATTCAAAGGGAGAGAAAAAGCAAAACAAAGAGTGGTATATAACCTTCTAAATTGTATAAAGACAAATAATAGGGCACAGTTTTTGAGTGAAGTCTTAAAACTTTTAGCTTCAATTATCGAGAATGAAGATGTTAAAAAGTTGATTAATATTGTAAACGATATATGGGTGAAATATGACTCACCCGAAAATTTTGAGAAGTTAGGATATACAATTATTATGGGAATAATGAGTTAGAAAGGAGGTGTTCTAAAAATGGGGAAATATATAGTGTTAGATATAGTATTTTACGCCAGTTCGTTGAATTATGAGTGGGGTGGGGGAACAAACTACCAAGAACTCAAGAAAATCACCAAGTGGGATGGCCGACAGTATGTGCTGGTAAGTAGATATGCACTTAGATATAGCATACTGCATTGGGCTAACAAGATGTTCCCTAAAAAATGGAAATTGGCTGGGGCAGATGTGCTAAGAGGTGCAGGAAAAGATGAGGTGCCTAGGCTAATCAGTGAAAATGAAATTAAAAAAGAGGTGGAAAATAAACTCAAAGAGGCACTTTCAAAGAAATATAAAGAAGAAGGGCTAAGTAAAAAAGAAATCGAAAAGAAAGTATCCGTGGAAATTGAGAAAGAGACTCAAAAAAGATATAAAGATTTTCTCCAACGCGTGTTTCAGCAACATCCAGAATTTGATTTATTTGGGTTTATGATAGCCGAAGGTGGTAATGCTGAGGCTGCTTTAACTAGAGTTTCACCAGTTAAAATTAGCCATGCAATATCACTAACACCAACAAATATAGACGCACATACTATGGCGAATTTAGATATAAAGAAAAGAGCGGGAGGTAGTGGGAGCAATCCTGTGACTATTGAAGAGAAAGCGGATTTCTATACTTATAACATAACAATTGATGTGGACAGGATAGGGAAGTATCCATTTGATGAGCATGGAAAAGGATATTTGGATGAGGTAAAAATTGATGAAAATGCGGCAAAAGAGAGAATATTGCAACTTGTTGGGACAGTACTCAACCTCAAAAGAGACATTAAAGGAAGAAGAGAAGACTTATCACCATGGCTTATGATTGTAGGACTATATGAAAATGGCAGATATGAAACATTTGCAGATAAAATCAGATTGGACAGAAAGACTCATTACAAAGTGATAAGAAAGTATAGGAAAGAAGGTGATACTGAGGTCATAGAGAATGAAATAGAAGAAGGACTTATGCCGCTTTTTAGAATAAGTGCTAATGAAGTCACAGAAAAGTTACCACTCTATTATCGTGAGGAGTCCTGTGATTATGAGCCAAAAGAGAAATTTGATGGATGTACCGCAAAAAGAGATATACTCACAAAAATTGAGAATTTCTTATAAAAAATAGGGAGCGTGAACGATGAGTAAAGAGACGCTCTACATAGAAATCTTTCAACCTTACGCACAGTATCGCAATCCCTTTACTTTTTATTATGCCCAGAGCTATCCGCTCCCTCCGAAATCAACGATAGTGGGCATGCTACAAAATGCTGTAGGAGACTGGTATGGGCACAGACACGGATTAGAAAAATGGTGGAATAACCTTAAAATAAGCGTGCATGGTGGATTTGAAAGTTTTTTCTGGAACTATCAGCAGTTGATAAAAGATTATCCATATCTAATCAAAATTAGTAATATAATTTCGCTATGGAACCAAGGAAAGCCTTTGTATAACGATGGAGTAAAATCCCAGAGAACACCTGTTTATCAGCAGGAACTATTCAATGGACACCTTTTTATTTTCTTAAAAGGGGATGTAGGTTTACTACAAAATGTTAAAGAATCATTAGAAAAACCAAAAAAGATCCTTTATCTGGGCAGAAGTGAAGATATTATTTTCATAAGAGACGTACGATTTGTATCCCCTCAAATTAAAGCGGAAAATGTTGATGGTGATGTGAGATTAAGTTATCCTACGTATATATTGAAAGAACTTCATATCAACGGTGGAGAGAGACTACAATTTCCTATTAGAAACCAGAAATATCCCGTCTATTCTATTCCAACAAAGATTATTTTTAAAAATAATGGCACGCCGGTAAAGCACAAGGTGGAAATAACCCAAAAAACAGAGCGCATACCAGAGTTTAAAACTGTGATATACACGGGTACTGATTATACAATAATTTTAGGCGACAAATTGAGCGGAATAGAAATTTACAGAATAAATGGAAAGCGATTCTTGATAATTGATGAATTTGGGTGGTTATGATGGAGCCATTGATAGAAGTAATACGTGCCAAATCGAAAAAGGATGAACGTTATCTTCTCAAGGATCATATAAAAGACACAATTGAAAGGTCTGTTCAAATTTGGAATTTTATTCAGAGAAACAGAAAAAAAATAAGGTACGAGTTTATCAAATCCGAGGAGACCTTCAAAAATTTGGCAAAAGCACTATTCCTCCACGATTTGGGGAAAATAGATTATGGATTTCAGAAAAAAGTGTTTGAATCCGGGGAGAGAGATAATACCAACCCCTCCGAAGAGTGGCAAACTATAAAAGAATTTTTTATCCTAGAGCCAAACAAATATCCATCTAATTTCAAAATAAAGGACCATGAAATTCTCTCTGTGATACATACCGTGATATTTTTAAGTAAAAGCGAGTGGGATAAGAAGATAAGAACTGCCATACTTCTTCACCACTATAACAAATTTTTTATGGAGAGAGAGCAGCATATCACCCGTATAATTGATGATTATCCTAATGTGAAAGATTATATTGAATTTATTGAGAAAAAATGGGATGCGTTTAACCAGATTTATAACGGATTGATCGTAGAGTTAGAGAAAGACTTTGAAAATGTGAGGTTCGTAGCAGATGCTTTAGAGGAGCTAACACAAGAATTGGATAAAGAAAAATTATCAAAACTTAAAGAATTCATTAATGATGGATTTGGTGTTTCTACTGCTCTCCCCATGTACGAACTTTACGATGTGAGTTTTAAAGATTCTGTTGATTTCTTTGTCTTCTTAGGTCTGCTCAGAAGATGTGACTACTCCGCAAGTGCAGGTCCTGAGGTGAAGGTGGAATCAGAAATATCCATAGAGGGACTTATGAGAGATTTGCTGGATAAAATAAAACAGAGAATCCGAGATGTCTCTGGAAGAATATGGCAGGAGGAGATAATCGAGAAACATAAAGAAAAGAAAGATTTGATTTTGATAGCTCCCACTGGCTCGGGCAAAACTGAATTTGCTTTGTTATGGGCCAGACAGAAGGGGAGAAAATTGCTTTATACATTACCTCTGAGA
>CAZSGC010000023.1:0-5500 GCA_964606225.1 uncultured bacterium | reverse complement strand
ATGGAGCAAGAAATTGCCCTTTCTTCACATTCACAGGTTTTCCTGTCTTCCCTGAAGTATTATGGGTTTGACAAACTAATGGCTGTTTACCCTCTTTCATCAATAGTGATTGATGAAATTCAGGCCTATGATCCAGAAATGGCTGCAATTATTATAAAAACCCTAAAAATGATCAAAGAGGTTCAGGGGAATATTCTAGTTATTACCGCCACCTTCCCACCTTATTTTGAAGAGTTTCTGGTGAATGGTAAACTTGACCTCAATTTTACTAAAGTAGATTTGAAGAAGGAGAAAAATGAAATTTCTCAAAAGATTAAAAATTACGATGTAAATAGGCACAGAATAGAACTTATAGACTGTGAACTGTTTGAAAAGAAAAAAGAAGAAAACAGGGAGCAACTTAAAGTTAAGAACATCAATAAAGTCAAAGAGATTATAGAAAGTCCAGAACACGTTGATCACAATGTTTTAATTATTGTAAATAATGTGATGAAGGCGATAAAACTCTTCGAGACTTTAGAAAAAGAGTATGACCATCAAAAAATCTGGTTACTCCATTCCCGGCTCCTTGAGAAAGAGAAAGACAGACGAATCAATGAAATAAAAGATTTCTTGGATAAGAAATTTAAAAAAGAAATTCCTCCAAATGAGAGAGTAATCGTTGTTTCCACTCAGTTGGTGGAGGCTTCAGTAGATTTCGATTTTGATGTTCTCATTACAGAGATTTCTCCCATAGACAGCCAAATTCAGAGGTGGGGTAGAATTTACAGAAACAGGGATGGTGAGGGCGATTACAAAGAAGATGCCCCGCCAAACATTTACATATTCACCGAGATAGATGATGGCACAAAAGCTATTTATCGTCCTCTAGAAGTTTTAGAGAAAACCTTAGAAGTGCTTCGAGCTAAAGAGCATAAGGTGTTGGGTTATGAAGATGAAAGAAGTCTCATCGATGAAGTTTACAATGCTGAAGAAATTAAAGAGAAATACGAAAGAGAGATTGATAAAACCCTAGAATGGTTGGATTACTACCAAGCCTCTAAAAAATCGGAGGCTCAGAGAATATTCAGAAGAATTGCAGGTACTCAAGTAGTAATTCCACAGATTATGGAAATGGAGGATAACAAGGATGGAGAATACCTAAGAAGATTAGCGATGATTTTGAAACATCCAGAAGATATAGATAAAAGTTGGGAGGAAATTTGTAAAAATATATATGGTAATTTGGCTAATGAAAATACACGATTCGACCTACTGCGATGGTTGTATGAATACTCTATCCCTGTTCCAGAATATCTATTGAGAAGATATTCACGCGGGATAGTAAGAGAATTCAAAGGTTTCAATATATTAGACATAGAAAAAGAAGAGGCAGAAAAGGTAAAAAAATATGGTTTAGATATTCTAATTAACCAAGACATAGATGAGTACCTTGAGAGATTTATAACCACCTAAATTTCAACCATAGTGTCGCATCGATTGTGTCCAAGAGATATTTAAATCATCGTATCTCTTCTTTCTACTGTAACCTTACATCCGGTCAAGTCCCACTTTTTCCTGTAAAAAAGGAGAATCTTCCGGTATCACTCAACTTCGACACCCTAATTTCTGAAAAAGGGTATAAATAAAGGATTGGGAAATTATGAAGAAGGCGTGTTCTTACAGCGAGGAAAAAGGGAGGAGAGGAGATTTAATTCTCAAATTCTTAAGAAATTTGGAATATCTGAAGTTATATCCTTCTTCTAAAAGTTTATTGTGTGGAATTGGAGGTTAAAAATGATGCTTGAATTATACAAAAATTATGTTAAAATTGTATAGTTATGTATGCAAAAATTGAGAATTTGTTTCCAAGGGATTTACTGGAGAATATTGAGCCTTTTATAGAAAGAGACGAAATTGTTGTCATTCTGGGGGCACGACAGGTAGGGAAGACTTCTCTTCTTCGCTACATTCAGAAAAGAATGGAAGGGGAAGGTAAAACCACTTTTTTTATAGACCTAGAAGACATAGAGATAAGAGAAATCTTCACCTCTCCTCATGATTTTCTCTCTTATTTAAAAGCCAGAGGGTATCAGGGAGGAAGAGCCTGGGTATTTGTTGACGAGATTCACTATTTAAAGAATGCCACCAGTATTCTCAAATATCTCCATGACCACTTCCCGGAGTTAAAATTCTTCGTGACTGGTTCTTCCAGTCTCGGGTTACGCTTCCACCTGGGAGAGCCCCTCAGGGGAAGAAAAATAATATTTAATCTCTATCCCTTGAGTTTTGAAGAATACCTTTCCTTCAGCGGCAATGAAGAATTAAGAGAAGTTCTGAGAACCTTTAAGGATAGCGAGATACCGCAACCTTTTCGAAATCGGATTTATAAAACTTACGAAGAATATATCCTCTGGGGTGGATATCCCCAACTGGCACTTACTCCCTCTGTGGATATGAAGGCTACATTATTGAAGGAGATATTTACTACCTATCTGGAAAGAGAGGTAAGAGGATTGGTTAAGGAAAACAGATTTGAGCATTTTTCTCGTCTTGTCCGATTTTTAGCCGTACAAAACGGTAATCTTTTAAAAGTTTTAGAGGTTTCAAAGGAACTGGGAATCCAGAGAACAACCGTCGAGAGATATTTAAGTATACTGGAAGAAACTTTTATAGCCAGAAGACTGCTTCCCCTTGCCAGAAATCCTCAGAAAGAACTTATTCGCACACCGAAGTTATATTTCCTGGATACAGGGTTCGTTAATTTTCTTACCCGGGATTTCAGACCCCTTTCCCTACGTCCTGATCGAGGTTTTCTGGTGGGAACCTACGTTTTTGCTTCTCTTCTGAGAAAACTTACGCCTCTGGAAGAAATTTATTTCTGGCGAAGCAAAAGGGGAGAGGAGATAGATTTTGTAATTCACAGAAAAGGAGAGTATATCCCCGTGGAGGTTAAAGGAAATGACAATCTAAGAGTTCCCACTCCCTTGAAAAATTTTCTTAAAAATTATAACTCTCCTCTGGCAGTGGTAGTAACAAAATCTGTATGGAAGAAGGAGAAAATGGCTGCCGGGAAAGTTCTTTTTCTTCCTGCTTTTATGTTCGACTATTTTCAGGAGTTGATCAAGACAGCCCTGGGAGAAGAATAGTTTATGAATATTTCCGGAACCCTTATCAATGCCTACTTTATCTGTCGTAGAAAAGTATGGCTCTTCGCCCATGAGATTTTACCCGACCCTTCTTCGGACCTTCTGGAGATTGGCAGGTTGATTACGGAGGAGAGTTTTATCCGGGATAGGAAAGAGATTCTTATAGAGGGTTTAAAAATAGATATTTTAAAAAGGCGAGGAAGAGAGTTTCTGGTGGGAGAGATAAAAAAATCCTCAGCAGGTATTGAGGCAGCAAAGATGCAACTGGCTTTTTATCTTTTGAGGTTGAAGAGAATGGGGCTTCAGTTAAAAGGAGAAATTCTCATCCCCCGGGAGAAGAAAAGAATACCCCTCCTTCTTTCCCCGGAACTGGAGAATGACCTCCGGGAGGCGATTAAAGGTATCCGGAAGATTATGTCTCTGGATGTTCCACCACCTCCTCTTAAATCTAAGTTCTGCCGCAGGTGTGTCTATCGGGAATTTTGCTGGGCTTAAAGAGAAGGGGAGGGGAAATTAACTTTCCTAAAAAAGGCTTTATAGTGATATTATCTTAATCCCCCAATAAATTCTCAAAGCCAGGAGATGCCTATCTCCACTCACGATATAATCTGCCTTTCCCATCAACTGCCAGAGGAAGAAATTTGCTATCCTCCAGGTTCTCTTTTATCACTTCCATCCTGGATTTTACTTCTATGATTTCCGCAAAAGGTAAAATTCCCTTCTCCACCAGAACCTCAGGATATCCTGTGTACGAAAATGAATGCCATTATCGTCCTGAAGATATAAAGGTTTCTTCCTAAATTAAAATTTTTCCACTCTCTGGGAACAAACTTACAAATCCGATAAAATAAAGAAGATGAAGAAAAGCATATATATATTCTCCAGCGGACAACTGCATAGAAAACAAAATACGCTATACTTCCAGAAAGAAGATGGTTCCAGAAAATATATTCCTGTGGAAAATACTCAGGAAATCTTTATATTTGGGGAGGTTACTATAAATAAAAAACTTCTGGAATACCTTTCCCAGAAAGAAATTCTTCTCCATTTTTACAGTCATTATGGATACTACATGGGCTCTTTTTACCCTCGAGAACATTACAATTCTGGACATCTTCTGGTGAAACAGGTCCAGCATTACTTAGATAAGGGAAAAAGAATGACCCTGGCTAAAAGTTTCGTTAAAGGAGCAGTAGGGAACATGAAGAAAGTCCTTCAGTATTACGAAAATCGAGGAAAGGATACTATGGAATCGCAGAAAAAAATTCAGCCCTTAGAGGGAAAAATTGACGATGCACTCTCCACAGAAGAGTTAATGGCTCTGGAAGGAAATATTAGAGAAATTTATTATGGTACTTTTGACAATATCCTGGAGAGTGAAGAGTTTGCCTTTCAGAAAAGAACTCGCAGGCCTCCCCGTAATCGCCTTAATGCGCTTATAAGTTTTACCAATTCCTTGCTTTACTCCATAATCTTGAGGGAAATTTATAAAACCCACCTCGACCCCCGGATAGGCTATCTTCATATTCCCAACTTCAGAAGATTCACCCTTAACCTGGACATAGCAGAAGTATTTAAGCCAGTAATAGTAGACCGGGTCATTTTCACTCTGATAAATAAAAAGATGCTTAATCACAAAGATTTTGAAGAGAAGGCACAGGGAATTTATTTAAAAGAAAAAGGAAGAAGAACCGTGGTGGAAGAGATGGACCGCCGACTTAAGTCCACTCTCAGACATGAAAGATTAAAAAGGAATGTATCTTATGAGAATCTCATTCTCCTTGAACTTTACAAATTGGAAAAGCATATTCTTGAAGAGGAGAGTTACCATCCCTTTATAAGCAGGTGGTAGGAGAATTTCTTTATGTATCTTATCCTTGCCTATGATATTCGGGAAGAAAGGGTATCCAGAGTGTTAAAAATTGCGCGCAAGTACTTAAACTGGATACAGAATTCCCTGCTGGAAGGAGAGATAACCTCTGCTAAATTTGCCCGGTTGAAGAGTGAACTGAAGAAGGTTATAAATCAGGAAGAAGATTCCATAATTTTCTACAAACTTCGAACGGATAGATACCTTAAAAGAGAAACTCTGGGAAAGGAGGAAGGAAAAGAAGAAAAGTTTATTTAAAATCTTCAGGAGTCTACTTCGTCTACCTCAAATAATGAAAAAAAACCTGAGGAGCGACGAAGTAAGTGAGTAGACAAATTATAGTTGACCTCTCTTAAATTTTTCTCCATAATAACTTGTGGAACCTGTTCTTTGAAAAATGAATAATTTGGGAAGATTCTTATGTTATAATTATTCTATGGATTTTGAGCCTACCTACGAGGGATTGAAAGGAGCGAGGATTCTTGTTTACTTAAAAGAGAAA
>CAZSGC010000022.1:0-17624 GCA_964606225.1 uncultured bacterium | reverse complement strand
GTCATAGGGATAGTAGTTAAGAATACTTTATCTTCCTCTTCTCTACCCTCAAACTGGAGATTGTGTGGAATAGAGAAAAGCACTGACCAGATTCTCTGCCCTGCCAACCCCACCATTTTCCTTTCCTCAAAGGATACGGGAATAGGAATTGTGGTTGAGGATGATGTTTTGAGAAATCAGATGGAGGAAAAGTTCTCCGGGAATATAGCCACCTTCCTTACCAGGCACTTTGGTCTTGCTCCCTATTCTGAATATACCATGGAATGGAGCATATATCCTGGGAAAAAGGATTACTGGTCTTTTATAAATGAGGTAAGGAGAGACTGGGGAGTTAATTTCAGAATAGAAGGTCCCTTTGAGTTCAGCAGGGTCTATCCAACTGGAGATTACGCTTATCCCCTGCACTCAAAAGAGGAGCTTAAAAACGACCTCCAAAGAAGGAAGATAAAAATATTCGCCATAGGTCCCTTCTTTCATTACCACTGGGGAATGGCGATTTCTGATGAGGAATACAAAAAGAGGATGAGGGAAAAGATAAAGATGATTAAATCTACTGATCCGGAGATAAAGTGCATAGGGAAACTGGAGACCCATCTTTACCCAGTGAAAAAGGGAGTGGATCTGGAAAACCTTCCGATAAGGGATTCCTATATCAGAGATAAGGATGGGAAACCCGTGGTGGATAAAAGATATAAATCAAAAGTTCCCGGCTACTTCTATGTTCATGTTTATTTTGAGAAGGGAAACAGGTGGCTTGAAGAATTCATGGGGTATCTCAAATTTCTCATAGAAGATGTTGGACTGGACGGAGTTTACATAGACTGCTTCAGTTATGCCTATCATCCGACTTATCAACACTACACTTACCACAAATGGGATGGATATACGGTGGATATTGATGAAGATACAGGGAAGGTGATAAGGAAATACGCAAATCTTGCCCTCCTTACCCGGGAAGCAAAGGAAGAGATTGTCCAATATCTCCTATCCAGGGGGAAAATACTTGTTGCCAACACCATGCCTGTTACCATGAATATGAACAAAGTAAAAGTTTACCGATTCGTGGAATTCTGGGGAAATAAGGAAAGGCTTTCCCGCACACATCTCTATACTCCCATAGGGCTTGGATATTCCTGGCCTTACAGGAAGTATATCAAAAAAGACAGAAGTGCTAAAGCCTTGACCAAAGATATAATAGACCACCTGGAAGGGAGTGCCCTTTACTACTATTACTGGACACGCCTTACCTCTGGAGAATACGGGGTTATGAACCATATGTTTCCTTTCTTTCCTTTAGAACTCCACAAAGGATGGATAAAGGGAAGGGAAAAAACAATAACTTCAAAATCCGGGGATTACCTCTATTCGGGTAGAGATAAGCCCTCTATATTAATCTTCAACTCTATGGGGGGAAAGAAAAATATCTCTGGTAAGGTTAAATTGGCAAAAGTCACTGGCGGTTACCTGGTAAAAGTAAAGTTAAAGGAGGGTGAGGAGATAGCAGTAATTGAGTGAATAAAGGAGGAAAAGAATGGAGAAACTGGCAATGGAAGGAGGGAAACCAGTATTTGAGAAACCTTTAAAAATTGAAGGAAAGAGATTTGGAGAAAAGGAAGAGAAATTGGTGCTGGAGGTCCTTCGGTCGGGAAAACTTAATAAAAATGTAGGAGAAAAGGTAAGAGAATTTGAGAAAATATTCGCTGATTATCTGGGTGTAAAATACGCGGTGATGTCAACTTCCGGCACAGCGGCTATCCATATAGCCCTGGGAGCATTGAACCTGGAACCGGGGAGTGAAATCCTGACCTCCCCTATAACGGATATGGGAAGCATAATGCCCATTTTTCTTACCTTATGTGTTCCGGTCTTTGCAGACATTGATGAGGATACCTGGGAGATAGACCCGGAGGATGTGGAAAAGAAGATAACACCGCGAACAAAGGCAATCCTTGCCATTCACTTGATAGGAAATTCCTGCAATATGGAGAGAATCCTGGAGATTGCAAAAAAATACAATCTTTATGTAATCGAAGACTGCGCTCAGGCATTTGAAACTACCTTTCAGGGGAAGAAAGTGGGAAAATTTGGGGAAATGGGATGCTTCAGTCTAAATCAGCACAAGCACATAACTTGTGGAGATGGGGGAATCACGGTAACGGATGATGAAAAACTTGCAGAGAGGGCGAGACTTTTTTCAGATAAGGCATGGCCAAGAGAAGTGGGGAGAACATCCCTCTTCGTTGCTCCGAATTACAGAGTTACAGAACTCCAGGCTGCGGTGGCCATAGCTCAACTGGATAAGGTGGTGGAGATAGGTGAGAGAAGGAACAAACTTGGGAGGCTATTGACGGATTTGATAAAGGAGATTCCTGGAATTAAAGTCCAAAAGTCCCATGAAGACTCAAAGCATACCTACTGGTTCTATGCTTTCAGGGTTCCTCAAGGGATAAGGGATAAGTTCGTGGAGGCTTTAAGGGCTGAAGGAGTTCCTGCCTCTGGAGGATACATCCCCAAGCCTGTTTATCTTTATGAGGTCTTCCAAGAAAAGAATACATTTGGCTCCTCTCACTTCCCCTACGGCTTTTCTCCCTTTCGCCCTTCTCCTGAAACTGTGGATTATAAAGAAGGTGACTGTCCAGTGGCAGAGAAACTCTTAAAAGAAATGATAAGGATTCCCCTGAACGAGTTCTGGAGTAAGGAGGATGTGGAGAAATGCGCAGAGGCTATTAGGAAAGTAAGTTACTGGCTGATAAGTTAAAGGAGGGAGAAAATGGGAAGATTAGCCTTAAAAGGTGGCGAACCGGTAAAGAAAAAGCCTTTTCCTTCCTGGCCAGTATGGGGGGAGGAAGAAAAGCAAGCCCTCCTGAGGGTTCTGGAAAGCCGGAAGTGGGGAAGACATGTAGGGAAGGAGGTAGAGGAGTTTGAAGCCCAATTTGCAAGGTTTAATGGAGTAAGGTATGGAGTGGCGGTGGCTAATGGGACATGTGCCTTAGAGATAGCCCTTAAGGCATGTGGAATTAAAGGAGGAGATGAGGTAATAATTCCACCTTACACTTTCGTGGCTACAGCGACATCTGTCCTCGTCCTTAATGCCCTTCCGGTTTTCGTGGACATCCATCCGGATACTCTGCTTATAGACCCCGAAAGGATAAAGGAGGCCATAACCGAGAGAACCAGAGCCATAATTCCCGTGCATATCGGGGGAAATGTGTGTAATATGGACGAAATACTTGAAATAGCCAAGGAGTACAACCTTAAAGTCATAGAGGATGCCTGCCAGGCGCACGGTGCAGAGTGGAGGGGAAAGAAAGCCGGGACACTTGGAGATGCTGGATGTTTCAGTTTCCAGTTAGGCAAAAACATGACCTCTGGAGAAGGGGGAATGGTTTTGACCAACGATAAGGAGATCGCGGAGAAGGCCTGGGCTCTTCATACCTGTGGAAGAAGGAGGCTTGGGGAGTGGTATGAGCATATCTACTTAGGGTGGAATTATCGCATGACCGAGTTTCAGGGAGCCATACTTAAGGAGCAGTTAAAGAGGCTCCCTTCTCACCTTTCAAAAAGAAAGGTAAATGCTGAATATCTGGACAGAAGGTTAAGGGAGATAGAGGGAATAGAGCCCCTGAAAAAAGATGAGAGGGTAACCACTCATGCTTATCATCTGTACATTTTCAAATATAAGAAGGAAAAATTTGGTGGCCTGGAGAAGGAGAAATTCTTAAAGGCTCTCTCTGCAGAAGGCATTCCCTGTGGTGGAGGATATGTTCCTATTTATAAATATCCATTCTTTAAAGAGGATTTGGATGCTTTCAGGTTTTCTCCTAAAGGGAGGGATTATTCTTTAGTAAGATGTGAAGAAGCAGAGAAGGCAAGCCAAGAGGTAGTATGGCTTCCCCAATATCTTCTCCTGGGCGAAGAGGAGGACATGGAGGATATTGTCAGGGCAATAAAGAAGATTCAGGATAATTTTAATGAACTAACTTGAAAAAGGAGAGAAAAGATGAAGATATCTTTATTCACAGGCATCTTTTCAGAAATTCCTCTGCTAAAAATCATCCCTGTGGCTGGGAAAATCGGGTATGATGCAATGGAAATAAGGGTTATTTCGCATCTTCCCTCTGATATTCCAGATGAAGATCTGGAAAAGATTATGGAGAAACTTGAAGAACATAAGTTAAAAGTCTCCTTACTTTATACACCTCTGGGTAGATATACCCAGAAGAATGATGAGGAGTGTAAAAGAGAACTGGAAAAATTTAAAAGATATTTAACTCTGGGAGAAAAGCTGGGAGTAAAACTGTATCTTCAGTTGGAGGGTGGACCATCTCCGGAAGAAGCAAAAGAGGAAGATTACAGGCGGGCTGCAAAGTGGGTTAAAGAGGCAGCCAAACTTGCCCAGGACTTTGAGGCAAAGGTATGTATGGAGACACATTTTGGAGGGCTTACGGAAAATCCAGATTCTGCGCTGAAACTTTTAGAGATGATAGAGGAAGATAATGCGGGTATCATTTATGATGCAGCAAATCTTTATATCTCCCAGGCAGATTGGGGAGAGGAGGGAATAAAGAAGTTGGGGAAGAGGATTTTTCACTTTCATGTAAAGGATATGAAGAGGGTAAAACCAGATACTCCGGGAGCAGTTAAGATAAAAGGATATTTTTATGTCCATACCTTACTTGGAGAAGGTGATGTAGATCACCGAATATGTTTTAAAGCGCTAAAGGATATAGGGTATGAGGGATATCTCTCCTGTGAATGTCACCTTAAAATAGACCCCTATCTTCGGGCGGAGCATGAGTATAAAAAGGTAAAGGAGTTACTGGATAAGATAGGAGGAGAGTAATGAAAGCAGGTTTTGGAAGAGAGGAAATAAGGTTAAATTTGCCCATATCACATATATGGAGCCGATTAGAAGAAGACGGTCTGGTGAGAGAACAACTTGATCCTCTATTCGCGCATGTTATAGCCTGGAGAGAGAAAGATATTAAAGGAACTTTTATCACCTTAGATGTCCTGGCCATACCCTACTCCTTTACCAAGGAGGTGAGAAGAGAACTTAAAGATAAAGGGTTTAATTCCCATGCAATTTCCATAACCGCCACCCACTCTCATACCACGCCTACCTTTAGATGGTTTCGTGGTTGTCCTAAGATAAAGGGTCTGAGGGAAGAAATAAAAAGGGCAATTTTGAAAGCCATAGAAGAAGCAGAAGAGGATATGGAAGAAGCAGAACTTTACTGGGGAAAAAGTGAATGCGATATAAATGTGAACCGTCGCCAGATAGGTAGAGTAAGCGAGGTAAACGATATCCATGCCCCCTCAGGAGATGTGGATAAGGAGGTTGTGGTTTTAAAATTTAAAAGAAAAAAGGGTGATATTCTCCTCATAAATTACTCCGCACACCCAATTACCATAACCAAAAATCCCCTGGTAGTTTCTGCGGATTATCCAGGAAAGTTGGTGGAGTACCTGGAAAGACAAATCAAAGGCACGCGTGTGCAGTTTCTACAGGGAGCGTGTGGGAATCAGAATGTAAAAATTCACGGAGACCAGAGTACCAGCGAGTTGGTGGGAAAGATTTTAGGAGAAAAGGTGAAGGATGCGTTAAAGGATTTACAGAAAATTTCCGGGAGTAAGGTAAAAGCAAGTATTGAGAGGATTAAACTACCTCTGGATATTCAGGGAACACTTAAAGACTTAGAAAGGGAAGGTAAAAAACCAAGCCATCCCCTAATGAAGGAGTGGGTTGAAGAGGTAAAAGAGAAAGTAGAGAGGAAAGAAGTTCCCCAATTTAGAGAAGCAGAAGTTCAAAAAATTTCCTTAGGAGAATTTACTATTGTATTCCTGCCTGGTGAACCATTTATGGAGATAGGGAAGAAAATAAAGGAAATGGGAGCAAAGATGGTTGTTGGATATACAAATATTGGGGAGGCAGGGTATATTCCTACACAAGAAGCATTCAAAGAAGGTGGATATGAGGTGGATAATTCGTATAGATGGTATGATACCTGGAAGTATTCTCCAGATGTGGAGAAGGTCCTGCTGGAAGGTGTGAAGAGAGTAATGGAGGTGAAAAATGGTTAAATACGGGATTATTGGCTGCGGGAATATAACCCTATCCCGTCATCTTCCTGCCTTAAAGAAAATGGAAAATGTGGAAGTTACCGCTCTCTGTGATGTAAATGAGGAAGCAGTAAAGAAAGCAGGGGAGAAGTTTAGGGTAAAGAAATGCTTCCAGGATTACCGAGAAATGCTAAAAGAACCTTTGGATGTTGTTCTCATCGCCCTTCCCACTCCTCTCCATGCAAAAGTATGTGTGGAGGTGGCAGAAGCAGGAAAACATATTTATGTGGAGAAACCTATGGCTTTAAATTTAAAGGAAGCAAAGATGATGGAAGAAGCGGTGAAGAGGAATAATGTAAAGATCTGCATCGGGCATACTCAACGGTTTATGGGTATAAGTAAGAGAGTGAAGGAAATTCTCCTTAAAGGAGAAATTGGGGAAATCTTTAAGGTCAAAGGTTCTATATGCCATAAAGTTGACTGGGGAAAACATAAGGGTTCCAAATGGAGAAAGGACCCTAAGAGCATAGGAAGCGGTCCTCTAATGGATTTCGGATGCCATTTGATAGATACCTTCCTCCACTACCTTGAGGACAGGGTGGGAAGAGTTTACGGAGAAGAAGGAAAATTCCTTCATAAGGAGAGAATTTCCGAGGATAACTTCTTACTGGTTATGAGGTTTAAAAAGGGAGCCATAGGAGTTATAGAACTATCGGAAACCCAGCATTTTCAGGACACCACTGTGGAGATAGACGGGATAGAGGGAAGCATACGGTATCTAATCTGGGGAGAGGAAATCAATATCTATCATGGAGGAAAAGAGGAAAAGATAAAACTGGAAAGAATAAATGACCCCTTTTATGACCTACACTCAGAATTTCTGAAAAGTATAATTGAGAATAAACCCTCTCCGGTTCCTCTTGAAGAGGGAATGGAGGTCGTAAGGGTAGTGGAAGCAGGCTATATATCAGCAAAAGAAAAAAAGGAGGTAATCTTATGATTAAGTATAGAGGGTTATTTTTAGAATATCCAGCCATCCCGCCAGGATATGAAGAGGCAGAATACTCTTCCTGGGAAAAAGAGGATTACTTAAAAGCGATTGACTGGTGCAAGGAAAACGGTATAAACACATTAATTTTCATGAATTTTGGTTTTACTGACCCTGAAAAATATCCTTACATGGTAGATAAAGATGTCCCTGCAAATTTTTTCTTCAAAGATATATGCAGTTATGGAAAGAAAAATAACTTACATATCTTTGGAGGCATAAGACTTGACTTATCTTATCACTTTACCAACGAGAATCCAGATTGCCGGGCAGAATACCAAAATCCAACTTATCCCTTTGCTTCTGCCTGCTGGTGTTTGAGCAAGAAGAAGGTAAGAAAATTCCTGAAAGAGACCACCGAATATTTCCTTCAAAATTATCCTATAGAAGGGATGGTTTTTCACTCCAGTGAGGCTCCTCATTGCCAGTGTCAGGAATGCTCTAAGGTAAAACTCTGGGAGAAAAACATAGAGGTCATGAGGGAATTAAAAGATATAGTGGATAAGAAAGGGAAGGAGACAGTTTTTGTGGTTTCATCCTGGAGAGGGTTTGACGAACATATAAAGGAAATAGTAGAAGAACTCCCTGGAGTAATCATTTCTCCCTGGGAATATGCAGACCCAGGAAATCCCTCTTTATTTCTTCCTGTCTTCACCCCTTACTGGCTGGAGAAGAGAGTGGAGACTTTCAAGAGATATGCGGAGAGAGTATGGTTCACTATTCCCTGTGGCAATCACTACATGATGGACTTGGTTTATCCCCTCCCAGAAGTCATAGAGATGTGGGAAAGAGTGTTGGAAGAGAAAAAAGTGGAGGGAATGATGGGATTTTGTGGGAGATGGAGTTCTTCTTATCTAAATCGTCTATTCATTGGAAAAGGGGGAAAGGGATGGGAGAAAATAATTAAAAAATTCGGGGAGGAGAGGATTTTTCTTCATCATCTCCTCCACCTACCCTATTATCTTTGGTATGCACTTCCGAAAAATTTCTTAAGGGGTTCCCAGTTATCTGAGGTTCTCCATCTCTCTCAAATTACCAAACTGGAAACTTTGATGGAAAAAATAACCGTCCTCCAAAAGGAGATGGAAAAAATACATGGAAAGCCACTTTCTCCTGAGATTGAGCCTTTACTTAAAGGGGCAATGGTTCACACCCACTTATGGAAAGGAATTTACTATTACAAAAAAGGAGAAAAAGAGAAGGGAAAGGAGTATTTTAGAAAAATTCCTTCTTCTTATTCCCGACTATGGAAACAATTGCAAGAGATAGTATGACCCTCTCACTTCTTAGCCATTTCGCTCGCCAGAAGTGAAAGTTCTATAGCCTTTCTTCCCTCCTCCAGGGAGATATGAGGAGGAGCATTTAGAAGAACCTGAGCGATAAAATTCTTCGTATCATCCACTCCTTCACCCTCTAAGGGAAGGGTCTCTTCCTTCTCACCTTTAAATAACAATTTATTTCCCCGCTCCCTATCGAACATTATAGTCCCCTTTTCACCCACGATTGTCCAGGAGTAAGATCGCTCCATTAATCCCATACCAAAGTCTATTATTCCGGTCATCTTCGAGGGGGAGAACCTAAGAAGGATGCTCCCAAAGGTATACTCCCCTTCCTTCTCCTTCAAGGTTGCTGCCAGAATCTCCATCCCTTCAAACAGTTTATAAAACTGGTAAAGGAAGTGAATATGGAGAGATACAAATGGATCTCCCCTCAAGGAGGAACTTACATACCATTTCTTCCCCCCGAAGAATCTAATATGTGAATATACAAGACCACCTACCATGGATAGGTTTCTCTTCATGCTTTGATAGAGCGGTTCTTGAAGCACAGTCAGAGCATGATGAAGCACAACCCCCTTTTCCTTGGCCAGACTCACCAGTTCATCGTATTCTTCCAGAGTCTGGGTCATGGGATACTCCACCAGAGTATGCTTCCCGGAGAGAATGGATTTCTTAGCCACTCTGTAATGCAATGCGTTAGGTACGGAGACAAAAACTGCCTGGATATCCTTCCGGGAGAAAAAAATCTCCTCATCAAACTCAAGTTCTGCCTCCAATCCATGTTTTTGAAGAATTCCCTTCACCCTCTCTTCACTTCCCCTTCTGGTCAGAACAGCCACAAGGTCTGCCCTTTCATCCTCCTTGATGGAGGGAAGCCTCCCAGAAGCAAATCCCCCTAATCCAACTATCCCAATACCTATCTTATTCATTGCTCCCTCCCTTCCGATAGCGATTGAAAGCCTTCACCTGCGCCAATACATTTTCACTCGGATATTCTGGACGATGCCACCTCAATACCACGCATATAAAACCACCTTCTGGAGAGTGGAGAGTCTCCACCAACTCTTCAGCCTCTCTCCTCACCTCCTCCGGTGAACCGGTGGCAAGCGTCTTCTTCATATCCACAGAGCATTTTAAACATTTCTTCCCCTTCACCTTCTTCCTCAGGGTATCAATTCCTACCGCATTAGGTTCCATAAATTGAAGAACATCTATATCCATCTCCAGTAAGTCATCCAGAATCTCCCTTATATCTCCATCCAAGAGCAAACCCGTATACATTCCCTCCTGATGGATATGCTGGAACAGGTCCTGGTAAAAGCCCTTAAAGTATCTTCGGAAAAGATCCGGATTGAACATCAATCCTCCTGAGCCGGCAAACTCATCGATAATATTGACCATGTGGACCCCGCTTTTTTTCCAGTGTGGAATCAAGGCATGGTGATATTCACATATCCTCCGAATCAGTTCCACCACAAACCCTATGTCCTCCGCCATCTCCAAGAGCAGATAATCATAACCTAAGATGTTAAAGGCAATGAGAAATGGACCCGGGTCAATGTACCCACAGATGAAACGATCCGGGTAAAATCGCTGAATAACCCCCTTCAGGTTCTCAAAGAAGGGATAAGTAATGCTGGGGTCGGGAAAGTTGTAGCCTTCAAATGACTTTTTCCCTCTCAATGGGTTTTCCAAAACCACATATGCAGATGATTCATCTACAGGAATTTTCTGAAGGCATCCCCACTCATCTCTACGCAGAATCTCCCCCTTTTCATTCTTCCCCAGGTATTCAAACGTCCAGTGATAGGTAGCCCATGCGGAATCGAAATCCCTTGTTCCCGGGATAAATTTCACCTCCTCCGGGTTTAACGTTCCATAGGCATTGTAGATCATAGGCACATCCACCAATTCCATGGGGAGATAGTCAGGTCTTGAAAATTCAATCGCTCTTCTTACCCTTTCAATATGCTCCATGACTCTTTAGATTATACTTTTTCCTCACTTTTCTGGCAACTCCTATAATAACCTTCTTCCTGTAAATATTTCCTGGAGGAGAAAAAATTTTCTCGGGGTCTTGACAATTTTTTGAACTTATTGTAAAGTTTCACTAAATTTTAAAGAAAGGGAGGAAATAAAGATGAAAGTAAAAGTAGGTATTGTTGGGTATGGGACCATCGGAGAGAGGGTAGCTGATGGTGTAGATGCTCAAGAAGATATGGAGGTAGTGGGAGTATGCGATATTGCTCCTACCGTACCTGTAAGGGCTCTGATAAATTCTGGACAGAGATACGCTCTTTACGCAGCGGTACCAGAGGCTATTAAGAAACTGGAAGAGGCAGGTGGAAAGGTAAGCGGGACTATAGAAGATTTAATAAAAGAGGCAGATATCATTGTAGATGCTACTTCACCAGGGATAGGAGCACAAAACAAGGAAAAGTTTTATCAGCCGAAAGGGATAAAGGCACTCTTTGAGGGAGGTGAGAAAAACGAGGTAGCGGATGTTGTCTTTAACTCTTATGGAAATTACAAAGAAGGGTTAGGCAAGAATTTTATTAAACTCCTCTCCTGTAATACGACGGGAATCTGCCGCACGGTTCTTTCCATGGATAAGGCTTTTGGGGTCACTGAGTTCACCTCTCTAATAATAAGGAGAGCAGCTGACCCTTCAGAAATCCATAAAGGTCCTATTGATGCTGCAATTGTAAGCCCTGTTCCCTCTCATCAGGCAAGGGATTTCATGATAGTGGCTCCCTGGATAAAGGCAGTGACGGTGGTAGTTACTGTACCTACTACTCACGGACATGTGAACTGTACTCAGGTGGTTCTCAAGCAAAAAGTAAAAAGGGATGATGTTTTGGATGTCTTTGATAAAGAACCCCGCATAAAGATATTCCGGATTGGAGAAGGATTCTCTGCAAACTCCATTATATTTGATTATAACCGGGATCTGGGGAAATTCCGGGCGGATATGTATGAAGTTCCCGTGTGGGAGGAAACCGTGCATGTTAGGGATAACTTGGTGTGGTGGACCCAGATGATTCCTCAGGAATCCATCGTAATCCCGGAGAATGTGGATGCCATCCGAGCAGCCATGAGAATGCAACACAATGCAGAAGAAGCCAGAAAAGCCACTAACAAATATCTGGGGATGGAATGAAATGAGAGAAGGAATACTCACCCTGGATGATTTTAAAGTAGAAGGGAAGCTGGTGCTTTTAAGATGTGATATAAACTCCCCCATTGACTGGGAAAGCAGAAAAATTAAAGACACTACCAGAATAAAAAGAAGTGTTCCCACGGTAAAGGAACTATCTGAGAAAGGGGCAAAAGTAGTAATTCTTGCTCACCAGGCAGATCCTCTGGATTACCAAAATTTTACTTCTCTAAGAGAACACAGAGATTATTTAGAAGAGTTTACCGGGAAAAGAATCCAGTTTATAGAAGACATTGCTGGACCCTATGCCTTAGATAAGATTAAAGGTCTTAAACCCGGGGAGATACTTCTCCTGGAAAATATCCGCCTTTATACAGAAGAGACCATAATTTTTGAGAAAGAAGTGGGACTTTCTCCAGAAGAACAAACCCAGACTTACTTAGTAAGAAGGCTTTCCCCTTTAGCAGATATTTATATCTGCGATGCTTTCGCTGCTGTTCACCGCTCTGAACCTTCTCTGGTAGCCTTCCCCTTGCTTCTACCCTCTGGAGCAGGTAGACTCTTTGAAGAAGAACTTGAGGCTTTATCCCGGGTAAAAACATCTCCTCAAAAACCCTGCATTTATCTATTAGGAGGAGCCAAAATCCTGGATGCTTTCCATATGATGAGAACAGTTCTGAAAGAGAATACTGCTGACTTTATTCTTACCTTTGGTTTGGTGGGTCAAATTTTCCTAAAAGCAAAAGGATATTTCTTGGGAAAAGATAACGAAGAATTTCTGGAGAAAAAAGGTCTTCTCACCTATACTAAGGAAGCCAAAAGCATACTGGATGAATTTGCAGACAGGGTAATCCATCCTGTAGATGTGGCTTTAGACAGAGGTAGAAGGGAAGAATTCCCTGTTACTTCTATTCCCTCAGAAGGTTTCATAAAAGATATAGGAGAGGGTACCATAAAAAAATATTTGGAAAAAATTAAAGAAGCCAAGACCATATTTATGAATGGGCCTGCAGGAGTCTATGAGGAAGAAAATTTCCAGAAAGGCACCGAGCAAATCTGGAGGGAAGTGGCTGATTCTTCTGCTTTTAAAGTAATTGGGGGAGGAGATACCATAATGGCTGCCAAGAAATTCGGAGTAGAGGAGAAATTCTCCTACATCTGCACAGCAGGGGGAGGGATGGTAAGGTTCCTTTCAGGAGAGAAACTTCCGGTAATAGAAGCCCTCAGAACCTCTGCCCGTAAGTTCAAAAGTTAAGGCTTTAATTAAAAAGATAGTAAAATGCTACTCTCGGAAAGGGAGAAAGAAATCAGAATACTCCATCTGGTAAGAGAGAAAGGGGCTGTTTCCCGACAGGAGATAAGTGACCGACTTTCTTTAAATAACTCCACAGTCTCCATTCTGGTGGTCCGTATGATAAAGGAAAAATTACTTCAGGAAAAAGGTAGGGGAACTTCTCGAGGGGGAAGAAAACCCTCCCTTCTTCAGTTAAATCCCTCTCAAGCCTACTTTATAGGTCTGGATATGGAAGCAGTGGCACTCCGTGGAATGGTCTCGGACTTTGCTTTTCAAAAACTGGCTTATATAAAGAAGGATATCTCTCCCCAAGAAACCAGGTCCAGTATCCTGAAAAAGATAATCTCCCTCCTCAATGAACTGATAGAAAAATCGGGTATAGATAGAGGCAAAATCAGCGGTATAGGGATAGGAGCACCTGGGCTGATAGACCCAGATACAGGAGTGGTAATCTCCCATGCTCTTATGCCTCACTGGGAGAATGTTCCTTTAAAAGATGTTCTCTATGCTGAGTGCCATCTCCCCATTTTTGTAGAGAACAATACCCGAACCCGTCTGCTGGCAGAGAAGTGGTTCGGTGTGGGGAAAGAAGCACAGAATATAATATGTATTGATGTGCGGTCAGGAATAGGTACGGGGATCTTGGTAAATGGGCAGATGTATAAGGGAGCCTCTAACTCTGCAGGAGAAATTGCTCATGTATGTGTGGATAAAAATGGTCCTCTCTGTGCCTGTGGGAGAAGAGGATGCTTGGAAGCAGTAGCCTCTGAACTCTCTATTCTGAAGACCGCTTCTCGTATCAAGAGAAAAAAGGTGGATATAGAAGAGTTCTGGCAGGAATTGGAGGCAGGAAATAAGAAATGGGAAGAGTTGCTCCAAAGGGCAGGAAGATATCTGGGATTGGTAGTGGCTCAACTTATAGATTTCTTCAATCCAGAGTTAATCATTGTAGAAGGGAGACTAATTCGAAGAGAGGATACCTTCATTGAAGAGATTAGAAAAACTGCTAAGGAAAATGCCCTCTCTCTGCCCTACCAGAAAGTCCGAATTTTACCCTCCACCTTAGGAGAAGAAGGAGGGTGCTTAGGAAGTGCGGCCTGGGTATGGAAAGAAAATTACGGAGGAGGTAGAGTATGAAATGGTATAGAAAAGGGGTTAAAATCCTTAAAGCTACAATAGGTTTGGTTACTAACTCTCCTTCCTTGGTAGAGGAGGATAAGTTTTATCTTCTGGAGACGGATTTTCATAAAATACAGGAGATTCCTTACTCTCAAGATTTGGATGGTTATATATATATTGTGGATGTGGAAGGAGAGAGCCCAAGAGTTTTTAAAGAAGATAAAAAAATTACAGCAGTGGGAGATTTTACTCACCTTCACTTGAAAAGTAAGGATTTGAGATACTCCCTTTTGGGAAACGAAGGACTTCTCTACCGCTATACCTTAAAAATACTGGAAGAAAAATACGGAATCTTTAGTTTTCATGCTTGTGGGCTCTTTGAGGAAAATAAAAACCTCTTCTATATAATTGCTGGAGGAGCGGGCTCAGGGAAAACTACTTTCCTCTTAAAAGGGATTGAAGAAGGATTTAAAATCTTTAGCACGGAGATGATACACTTCCAGATAAAGGGGGAGAAGGTGGTCTTCTTCAAAGGTTCTCTGGCGGATAATATACGAGTGGGGAATTTAAAATATGACTACCCGAAAGCCGCTCGCCTTCTGGGAGTAAAGATACCAGAGGTAGAGAATGAATGGGGGACAAAAATCACTGTGGATATGAGTACATACCAGACTTCCTTTGATACCCTCGAAGACCCTTCCATAGTTTTAGTTTTTCCCCATGTAGAAGAGAAAAGAGAAAAAGTAATCCGTTCACCTATAAAATCCATTCGGACTCTTACCAAGATGATATTTGATAACATCTCAGAGAAAGTGGGAGAGAGCATCCTACTATACGAGGAGTTACCAGTAGAAGGTATGGATAACTCAGCCTTGCTTCTTAAGAGATTTCAGGCAGTAAGAGATTTTTTAGAGAAGGCTAAGATCAAAGGGTCCTTTACCCTGATAGCAGGAACGGAAAACTGTCTACAGGAGGTGAAACTATGAAAGCATGGGATAATGCCTTTCAAATCCCTGTGCCGGGGAGAAGCAAGAAACCACGGAAAACAGGGGTTACCATGATAATTGACAAAGGTATAGGATTACGGCAGACTCAGGATCTTATAGAGATGGCTGCTGATTACATTGACGTGGTCAAATTTACTTTTGGAACCAGTGCCTTTTACGACAGAGACCTGACCATAAAAAAGATTGCTCTTCTTAAAGAGGCAGGGATTGAAGTTATGCCAGGAGGAACTTTCTTGGAGGTAGCAGTATGGCAAGGCGTTTACGATAAATATCTGGAAAGGGCAAAAGAACTGGGATTTACCACCATCGAAGTTTCTGATGGAACTATTGAGATGGATTTACCTACACGGGAAATGGTAGTAAAGAAGGCAGTGGAGGCAGGCTTTAAAGTAATCTCGGAGATAGGCAAAAAGAAACCCGAGGAGAAGCCTCCCCTCCAGTTAATGGGTGAAGAGATTGAGCAGGACCTCAAGAATGGCGCTTTTAAAGTGATAGTTGAGGCTCGAGAGGCAGGTAAAGGTGTAGGGATTTACGATGCAGAAGGGAAAATCAAAGAATCAGAAGTAGAGGAGATTCTTTCCCTCGTTTCTGACCCGGATGTTCTTATGTGGGAGGCACCTTTGAAAAATCAGCAACAGTATTTGATTTTGAGATTTGGAGTAAATGTAAACTTAGGGAATATTCCTCCTGAGGATATTCTGGCTCTGGAGGCTCTAAGACAGGGATTAAGAGGGGACACTTTAAAGAAAGCCTATCTGGAAAGTAAGAAATAAAGTGGGTAGAGAGCTTCACAAAAGCCTTCTTTCCTTATAGTTTAAAGGATGAAACTCGGAATTCCCTATGGGGAAGGAGTAGTGGAGGTAGAGATACCCAAGGTAAATCGGATAATTTACGGTTACCCTAAGGAGAGAAAAGGTCTACCCCAGGTAGAAAAGGTGATAAAGGAGAAGTTAAACTCTCCTATCCACTCCCCTCCTTTAAGAGAACTGGCTAAAGGGAAAAGGAAAGCGGCTATTGTAGTGGATGACAACACCCGTCCAGTGCCTAACAAAATTCTCCTTCCTCCTTTACTGGAAGAACTCCATAAAGCAGGATTAAAAAAAGAAAATATTATTATAATTATAGGCTTAGGACTTCATCCCCCTCTAAGCAGAGAGGAAAAAAGAAAACTTTTAGGAAAGATTGCCGAAAATTACCGGGTTTACAATCATAATCCCAGAGGTAATCTCACCTCTCTGGGAAAGAGCAAACGAGGTATAGAGGTGGCTCTTAATAGATACTTTATGAATTCGGACTTAAAAATACTGGTGGGAGATGTGGAGTATCATCAATTGTTCGGTTACGGTGGGGGACCCAAGAGTGTTCATCCAGGAATAGCAGATGAGGAATCCATAAGAGTTATCCATTCCTGGATGGACTTGCCAGGAGCAGAAGCAGGAAAAAAAGAGGGGAATCCTCTCCAGGAAGAGATTGAAGAAATTGCTATAAAGGTAGGTGTAGATTTCATTCTGAATGTGGTCCTCAATTCTCAAAAAGAGATAGTAGGTGTCTTTGCGGGACAGTTAATTAGTGCTTTCCAGGAAGGGATTAAAATGGTAGATGAAATGTATAAGATTCCTATGGAAGAAGTAGACACAGTAATTACCTCCTGCGGTGGATATCCAAGAGATATTGATCTCTATCAGGCACAAAAGGCTATAGAAGCAGCCAAAAAGATAGTGAAGAAAGGAGGGAAAATTTTCCTTTTTGCTGAGTGCCGGAGAGGCTGGGGTTCAAAAATCTTTGAAGACTGGGTAAAAGAAGCGAAATCTCCTCAAGAGATAAAAGAAAGAATAAAGAAAAAATTTATCATCGGAGCACATAAAGCCTATCTGTTTGCTAAAGAGGTAGAATGGGCTAAAATATATGTTTACTCTTCCATGAAGGAAGAAGTAAGAGAGGCTTTCCTTACACCTCTCTCTTCCCCTTCCCAGGTTAAAGAGATAATCGGGAAGGAGGAAAAGGTGGGAGTTTTACCTTATGGTACCGTGACTCTTCCGGTAAAGATTAATTAGAAATTAAGGAGGGTGACTATGAAAATCTTGATTTTTGAAGATGAGAAGTATGAGGACCTTTATCCCCTTACTTATACCCGTCCGGTATTTGAGTTAAGATGCGGATACTTCTCCTTGCGAGAGAGGATAGTAAAGGTCCTTTCCCCAGAGAAAGTTTACTGTTTCACTCGGGAATATCTATGTCCTCTTTTCAAGAGAAAAACGGGCATTTCTTTCAATAATTGGGAAGAGTGTTTAGAAGATATAGCCAACCCTGAAGAATCTCTTCTCTTAATTAATGGAAGATGGCTCATGAAAAAGGCGGAAGCACCTTCGGGAGAGGAGGAAGAAATAGGTGTATGTGAAGGGAATATTGTATATGCCCGACTTAAAAAGAGAACTCTGCAATCCCTCTCTAATCGTGAGCCTGTGGGTATCTTAAGAGAAATAAGGGGTAAAGTAAGAGAGAAAGAGATAAAGGCTACTCTGATAAATTATCTGTGGGATTTGGTTTATGAGAATGGAGAAATAATGAGGGAAGACTTTAACCTGGCTGGGAATAAAGGAATAAAAGGGGAATTCTCTTCCCTCTCCACGGTCTACGGTGATAAAGAGGCAGTATA